>JAVBOE010000075.1:0-9910 GCA_031550925.1 Bacteroidales bacterium | reverse complement strand
GGATCCATCATGAGCACCTGTAGATGCAGATAGCTCCATTTCGGGTAGCTGTGCTGATATAAGCGATATCCAACGAAGAGATAAACGAAGATCTGACGGACGGCTGAATACATCTCCAGCTTTCATTTCCATCTTCTCGATATCAATATCGGGCTCGTAGAAACGGTTAAATAGTACGGCTGCATTTGCTTTATGGTTATACAGCTCTTTTACCATTCTTAGCGGGTTGGTAAAATAGTAGCCGATTTTAACAGCAATAGGAATTTTAATTTTCTTCTTTAAGCTATTAATAACCTCGAAATAAGTGGCTTCATACTCGCTCGAAGTTTTATCCTTATCAACAGGAAGAAAGAACAGGTTCAGCTCTAAACCATCGGCACCCGCATCTTCTATGTTCTTTGCAAACGATATCCATTCATTATCAGATATGCATGATACGCTGGCAATAATAGGAATATTGGTTTCTTTCTTAGCAGCTTTTATAAGGTTAAGATAGTTTTCTAAAGAGTTGCTGGAGCTGTATGCCCTTATATAGCTGATAGCATCGGGATGTTCTACGCCAAATGCTTCAAGGCGACCGGACTCATAGTTAATTTGCTCTTCAAACAACGACTTAAGCACAATTGCACCAACACCCTGGTTGGCTAACTTTTTAATAGATTCGATATTTGAAGTCAAGCCCGAGCTGCTGGCTATTAAAGGGTTCTTAAGCTGTAAACCCATGTATGTTGTTTGCAAATTTTTCATATGATTGTAAAAGCGTTAATGGTTAATAGTTAATTGTAAAACATTAGTCGTGGAATCATTAAAAGTATATTTTGATTTGCTATTTCTCAAAGATAGCAAAATAAAGTCTCAGTTTTATCATCCTTTAGTCCTTTGTCTTTCAGTCTATATGTCTATTAGTCTATGTGATAGTTTCGTTCGCCAAATATAGACGAACCTATTCTAACCATAGTGCTGCCTTCTTCTATAGCTATTCTATAATCTTGCGACATTCCCATGGATAGAATATTAAAGTCAGTATCATCATTGAAGTATGAACGTTTTAACGCATCAAAAAGTTGCCTTAAACCCTTAAATTCGTTTCTTACCTGAACTTCATTCTCTGTAAACGAGGCCATACCCATAAGTCCGCGAATGCGAATGTTGCTTAGCTCCTGATATGCGTTGTCTGTCAACATTGCATTTACCTCATCATCAGAAAACCCGAACTTACTTTCTTCTTGTGCAATATAAATTTGTAAGAGACAATCGACAACTTTATCTATTTTTTTTGCTTGCTTATCAATTTCGGCCAGCAGCTTAAAGCTATCTACACCATGTATAAGGCTAACAAACGGAACAACGTATTTTACCTTGTTGGTTTGCAGGTGACCAATGAGATGCCATTCGATATCCTTAGGCATAGCCTCATACTTAGGCAGCAGCTCCTGCACCTTATTCTCGCCAAACACACGTTGTCCTGTGTTGTATGCCTCCATTATCGCTTCTACAGGGTGTAACTTCGATACGGCTACCAAGCATACATGCTCCGGTAGCGAAGCCTTTATTTGGCGTAAGTTTTCTGTAACGGACATTGAGTATAATTTAAGAAGTAAAAGTTTAAGGTTTGCCCCTAAATCCCCTAAAGGGGACTTATTTGTGCGGCTATAAAACTAATGATAACATAGTTACTACTGTATTAATAAAATAAGTTCTCAAATTTTGCATTATCCTAAAAGTCCCCTTTAGGGGATTTAGGGGCAACATGCAGGATGCTTCATTCTATCTAACAAAGAAGGTGAAAGCGGGCGTTTGTTGCCTATTTTCACCTTCGCATAGTTACTATATTACTCTATTTTTTTCGCGGTTGTTGTCTTTGTTGTTGCTGTTGACGCTGCATCTCGGCCTGTTTCTTTTGTAGATCTTCCAAGCGTTGCTGAAACTTCGATTTTTTCTTTGGTGCTTCTTTTGCTTTGGCATTCATTTGAGCAAGTAGTGCTTTATCTGTTACTATCCACTTGCGGGTAACCCAGTTCTGTATAATTGTAAGAAGGTTTACAAGGAAATAGTAGTAAACCAGTGCACTAGACAGGTTATTAAAGATAAATAGCATAAATATCGGCATAAAGTATGTCATCATAAACTTCATACCCGGTGCCTGCTGGGTCGAAGCTTGTTGCTGCATGCTATGCTTAGTGGTAATAAACATTGTTATGGCCATAAGTATAGTAAACAAGCTAACATGGCTACCATACATCGGTATGTTGAACGGTAAATTCAATATAGAATCGTAGCTTGAAAGATCGTCTGCCCATAAGAAGCTCTCTTGACGAAGCTCTATAGAGGCAGGGAAGAACCTGAACATGGCAAAAAGAATAGGAAGCTGCAACAGCATAGGCAGACAGCCGCCCATCATGTTTACACCGTATTTCTTGTATAGCCCCATTGTTTCTTGCTGCTTTTTCATGGCATCTTCCTTCTTAGGATATTTAGCAGCAATCTTTTCAATCTCCGGCTTCAGCAATTTCATCTTAGCCGTAGAGACGTACGACTTACGTGTAAGCGGGAAGAGTATTATTCTAATAATAATGGTAAGTAGCAGAATTATTAAGCCGTAGTTAGAAATAAACCCACCTAAGAAATCAAATATCGGGATAATAAGCCATCTGTTAATCCATCCGAAAGCCCATCCGCCAAGGGGTACAAGATCTTGAAATTCTTGGTCGTATGATTTTAGCAACCTATAACCATTCGGACCGTAGAATATATTAAGCGGATAGTGCTGTACTGATTCGCTTGAATTGTATGGCAGCTGCATGGTTGCCGAGAAATACTTAATCAACGAATCCGCATTATTCTCGGGGTATGAAGTACTACTTAACTCCGCATTTAAAAAGCTAGCTTCATCACAAGTTAAGATTGTTGAGAAGAACTGCTGTTTAAATGCTACCCACTGTATTTTAGATTTTACCGATTCAGAGTCCTGATCTGATGTTGCACTAAGCTCTTCAACTGACGAGTCTGGATATCTATATGCCAGCGTGGTGTTGTTTTTTTCGTTGCTAAACCCTTTTTCTAAACGGGGTGCGTTCTGTATCCAATATAAGTTAACAGAAGTAGCAGATTTAGGCATATAGCGGTCTAAGCCAACCAATTTCATATCCAAACCAACCATGTAGTTGTCGGAACGCATGCTATAAGTATATTCTACATAGGCAAGGCTATCTATGTTTAAGCGTAGCGATAGCATCTTTAACGTATCGCTTTCGCTTACATAAATATCTTTTTCGTTAGATAGTGATGTAAAAGAAAAGTCATCGGTAGATAGCATCTGATTAGCGAAGAATTCTAATGCAAATTTGTTCTTATCTCCGTTTAGCAGAATAAGGGGGTTTCCACCGTATGCTTTGTATTCTTTTAGCTGAGCGGAATAAACTCTACCTCCTTTATTGGATATGGTAAGCTTAAGCAAATCGTTTTCTAACGTATAGAACTCTTGTGGTGCTTCAGCGGCAGCATTTAAGTATGAAGAGCTATATAGTGGTGCATATGCCGAGCTGTCTTGTTGAGCTGAAATGCTAGTACTATCAGCAACCGGAGCATTCTTTTGCTGCTCTTCCATTAGCTTTTGGTGCTCAACATAAGCAATAGAGTCTTGTGTTTGCTTTTGCTTGTTGTATTCGTCCACCTGATTGGAGTTATATACCCCAAAGACAATTAAAATAGCAGCAATAAAGACTAATCCTAAAATGGTATTCCTATCCATGAAATGTGTTTAATTATATTGGTTAAGCGGAAAAGAAATGATTAATGTTAAATTATTAATTATTGCACAGTATATTATTGATAATTAATCATTAATAATTAAAAATTGTTTTTACTCTTTAATGGCAGCTTTTACAAACTCAACAAAAAGAGGGTGGGGGTTAAGTACCGTGCTCTTATACTCGGGATGGAATTGAACACCTACAAACCACTTATGCGAAGGTAACTCCACTATCTCTACCAAACTGCTGTCTGGGTTGATACCAGTTGCTTTCATGCCTGCTTCTTCGAGTGCCGCAAGGTAGCCGTTGTTCAGCTCGTAGCGATGGCGGTGGCGTTCCGATATATCTTCTTTTCCATAAGCCTTATGCGCCAGCGATTTTTTCTCCAATCTACACGGGTATGCACCTAAACGCATGGTTCCGCCTTTTTCCATAACACCTTTTTGTTCCTCCATAAGGTCGATAACAGGGTTGGGTGTACAGGTATCCATTTCGGTAGAGTTTGCGTCTTTAAGGCCTAATACATTGCGCGCGTATTCTATTACAGCGCATTGCATACCAAGGCATATACCGAAGAACGGAATATTATTCTCGCGAACATACTTTACGGCAATCAGCTTACCTTCTATGCCTCTTGAGCCAAATCCGGGAGCAACTACAATGCCCTTAGCATCTGCAAGTAGCTCGGCAACGTTACCTTCGTTAATGCGTTCGGAGTTCAGCATTTTTAAGCGAACCTTACATTCGTTAGTAGCACCGGCATGTACAAAAGATTCTATAATAGATTTGTAGGCATCGGGTAACTCGGTATATTTACCAACAAGCGTAATGTTTACCTCTCTTTTAGGGTTCTTTACTTTATCAAGAAATTCTGTCCAAACTTTCAGCTTAGGCTCTTCTTTAAAAGGTAGGTTTAGCTTACGAAGTACTGTTTGGTCCAGCTTCTCTTCTTTCATACGTAATGGAACCTCATAGATGGTCGGAACGTCAAGAGATTCAACTACCGCATCACTTTCTACATTACAGAAAAGAGCAACTTTTTTACGGACATCAATCGACAGGCTTTTTTCTGTTCTAAGTACCAATATATCGGGCTGAATACCGTTTTCGAGCAATATTTTTACCGAGTGTTGGGTGGGCTTTGTCTTAAGCTCTCCCGCTGCTGCAAGGAAAGGGACAAGGGTAAGGTGAACTACCAGCGAGTTATTGCTACCCAACTCATACTTCATTTGACGAACAGCCTCAATATATGGCAACGATTCCATATCGCCAACCGTACCGCCAATCTCTGTAATTACAAAATCAAATTTTTGCTTTGTCCCCAGTAACTTAATACGACGCTTAATCTCGTCTGTTATATGCGGAATTACCTGAACTGTTTTGCCCAAGTAATCGCCCTTACGCTCTTTATTAATAACCGATTGGTATATTCTACCGCTTGTAACGCTATTGGCCTGAGAAGTATATGTATTCAGAAAACGCTCGTAGTGGCCAAGGTCTAAGTCGGTTTCTGCGCCGTCTTCAGTAACAAAGCATTCTCCATGCTCGTATGGATTAAGCGTTCCCGGATCGACATTAAGGTATGGATCCAGCTTTTGAATGGTAACAGAGTAACCCCTTGATTGCAAAAGACGCGCAAGCGAAGAAGATATAATACCCTTACCAAGTGACGAGGCAACGCCTCCTGTAACAAATATGTATTTAGTTGTAGTTTCCATCTAAGTAACTTCCCAATATCGGCTATTCGTATTGTTTATCTATAAGCTTAATTTTCTCTTCTAGCAGCACAATCTCTTCTTTCGCCTGTTCAATCTTCTTCTTTACATCAGCAATAAGAGGTTCAGCGTTTTTAGATTTGGCAAAAAAGCCGATATTGTTTTCCCATAGCGTAATATCTGCCTCCAGCTGGCGAATTTGGTTAAACAGCTTCTCTCTTTCGCTACGAAGAGTTTTATTACCGCCCTTATTGCTAGGCTGTATAGACTCTATCTTAGATTTATAGCGATTGATTTTACGCTCAGAATCGCTCATGCGCAGGCTTTTAAACTTAGCATCTATAGTGGCCTTATATTCTTTCTGTATATTGTCTTTTTCTTTAATAGGAACGAAGCCTATTTCGTTCCAACGACGCTGAAAATCTTTAAGCGAAGCAATATCTGCCTGCGGGTTTTCTGTTGCTATAAATGCATTGATTTCTGCAATAAGTGCTTCCTTCAGCTTCAGGTTCTCAATAAACTCTGCATTTTGCGATGTGTAGTTTTCGTTCTTTCTTTCGAAGAACTTATCGCATGCTTTACGGAAACGCTTCCAAACTTCATCAGATGTTTTACGAGGAACAATGCCTACGGTTTTCCATTCTTTCTGAAGAGTTATCAATTCATCTGTAGTCTTTTTCCAGTCAGCACTTTCTGCTAATGCTTCTGCACATTCGCATAGCGCTATTTTCTTTTGAAGATTATCTTCGAGCTCTTTCTTAATATTGTTGAAAACCTGACGCTTATTAGCAAAGAAAGCATCGCAAGCTTTACGAAATCGTTCGTATAGCTTTCCGTTTTCTTTGCGCAAAGCCAAACCTAAGGTCTTCCATTCTTTCTGTAGTTCTACAATTTCTTTCGATTTGTTAGACCACTCCTTGCTTGTATTAATAGCAGACGTATTAATAACTTCTACTTTTTCGCACAAGGCAATTTTAGCCTCAAGATTTTTTTGTTGATCTTCCTTCTGCGACTCAAAGTACGTTTGATGCTTCTTATTTATTTTAGATGTAGCTTCTTTAAAGCGTTCCCATAACGAGTCTTTAAACTCTGTAGGTATAGGACCTGTTTCGCGCCATTCTTCGTGGTACTTCTGAAGCTTACGGAAAGCCGAAACAATAGCCTCTTCGTTATCCAACTCTTCCACTTTTTCGCAAAGCAGGGCCTTAACTTCAAGGTTTTTCTTGAGGTCTAAGTCTCTTAACTCTCTGTTTATTTTAATGTAGTCGTAAAATTTCTCTACGTGATGGTTGTATGTATCCCAAGTATCTCTGATGCTTGATTGAGGAATAGATCCTATCTCTTTCCACCTTTGTTGCAGCTCGCGGAACTCGGCAAATGTACGGTTAATGTCTTCTTTTTTATCGATAAGCTGTTTCAGCTCTTCTATAACCTGCAGCTTCAGCTTTAGGTTGTTTTCCTTAACCTCTTCAAACTTTTGTACGTACTCGCCACGCTTGTTTTTATATGCGGAAAACAGCTCTTTAAACTCTTTTTCCGAAGTATTTTCAGGCGCTTCAAATGTTTCGGGATTTCCACCAGCTTCAAGGTATTCTCTGCGGTGCTTTTCTACCTCTTGCTTGTACTGACGGTAAAAAGCGGCTTTAATCTGTTCTACATCTTTTCTGATGGTTTCTACCGGTTTGTTTTCAAGTAAATCGCGAAAAGCGGCAAGCAAGCCTTCAATGTTCAGCTCCGAATAGGTCTGATTCGGATGGTTATCTTCTTCCGATTCCAGCTCTTCGCCGTCTAGCTCAAATTCTTCACTTTCTGATGCTAAGTGAGCTTCTTCTTCTGCGAAATCCATGCTTTCGTGGTTAACATCAGCATTTACTTTTTCAATGTTTTGTTCTAGCTGCTCTTCGGGAACAGGAGTAGTGTTTTGAGTCGTATCCATTCTATCTAATCGATAAAGTTTGAGAGTATGCAGAATAATCTGCCAATTTGCAAAGATGCAAATATAACGAAAGCTTATGAAAAGAGCATTCTAAAATTAGATTTTTACTTTTTTTAGATATTAAGAGCAAGAAATAGGAGCGATGAGCTTAGAAAAAAGACTGTATTATCTTTATGTAAAATTATATCCTGTTCTATGTTCTTTGCTCAAATATTGCGAATAAGCTACCTTTGTCAACTATCTACAAACTTCTTTTGTCTTTAAATCTTTTAGTCTAGTAGTCTATAAGTCTTTTATCCATTAGTCTTTAATCTAAAAAATGAGAATAGATATACTTACCGTAGTACCTGAATTGCTAGAAAGTCCGCTTGGGCATTCTATTGTTAAACGTTCTCAAGATAAGGGATTTGTGGAAATATATATCCATAATATCCGCGATTATGCTAAAGGTAGCTATCGTCAAGTGGACGACTATCCCTTTGGGGGCGAGGCCGGTATGGTGCTTATGATTGAACCCATATATACGCTAATTGAAAAGCTAAAAGCAGAGCGTAGCTACGACGAGGTAATATATACATCGCCTGATGGTGAGAGGTTTAATCAAAAAACAGCTAACCATTTATCAACGTTCGAGAATATTATAATTCTCTGTGGGCACTATAAAGGAGTTGACCATCGTATTCGTGAGCATTTAGTTACTAAAGAAATTTCTATTGGCGACTATGTTCTCTCAGGTGGTGAGCTAGCTGCTGCGGTAATAGTTGATGCTATTGCAAGGGTGGTACCCGGTGTTATATCTGACGAGACTTCCGCACTAAGCGATTCATTTCAAGATAACTTACTTGCTCCGCCTGTTTATACACGTCCGGCGGAATTTAACGGCTGGCGGGTGCCGGATGTACTACTATCGGGCAACTTCAAAGAAATTGATAAGTGGAAAGAAGAGCAGGCTTTTGAGCGCACAAAGCTGCTAAGACCGGATTTGCTGGACGAGTAGAAGCCCCACCCTAACCCTCCCCAAAAGGGAGGGAATATTCTCTAATACTAAAGCCCTCTTTGGGGGTTGGGGGCTTTTTAAAACTGCACTCCCACACTAATTACCGGCTTATTGCTATACTCGTCTCCTTTGTTTTCTATTACTGCCAGTATATCATACATAATAGTCGTATAGAAGCTTGATTTAACACCAAACGGAACGGAGAAACCGCCACCTACAAACCATCTGTTTCTGGTATCGTAGTTAGAGTAGTTGTCTCGTTTCCAATCAATTTTAGAATACAAGTATTGGTACTCGGTGTGTGCGTATATATTAAACGGGAGAGATTGGTTTGCAAATAAAGACGATACGTTGTACTGCGCATACGCTCCACCTCCATATATATTGGCTTTGTATGGTTCTGATGTGTTATCGTAGTCTAAATATTCGTATTTGGCAAGTAAGCCGACTGTAAAATCAGGGGTAAGTTTATAGCCAACTCTTGGGCTGATATCAATATCAAGGTAATCGCTTATGGCAATAGAAACGCCTCCGCCATAAACAAATCGGCTTTGCTCTTGAGCCTTTAAGCCTGTAAAAGACACAACCAGCAAACATGCCAGTAAGGTTAATCGGTATAGTTTCATGGTAAAAATTGTTTTAAAAGTTTCAAAGGGTTAAGGATTTTCTTTTCACTTAACTATTAACCCTTAACTCGCTGCAATATACAAAAAGTTCCGACTACTCAGTAGTGTCGGAACTTTCATTTTTTGCTGCTGTTTCATCAGCGGTATCTTTTGTTTCATTGCTTTCTTCCTCTAGTTCAAGAAAATCAAGCATATCATGCTGTTGCAGTAGGCTGTACCATTCTACCACCTTCTTTATATGCGAAACATATACGCGGTCTCTATCATAATCGGAAAGAACTTCGGCAAAGTATTTCTTCAGCTCATCCGGCGATGATTTGTAGTTGATAGCGGCACCACCGTTTTCTTTATTTTTTATCTTCAGCAGAACTTCCTGTAACGGCAGCTCCTCGGTATCGGTATATATGGCGATATCCGAAAGCGAGCTGACTTTTGTTGTTGTGCTAACACTCATACGTTTTTTATCGCTTATAGCCTCTACTATAATGCCCGACTTGGCTTGCGAAATAAACTGGAAAAGACCAGGATAACCCGAAATGGAAAGAATTTTCTTTAAATCTACTTTTGTTTCTTCACTCATAAATAGTAATAGTTAACTATGAATAATGTATGCTAGCAATCTGATTTAAATTTACGACCGACAAAAATACAAGCTATTCGGAGATATACAAATATTTTAATGAATTAAAGACAGCCCCCTCCCTAACCCTCCCCAAAAGGGTGAGGGAATGCTCCCTCCCTTTGGGAGAGTTGGGGAAGGCTTTCAGCTAAACCCTCGTTGCTTCTTAATCTTCTCATACGCTTCGGTTACCTTCTTAAACTTTTCGTTGGCGGCTTTCTGAAACTCATCACCTAAGTGCGCAACCTTATCAGGATGATACTTA
>JAVBOE010000011.1:0-14393 GCA_031550925.1 Bacteroidales bacterium | reverse complement strand
ATTAAACTACATTTCGGCTAAAAGCCGAAAGATTTATTCATCGGCTGAAGCCGACTTAAGATTGGCCGATGCTAAAATCATCTTCATGCTCATTATTGTCCTGATTATTTATGTATTCCATGATAACCTCATCAGTAATATTACCCGAAGTCGCAACAAAATAACCTCTGCCCCACAAATGACGACCCCAAAATATCTTGGACAACTGACGGTTCTCTTGAAGAAGCTTATAAGAACTTTTGCCCTTAAGATATTGTATAAGTTTGCTTATTGCCAAATGCGGAGGAACAGAAACAAACAAATGCACGTGATCTTGAGATATATGACCTTTGATTATCTCTACATCATGCTCCTTGCAGATACCGCGAATCAGCTCCCGAACTCGTTCGGCTATAAGACCGCTCAAAACCCGCTTGCGATACTTGGTTATCCAAACGATATGATATTTACAATCATACGTACTATGACTCGTTTTGCGATAATTTTGCATATAATTTTTATCCCAAAGATACTAAAGTCTTCGCCTGAAGGCGAGGGATTTTCCCCCAGAAACTGACATTAATAACTTATCATTTATACTTAATAATTAGTATACAAACATACTTTTTTCATCCCACTTTATGGAATTTCTCTCTTGTATGCATCTATAAATCGTCAGCTAAAAACATGTTTAATAAATTAAGAAAATATGGCAATACTTTTGCTTAACTGTAAATGAATTTAAGTATAAAAATACTATTTTTGCGATAAGCATAAAGCCTTTCGAAAATTACTAACAAATAACATAAAAACACTTGAGTATTATGAAACAATCTCCTTGCTATCGCCTGGGTATGGCCGTAGTAATGCTATTTATCATATTTAGCATTATCGGTTGTAAAGACAAAGGTTCTATAGAAGAGCCCGCCTTTAACCCTTACGTTTCGGCCTTTACATCCGGAACAGTTTCTATTACCTCGCCGATTACAATATATCTGAGCGAGGAAATCAAGAATCAAGAAGTTGGCGCTACTCTAAAGAGCAGCCCGTTTAAGTTTAGCCCAAGCATTGAAGGAGAGGCTGTAATAGTCGATTCTTATACGGTTGAATTCAGACCGAAAGAGTATCTGCAATCTGCCAAAACCTATAGTGTTACATTTAATGTTGGTGATTTCTTTTCTGATGCTGAAAGTGAATACAAGAAATTCGAATTCTCATTCAGCACATTATCTCCTCGTTTTGCGTACTCTATCAATGGGTTGACAATGTACAGCTCTTCGGCAAACGGATTATACGCTTTGTCGGGTACTATCTCTACCGCCGATTATACCGAAGACGCAAAAGTTGAAAAAATTCTTGCGGCAAAAGCTAACGGAAAAAACTTTTCAATTAGCTGGGATCATGCAGGTCTCAATGTGCATAACTTCACTATAGACAGCCTTCAAAGCAAGGATAACGCTTACAACGTCACTCTTGCTTTTGATGGAAAAAGCATAGGCTATGATTACAAGGCTGAGGAAGAAGTAAAAATTCCCGGCATTAACGATTTCGAACTATTGGCAACTGTGGTTCATAACGGAGACGACCAATATATCCAATGCCAATTTTCTAGTGCTATTGACGAGAAACAATCTCTAGATGGTATTATTACGCTTAGCAATAGCAGCAGGCTTCGCTTTAAGGTAGAGCTCAACAATGTGTATATTTATCCACAGTATAAAATGTCGGGTGCGCAAACGCTAACCATTCACCAAGGGTTAAAAAATACGCGTAACGGACGTTTAACTAACGATGTTTCTGTGGATGTTCAATTTGAGTCTGTAAAACCTGCTATCCGCTTTATAGGCAAAGGCAGCATACTACCAAATTCTAACGGCTTGGTTGTTCCGTTCCAAGCGGTAAACGTTAAATCTGTAACAGCTAAGATTATTAAAGTATATGAGAACAATGTTCTTCAATTCATGCAGGTAAATAAGCTGGATGGTGGTCGCGAACTTAAGCGTGCCGGACGTTTGATTAAAATGGAAACCATTACGCTAGGTGATGATAACACCCCTATGCTTCAACAATGGGCTACCTACTCACTTGATTTATCTAAGCTGATTGAACCGGAACCGGGTGCTATATACAGAGTAGAATTGGGCTTCAAGAAGTCTCAAGCCATTTATCCATGTAGTGATGATGGCACATACTTTAGCGAACCCGAAACATTTGAGAGTGCCGAAAGTGAATATGACAACCCCGATAATGGCTACTCATACTATTACTACGACGATTACTACTATGATTACGATGATGAAGACAGCTACTATAATAACCCTTGTCTCGATTCGTACTACCGTCAACGTAAAGCAAATATTTCGCGCAACATACTTGCATCAGATATTGGTGTAATTGCTAAAATTGGAGAGAATAGTACGCTATATACCGCTATTTCCAACCTAGTAACTACCCTACCTATGTCTGGTGTGGACGTTGAGGTATATAGCTACCAGCAACAGCTGATAGGTAGCGGCAAAACCGATGGCGACGGTATGGCTCAAGTAGCCTTCAAAGGCAAACCTTACATTATGGTTGCTAAGAGCGGAAAACAACGTTCATACCTTCGCTTAGACGATGGTATGTCGAACAGCTTAAGCAGCTTTGATGTATCGGGCGATGTTGTGCAAAAAGGCTTGAAAGGCTTTATATATGGAGAGCGTGGCGTATGGCGCCCCGGTGATACGCTGTTCTTAACCTTCGTTCTGGAAGATAAAGACAAAACATTGCCAAAGAACCACCCTGTAAACTTTGAGCTGGTTAACCCTATGGGGCAGATTGTAAATAAGGTAAGCCGCACAGGTAACGACCATAACTTCTACAGCTTTACCATGACTACAGATGCAGATGCTCCAACCGGTAACTGGACTGCTTATGCACGCGTTGGTGGTACATCATTCAGCAAAACTATAAAGATTGAAACGGTTAAACCCAACCGTTTAAAAATAGAGCTTAGCTTACCGGATGCGCCTATACCCGCAGCAAATAAGGTTAGTGGTAGCATCGATTCTAAATGGTTACACGGTGCTCCGGCAAAGAATTTGGCTGCTGTTGTTGAAATGCTGATAGCCCCAACCAAGACAACATTTAAAGGCTATGAGGCATTTGCGTTTGATAGCCCTAACAGATACCTCAGTTCGGAAGAAAAGACAATTTTTAGCGGCAACTTAGATGAGAATGGTCATGCCGATTTCAATACATCATTCAATATTGATAACGATGTGCCGGGCATGCTCAGGGCAGCCTTTACAACACGCGTATTTGAAGAAGGTGGAGATTTCAGTACCAACACTATTACTACTACAGTTGCTCCATATAGCGTTTTTGTAGGAGTTAAACAGCCTAAGGGCGCAGGTAGCGACAATATGCTCGAAACCGATAAGGAGCAAACTTTCGAAGTTGCTACGGTTGATGTAAGCGGAAAGCCTGTTGATCGCAGTGGCTTAAAGGTAGTAATTTACAAAGTTGACTGGAGCTGGTGGTGGAGTTCATCAAATGGTAATTCTGCAAACTTCTCGCAAAGCAGCTACAAACGTCAGGTACATTCAGCAACTATCAACACCAAGGGCGGTAGAGGAACCTTTAAGTTTACAGCTACCCATAGCGAATGGGGTCGTTACCTTGTAACCGTTACTGATAGCGAAGGACACCAAGGTGGGCTGGTTTCATACATCGATTGGCCCAGCTGGGGTGGTCGTCCTCGTCAGAACGATGCCAGTGGCGCTACTATGCTTACCGTTACTGCCGATAAAAAGGTGTACAACGTTGGTGAAAAAGCAAAAATAAATATTCCTACCTCACAAGGTTCGCGCGCTTTAATCAGTGTAGAATCGGGACAAAAAGTAGTTCGTTCATTCTGGGTAGAAGGCAAAGCAAAAGAAACAGATATCACGCTTGATATCACGCCCGAAATGCTACCTAACGTATATGTGCACGTTACCTTAGTGCAACAACATGCAAACACTAAGAACGATCTCCCGATCCGTTTATATGGCGTTATTCCTGTAATGGTTGAAGATGCAAAAACTAAGCTCGAGCCTCAAATCAGTATGCCTGATGTATTAAAGCCAAGCGAAACGTTTAAGCTGAAGGTTAGCGAAAAGAATAACCGTACAATGACCTATACCATTGCTATTGTGGATGACGGACTTCTTGACCTTACCAACTTTAAGACTCCGGATCCTTGGAAAACATTCTTTGCACGCGAAGCATTAGGTGTTAGAACGTGGGATTTATATGAGGCCGTTATTGGTGCATTTGGCGGTAAAATTGAGCAGCTATTCGCTATTGGTGGTGATGACGAAGAAGCAGGAAAAGAAGGCGGACAAAAGGCTAACCGCTTTAAACCGGTGGTTAAGTTCTTAGGTCCATTCACACTTAAAGGAAAGACTGACGAGCATACCATTACTATGCCTAACTATGTAGGCTCAGTTCGTACTATGGTAATTGCCGGAAGCGGCGATGCATACGGCTCAACCGATAAAACAACTCCTGTTCGTAAACCGTTAATGGTTGTTGCCACATTACCAAGAGTATTAGGTCCGGGCGAAGAAGTTGCGCTTCCTGTTAACGTATTTGCTATGGAACCTTCAGTTAAGAACGTAAAGGTTGAAGTTACTGCCAGCGATATCTTTGAAATGCCTAACGGCAAATCAAAATCAATGACTTTCTCTTCTGTTGGAGATGAAATTATATCATTCAACATGAAGGTTAAAGAACGTGTTGGTATGGGCAAGGTAAAAATTGTTGCAACCAGCGGTAGCGAGCGTGCCGAATACGACATAGAAATTGATGTGCGTAATGCTAATCCTAAGATGTACACAACTACCAATACAATTGTAACCGGTGGTAAAACATGGAACGGAACCTATACGCTACCGGGCATGGAAGGTACAAATGAGGTTAGCCTTGAAATATCAACTTTCCCTCCGCTGAATCTTGCGCAACGCTTGGGTTATTTGCTAAGCTATCCTCATGGATGTATTGAGCAAACTACATCTATAGGCTTCCCTCAGCTATACCTAAGCAACGTTATGGATATGACGGCAGCTGACAAAGGAAAAGCAGAAACCAACGTAAAAGCAACATTGAATAGACTTAAATCATTCGTTACACTAGAAGGCGGGTTTGCTTACTGGCCCGGAGATCGTTATCCAAATCTTTGGGGCAGCAGCTATGCAGGTCATTTTATGATTGAGGCCGAAAACATGGGCTATACCCTACCCTACAACATGAAATCGACTTGGATTGCCTTCCAGAAGAAAGAAGCAAATAACTGGAACATGTCGCGCGCTAAGAATGAATATTACAGCTACTCACAAAACGATTTCGATCAGGCATATCGTCTATATACTCTTGCACTGGCTAAGGCTCCCGAAATGGGTGCCATGAACCGTTTGAAAGAACGTTCTGATTTATCTATCCAAGCAAAGTGGACTCTTGCAGCAGCATACGCTCTTGCCGGACAACCGGATGTTGCCCGTAAGCTGATTGAAACAGCCGGAACAAATATCAATACCAAGTACAACGGGTTCTCGCAAAGCTTTGGCTCTACAGAGCGCGACTGGTCTATGATAATCGAAACAATGGTTATTCTGAAACAAAAGGAGAAAGCATTCACCTTGGTAAAACAGGTATCAGAATCGCTTCAATCCAACCGTTGGATGAGTACACAAACAACTGCTTACTGTTTGATGGCGCTATCAAAATATGCTGCAACAGATAACGAAAACAAAGAAATTAATGTTGAGTATAAGGATAACGGAACTCAAAAAGTCAATACTACCAAACCAATATGGACAGGTAAGCTGAAGGATGTTTCTAAGGGTAAGCTGGATATTACCAATAAGGGCAAGAATGATTTGTTTGTACGCATTATTGCAGAAGGTATTCCAGCAACAGGACAAGAGGTTGCTGCAGAAAACGACCTTAAGATTACAGTTAAATACTCTAACTCTTCGGGTACTGTTGATGTAAGCAATATCTCTCAGGGAGAAGATTTTTATGCTACCGTTACCGTTTATAACCCGGGATTACAAGGCAACTATAAGAATATGATTCTAAGCCAGATATTCCCATCAGGTTGGGAAATCATTAATACCCGCTTAAACGATACCGATGCAGTAAGCGAAAGCAGCTACGACTACCGTGATATTCGTGATGATAGAGTTTACACCTACTTCTCGCTAAATGCCGGACAAAGCAAAACGTTTGTTGTTCGTCTGAATGCAGCATACAAAGGTAGGTTCTACTTACCAGCAACAAGCTGCAGCGCAATGTATGACAACTCTATCTCGGCCAACACCGCCGGACAATGGGTTGAAGTGAAGAATTAAACAAATCACTCTTTTTACAAAAGCGATGCTGGTAATGACTGGCATCGCTTTTTTATTTATATCTTTACAAGCATTAAAATAATGACATAACAATGAAAAAACATACCAAACACATAGCACATATTGGCATTACAGGTATTATCACAATTTTTGCATTCAGTAATCTTAACGCGCAAAATTCTTTACTTTGGAAGATAGAGGGAAATGGTCTCGAACACCCATCGTACCTTTTTGGCACCGTACATATTTACGATACTACAGAGTTTAAGCTTCCTCAGGCTATTTTCGGATATCTCGAAGAATGTCAAGCATACGCTATGGAAATAAATCCCGAAGAGATGGATCAGGCAATGGTAAGCAAGCGAATGATGATAACGGACGATAATACGCTGGATGTACTTATGGGCAAAGAAGCTTTTGATAAGCTGATGAGCTTCCCCGTTCCTGCTATGATGGGAGCCGATGCTGTTAAACGAATAAAACCCATATTCACAACATCGTTAATATATTTAGAGAACATCAACGATCAGCCCCAATCTATAGATCAGGATTTTTATCACTATGCAAAAATCAGGTATAAAAAAGTATATGGTATAGAGACATTGGAAGAACAGCTGGACGCTGTAGATGCCATACCTATGAAAGATCAGGCTGAAATGCTAAAAGAATCGTTAATGAAACCCGAAGATCCGAAAGAGATGATCAAGAAGCTTTGGGATGCTTATAAGACACAAAATTTTTAAAATTTGGAGAAAGAGCTGGAAGAAAGCAACTCCAGCCCACTCTTCACTCATGAGCTGATTACAAAACGCAACATCAATATGGCAAATCGAATTAGCGATCTGATTACCAAAAACGGCAGCGTTTTTGCTGCTATTGGTGCGCTACATCTTAATAACTTAGACGATACAAGAGGAGTAATCCTTTTACTAAAAGAAAAAGGCTATACGCTTACACCTGTTGAGTTTACTTTTATTACAGATTAATACTATTCTAACCTAAAACCTAAACTATGAAAAAAATCTTTTTTTACACCATCCTATGCTTACTGTCTTGCTTAACAGTAAAGGCTCAGACAGTGGACCAAGAGCTCGCTAATAAAATACAGGCACTGATTAAACAATCGGGACTTGAAGAAGTAGGTGTTTATGTTCAACACCTAAAGAAGAACACAAAAGTTGAGATCAACGCCGATACGCTATACCCTACGGCCAGCGTGGTAAAAATTCCTATTATGTGCGGTTTGTTTAATGCAATTAATAAGGGGGAGCTGGAGTATAAAACAACGCTAACCTATCGCGATTCTCTCTTCTACTCTAAATACGACATTGTTGGTTGCTTAAAAGACAGCAGTGGAATTGCTTTAGGAAAAGTAATCTTACTAATGGAAAGCACCAGCGATAACACAGCCAGCTTATGGTGTCAAGCATTGGCAGGAGGTGGTGCAGCCATTAACCAATGGCTTGCCGATAATGGTTTTAAAGACACAAGAGTAAATTCTCGTACACCTGGTAGAGACGGAGACAGAGAAAAATACGGTTGGGGACAGCTAACCCCTCGTGAGATGGCTCGCTTACTTACCCTAATTCGTGACGGCAAAGCCGTAAGTCCCGCTGCCAGCGAACGTATGTACCGCATGTTAACCAATATTTACTGGGACGACAGATCGCTATCTCAAATTCCACCATACGTTCAGGTAGCATCAAAGCAAGGGTTTGTAACCCGATCAACAGCAGAGGTGGTATTGGTTAATGCCCCGCACGGCGATTATGTTTTCTGCGTTGCTACTAATAACGAACCGGTTGTTGATGCAAATGTTCGTATAGGAAGACAGCTGATAAGAGATATCTCAAACCTTTTATGGAACTATTATGAACCGGATTATGGTTGGAAGCCAAATGAGGAACTTATCCAAAAATATATGGAATATTAAACACTACAAATGCTATAATTAAAAATGGACGGGGCGAATTCATCCCGTCCATTTTTATTTTTTACAACATGAAATTTATCTTAAACCTCAAATAAATAACATCGTCTAAATAATGTTATCATGTTTTATCTGTATTTGCTTAAAAAATATAACGATTCTCAATGTAAGCACAAGTATTATTTTAACTTTGTAAGCTATCTATACTCTAAAGTAATAATTCACCAAAACAATCAATATGAAAAAAATCATCATTCTTGTCGGACTTCTTTTTCTATCCTATATCGGATATTCACAAGGAGAAGCCCGTTTACTCAGGTTTCCGTCAACTAACGGAACAGACATTTCGTTTACTTATGCAGGCGATTTGTACACCGCGCCTATTAATGGTGGCATGGCTCGTAAGCTAACGTCCGACATTGGCTTTGAAATGTTTTCGCATTTCTCTCCCGATGGCAAAACTATTGCATTTACCGCTCAATACGACGGTAATACCGAAGTCTATACTATGCCTGCTACAGGTGGCGTTCCAAAACGTATAACTTATACGGCAACATTTACGCGCGATGATGTATCAGATCGCCAAGGCCCAAACAACATTGTAACCGGATGGTCGCCGGATGGTAAGTACATTACCTACACCTCTAAACAACATGCTGTAGGTTTCCGTCGCCTAATGTTTAAAGTTCCGGCAGAAGGTGGGTTGTCAGAACAGCTGCCTCTTCCCGAAGGAGGTTTCAATTCATACTCTCCCGATGGAAAACAGCTGGCTTATAACCGCGTTTTCCGTGAGTTCCGTACTTGGAAATACTATGCAGGCGGCATGGCTGATGATGTATGGATTCATGATTTCAACACACATCAAACTAGCAACATAACCAACAATAAGGCTCAGAATATCTTACCAATGTGGATTGGAGACGAGGTGTTCTACATTTCAGACAGAGATAGAACAATGAACCTTTTCTCTTACAACATCAAAACCAAGCAAACAGAAAAGGTTACCAACTTTACCGACTATGATATTAAATTCCCTACCTGCAATGGCAATTATATCGTATTTGAAAATGGAGGTTATATCTATAAGTTCGATGCTAAAGGTAATCGTAAAGCAGAAAAAGTAACCGTATATCTTGCAAGCGACAATATTTATAGCAGAGACGAGTATAAAACCGTTTCAAAGATGCTGTCTAATGCTTCAATGTCTCCTAATGGCGAGCGTTTAGCAATAAATGCTCGTGGCGATGTTTATAACGTACCTGTAAAAGAAGGTGTAACCCGTAACCTTACAGCAACTTCGGGAGTGCATGAACGTGGAGCAGACTGGTCGCCCGATGGCAAATGGATTGCATACATCTCTGATGCTACAGGCGAAACCGAACTATACATTCAAGTGCCGGATGGTAGCGAAAAAGCCATACAGCTGACTAAAGATAACGATACATATATTGGTGGTTTTGAGTGGTCGCCCGATAGTAAAAAAATTGCTTACTCAGATCGTAAAGCTAACCTATATACCGTAGATATCGCAACGAAAAAACGAACGCTCATTGTTCATACCGAATATAGTAGAGGTGTTTCTTACTCTTGGTCGCCCGATTCTAAATGGCTTGCATACTCACAATCCGAATCGAATGAAATGAGTGTAGTGTATCTATACAATGTAGAACAAAACAAGCACTATCCTGTAACCGATAAGTGGTACTCGTCTCGCTCACCCCAATTCTCTATAGATGGTAAGTACTTATTCTTTGTTTCGTCTCGAGATTTTAATCCGATATATGCGCGCAACGAATGGAATGTGATTTACACAACTATGGATAAGCCATACTTTGCCATTTTATCTAAAGATACCCAATCTCCGTTTGCCGACATTGACGATCAGGTAAAAACAGATGATGACAGTAAACCGGCAGACGCTAAAAAACCGGATGCAGCCACAAGCACTAAAGATGTAAAGATTGATATTGACGGTATCCAAAATCGTATAGAATCATTACCTGTAGCGGTAGGTAACTATTTTGGCATACAATCAGTAAATGATAAAGTTTATTACACAAGCGGTATGTCTGCAAAAATGTACGATCTAAAGGCTAAAAAGGAAACAGATTTAGGTGATGGGCTACGCTTCGGATTATCTACCAATGGTAAGAAGATGATTGTTATGCAAAGAGGTAATGTGTATATAATAGACACGCCTAACTCGAAGCCTACTCTCGATAAACCTGTTAATTTAGACGATATGCAAGTTTGGGTAAACTATCACGAAGAATGGGATCAGATTTTCCACGAAAGCTGGAGACATTACCGCGATGGTTTCTACGTTTCGAACATGCATGGTGTTGACTGGAATGCTATGCGTAAAAAATACGAAGTTCTTCTTCCATACGTAAACCATCGTGCCGATCTTACCTACATTATTGGCGAAATGATTGGTGAGCTGAATATAGGACACGCCTATGTTAATAGCGGCGAAATGCCCAAGCCTAAGCGCATACAAACAGGTTTACTTGGTGCTGAGCTAAGCCGAGATAAGTCCGGTTATTTCCGTATTGATAAAATCCTGTCTGGCGAGAATTGGAGCCAATCATTACGTTCTCCACTTACAGAGATTGGTCTCAACATTAAAGAAGGCGAGTATATTACAGCTGTAAATGGTACGCAAACAAATACGGTAAAAGATATCTATAGCCTTCTTACCGGAAAAGCAGACGTCAAAACAGAGCTAACCATTAACTTTAGCGCTAGCGCTAGCGGAAGAAAGGTTGTTGTAACCCCTATTGCCGACGAAAATCCGCTTTACTACTATAACTGGGTACAAGACAATATTCGTAAGGTAGAAAAAGCTACCAACGGACGCGTGGGTTACATCCATATTCCGGACATGGGTACTCCGGGAATGAATGAGTTTACCAAGCTGTTCTACTCTCAGCTGGATAAAGAGGCCCTTATCGTTGATGATAGAAGTAATGGTGGAGGAAACGTTTCGCCTATTATCTTAGAACGCTTGGCTCGCGTGCCTTACCGCGCGTCAATGTATAGTGGAGTCGATCATCCTAGTATTGTTCCTACCAAAGCACTTGTTGGACCAATGGTTGCAATTATCGACAAGTACTCTATGTCTGATGGCGATTTGTTTGCCTACGGATTCAAGAAGTTAGGCTTAGGTAAGGTAATCGGTACGCGCACATGGGGTGGTATTGTAGGTATCAGCAACTCGCTACCATTTATTGATGGTGCCGACTTACGCGTTCCATTCTTCACCTCTTATTCTATCGATACAGGAGAATGGATTGTAGAAGGCGAAGGCGTTGATCCGGACATCATGGTTGATAACGACCCGCACAAAGAATGGAAGGGCGATGATGAACAGCTTAACCGTGCTATCGAAGAAATTATGAAAGACTTGAAAGACAGAAAACCTGTTCCTCCTATCCCCTCAGGACCAAATAAATCGGGGAAGTAACTTTTAGAATATGACAATTGAAGGGAATTACTAAGTTTAGTAATTCCCTTCAATATTTTAAACAGTTGCTTCTACAAGTATTTAGCTTTCTTACCAAGTACAGCTTGCAGCCACTTTGGGGTGTACTCTTTTCTTCTTGGATATTCTTCGAATTCATATGGTAGCACTTTTTCAGCATCTGCATCATATAGACGATCTCTGTCGTCGTAGTTTACCTCTAGAGTGAAATTACCTTGTTGGTCAACAGTTAAGCTGCTATTTAGCCACGCTCCTTCTTCAGGAGCCTGTTGATACATATTATCTTTTACTTTATATAAAACTCTTGCTGGAGTAAATCCAAACCAATCAAGAACGGATAAAATTAATTTTTCTTCTTTACCATTGTTTATAAGATAGATACGAGAGATAGTTCCCAAACTCATACATCGAGACTCTAGCCTAAATGCTTCATATGTTTGATTCTTCTCTTTTAGAAAATCAATAGTCATTTGAATGGTTTCCTGTATCAATCCCATATTTTCGCCATCTTCATAAGATTGCGTTCTGCTAATCTGTTCTTGTTGCTGAGGTGCATTTTGCTTTTCCTCCAGCGTAATAACAGGCTTCTGAGGATTAGCTATCAAGGCTTCTGCAGTATCAATAAACCAAAGCCAAAACTCCTTGCGTCTTTCAATGCTACCCTCTCCAAAGAAAGCGGGTGCGCCCGAGTATGCCATCGAAGCATAGTAGTCGGGAGCCCAATCTTCGTAGTCAAAGGCGTTGTCGTCATCTTTGCCATTGTAGCCTTCAACAGGCTTGGTATCTGTACAAATGCAATAACAAAGGTATAGGGCTGCAAGCCCTGCTGCTCCCACGCTGCCATCAATGCTTTCCAAATGGTTTTTCTGATCGTTGGCTAACTTTAAGAAGTCGGCTTTTTTGCCTTTGCGGCTGTAGAGGTAAGCATAAGCCTTCTGCAATATTTCGTACACAGGAGTACTACCTTCATATTCTTCTTCCCAAATCGGAAAGACTTTTTTGGCGCACTCAAAGTACAGCTTGTTTGTTAGCTTGCTATTGTTTAATTCTTTCATCAGCGCAACCCTATGCTTAAGAGGTAAATGCCCTGAAGAGTTACTGTTTACTGCCTTTATTAGCTTGTTAAGTATTTCCATATCGTTTATTGGTAAGTTAATTGGCAATTATATAGCTAGTAGGGTTTAGAAGCTTATCAAACCACACTTGCCATTCTTCAGCCGAAGCTTTAGCATCAGGAAAATCGAAACTCCAATAAATAGGACGAAAGATTTCCTTAAGCCTAGCTCTTGCAAAATCAGACATGCGCATATTCTGATAATCAATTACTGTATATCCAACCCTTTCCTTTTTTATCACTATCCCTAAGAATTTGGTGTACTTTACACCATCACCATGCATAATTTGTTCAATAAAAACCTCATTATTGTTCGATAAGTTTTTTATAAGCAGTGGAGTATATCTGCTATCTACTAACACCATTGGCTGCTTAAGTGTGTCTCCTTGTTCCGCATGTTCCAAAAAGCCGATAATATCTTTTTCTATACTATTGTACTGCTGCATTGCTCGTACCTGCGATTCATTTTGCAGAGTATAGCTTTTACAGTAGAATATACCGTTTCTAAACGGGTAAACATCCAGCGTTAGGGTATCTCCTTTGCTAAAGTGTGGCGAAACAATGCCTGCATTATTTACAAAAAAGACTTGGATTACAGGCAGTATAATTTGAGGTATATACTTCTCGGCAACATTCATAGTATAAACAGAGCTTTGTGTCCGATCAGGCACAGCTATTTTTCCTTGCTCATTTATAAATACGGCACTGGCAAGTTCTTTAGAAACCTGAGATCGCTCTCCTCTATAGCTTACCTTAATGGTTATCGGCTCTTGTGCTTTTACAATAGAAATACACATGATGGCTAGTGCTAGTAGCAATATGTTTTTAGTAAATACTCTCATCATATCATTTACTTTACAATATAGATAGATGTCCTTAACTTAACAAATCCATAAATGTATGATAAATTTTTTAGTAAAAATCCATTCTTTTTAGAATAGAACACCCTGTAAACACATCTCACTAAATTACAGAAAAATAGTTAGTTTTCGATTTTCAAGTCGCAATAACCAACATTTTTGAAGAAAATTTCAAATACTTCAAAAAAAGTTGCGCCAAAATTTGTTTAAGCCGTTAAAAATGTTGTTCTTTGCTATGTTAATAATAATCTCTAATTTTTTTTACATGAAAGGAAAAGTAAAATGGTTTAATAAAGACAAGGGCTTTGGCTTTATTTTAACCGAAGAAGGTAATGATGTATTTGTTCATTACACAGGTATTGCTAAAAACGGATTCCGTACTTTAGAAGAAGGACAAGAAGTTTTTTTTGAATTGTCTGAAGGCAAAAAAGGAATGCAAGCAATCGAGGTTAGAACCGAGGAATAAAGCTATACACCAATATAAGTGTTGTTTTATCTCTTAGAGAAGAATTCCGAAAACATGTTTTCGGAATTCTTTTTTTATCATTATTAGCACATTAACAAAACTCTTACTACATTTGTGACACTGATTTAAAAAATTAGCAAGTCCAGCAAACGCCTAAGTTTTCTACTTAAAACCAAAATAAATTTT
>JAVBOE010000107.1:0-12357 GCA_031550925.1 Bacteroidales bacterium | reverse complement strand
GGGTTTCGATTGAAGATATCTCTCCTTATATGGTACAAGCCGTTGTTGCGTCTGAAGATAATAACTTTATGAAACATGGAGGTTTTGACTGGACTGCCATAGATCGAGCCATAGAGCATAATAAAACGAGTAAACGTACGCAAGGGGCAAGCACCATAAGTCAACAGGTAGCAAAAAATGTTTTTCTATGGCCTAATCGGTCGTATCTACGTAAGGGTTTAGAAGTCTATTTTACCTTCTTAATAGAAACATTTTGGACTAAAGAGCGAATAATGGAGGTATATCTTAACGTTATAGAAACAGGCAAGGGAGTTTATGGTGTAGAAGCAACTGCGCAAAAGTTTTTTAAAAAACCTGCGTCAAAGCTAACCAGAGGAGAAGCCGCTATGATTGCTATAACACTACCAAGTCCCTTGCGACGAAATCTTAACAGCCCTACTCAGTATATGTTTAAGCGTCAGTCCGATATTCTACAACTAATGGGAAAAATAGGACCTGTAGATTTAAAGGCGACAACCTCAAAGTAATACTTCGATTAATTCTCCTCTCTCCTCCAATGTTATTTCTATACTAAATAATCACACATCAATATTGGGTAACTAACTATTAACATGTATATTACAACAACAAAAAAATAGGCGCAGACCAGTAAAACTCTTATGGCATTTTAGGTATTTTAGGTTTTTCTACCTTTGTAGCGTTTTTGCTAAAGTCTATTATCATAAATGTACTTTATGCATAAACTTTATATATTTGCGCACATTTTCAGCTTCTTACACAATTTGTTGTTAATGATGCTTTTGGTTTATGTGTACTACAAAGATATAGCTACACATTTTTATAATGAATAAAAAAAGGATGCACATTTTTGCAGGAATACGAAGGGGAAATCGCTTCTCTCCCAACCACATAGGAAATGATAGTGCCATATTTAACCTAACGGCACAACATTTGATAAGTAAAGGCTATAAGATAAATGACTATGCCGAAGACGAGCTATCAGGGCCCATCGAAGAAAAATTCATCTTCAACATGGGAAGAGGGCTTAGCACCTTAAAAGTACTACAAAAACTGGAAGATAACGGTGCCGTAGTAATCAACTCGGGATATGGCGTAGAAAGCTGCTATCGTAGTAACATGACAAACCTTATGAGGAATGCCGGAATCCTTATTCCCAAAAGCCTAATTGTCGATACCACAACCGCGGGCGAAGATGTTTTTGAAGAGCTGGGCGGAAAAAACATTTGGGTGAAACGAGGAGACTTTCATGCCATGCATAAAGAGGATGTAACCTTTGTACGCAGTTCGCAAGAAGGTGTTGAAATACTTAGAGAGTACGCGCTAAGAGAAATTCAAACAGCCGTTATTTGTCCTCATATTGTAGGAGACTTGGTGAAATTTTATGGAGTAGCAGGTACTGATTTTTTCTATTGGTTTTACCCAACAAACATACAGCATAGCAAATTTGGGCACGAAGAGATAAATGGGGAACCGAGCTACATTCCTTTCGATTTGGATATTCTAAAGCAAGAAGCAACAAAAGCGGCTAAAGCTTTAAGTATAGCTATATATGGAGGTGATGCTATTATCAGCCCCGAAGGTTCTATTTACTTTATTGATGTTAACGATTGGCCCAGCTTTGCCCCATGTCGCGATGAAGCTGCTGTTGTTATTGCAGAACACATACACAATAATGTAAACAAACAAGAATAGAAGGATTAATTGACACAAAATGCATTTTATTAAGCAATATATACTCTCTGTTTTTGTTCTTTTAGCTGCTTTAACTCAAGTAGCACAAGCCCAAGTCAGAACAATAAGCGGAACCCTCACGGATGCTGCAACCGGAGAGCCTCTAATAGGTGCTAGTGTTATTCTATCACCCACCTCTCTTGCCGGTGGCGTTTATACAAACGAAAAAGGACAATACAGCATACAAATAAGCATTAAAACAACAGGATTAACTTATTCTTATGTTGGCTACATCTCTCAAACGCTTCCTCTTCCAAAAGGAAGCGTACAAAATATAAAATTGAAACCCGAAACTCAACAACTTGAAACTGCTGTTGTACAAGCAAAACGGGTTAAATATAGAAATAAAGACAATCCTGCGGTGGAACTCATTCGTAAAGTTATTGAAAACAAAGATAACAACCGTATAGAAGCCTACGGCACTTACTCGTATGATAAGTATGAAAAGCTGGAACTTGCACTTAACGATCTTAAAGACAGTATAACAAGCAGCTCTTTTTTCAAGCAATTTCCTTTCTTTTCCAAATATATTGATACATCAAAGAATACAGGTGCATTATCTTTACCCATATACTTCCGCGAGACTATTTCTGAAAACTATTTTCGTAAGTCTCCTAAGGCCAGCAAAGAAATTGTAGTTGGACAGCAGCAGGTAAATTTTCATGATTTCATAGAAAACAGTACGCTCAACGCATTTCTCGACGGGCTAATTAGCAAATCTGATATATACGACAATACCATCACTCTGTTGGAGTTGGACTTTATGAGTCCCCTGTCTCCTCTATCTCCCAATTTCTACCGTTTTCATATTATAGATACAGTTCTTGTAGATGGCGTATCTTGTATCAACTTAAACCTATACCCGCGCAATGATGCCGACTATGGTTTCCGTGGGAGTTTGTATATCACCAACGACAGCTTATACGCTGTAAAACGTGTAGAGCTGGGGCTTACAAAAAATGCCAGCGTAAATCTCGTAAGAGATTTCACGATAATACAAGAGTATAAAATGATTGATAGCACTTGGTGCTTAAACGTTGACGAGGTTATTATCGACTTTAGCTTGACCGACAAAAAAAGTATGATACTCGGAAAGCGGAGCAATACCTACACCAGCTATAAATTCAACCAGCGTATCCCCGACGGAAGATTTTTAGGTGGGGCAAAAGTAGAGCCCCTACCCGGTTATGATATGCGTGCCGCAGAGTATTGGGAAACCGCCAGACCTATAGCCCTAACGAAAACAGAGCAGGGTATATACGATATGGTACAAGACATGAAGAAAGACCGTAAGTTTAATACCGTTATAAACGTTATAGGTATTATATTTTCGGGATACATAAACGTTGGCAAATTCGATATTGGGCCGGTAGAAGCTATGGCCAGCTTTAACGAGGTAGAAGGTTTTCGTCCTCGTTTTGGTGGAAAAACCAACGCATTCTTACATCCCAAAATATTTGGAGAGGGTTTTGTAGCATACGGTACAAAAGATAAAAAGTTTAAGTATCAGGTAGGTGCCATGTATTCTTTCAGTCCTAGGAAGCTGCACCCATGGGAGTTTCCAATGAATTTACTCAGCGTTACATACGAAGATAACATTGAAACCCCCGGTCAGTACCTGCGTTTTGGCAGTCCTGACAGGCTTTTGCTCTCGTTCCACAGAGGCGATGCCCAACAAATGGTTTACCATCGTACATTTGGGGTAAAATACGAAAAAGAATACCATAACGGATTAGCAATTACTCCATCATTTATAAACAGATGGGAGTCGCCCGCCGGTACGCTGAAATACATTAATGGCTATGGCGTTGATGTGAATGAGCTTACATCAACTCAAGTTGGGCTCAATATTCGCTATGCTCCCAACGAACGTTTTTACCAAATACAGCGAAACCGTTTTCCGTTAAATCACACCAACCCTGTGTTCTCGCTAAATTACATATACGGCATAAAAGATTTATGGAATAGCGATTATGATTTCCACCGTTTGCAAGTAGGTATCGACAAGCGTTCGTGGTTCTCCAGCTTTGGGTATGCCGATATGTCGGTAAGTGCCGGTAAAATCTGGAATACCGTTCCATTCCCGCTACTGGTAATACACCAAGCCAACCAAAACTACGCATACCAAGATGAGGCTTACAACATGATGAACTACATGGAGTTTGTAAGCGATCAGTATGCAAGCGTCAATATAGCATACCACCTAAACGGATGGATACTCAACCGTATCCCGTTACTAAACAAGCTGAAGTGGCGTGAAATCCTTACATTTAAAGCCTTATGGGGAAGTGTGAGCGATCACAACTTACCACAAAATAACCCTAACCTATTCCGCTTCCCTGTTAACGAAGATGGCATTCCGGCAATGTATTCGTTAGATGACGGCCCATACATGGAAGCCAGTGTAGGTATCGAGAATATCTTCAAGATTTTACGTCTTGATTTAGTTCGTCGTATCAGCTATCTCGATCATCCCGATATTTCTGAGTGGGGAGTTAGATTTAGAATGAGATTTGTTTTCTAGCGGATTCATTACCTATCAATGAGTCAATATCTTGCAAATTATAATCAGAATAATGCTGATTAACAGCAGTTAAATAGCAAAAAATCCCTTAAGTTTTTATACTTTAGTGCCTTATTTTTCGCACACGATTAAACCAAAGGAATGAATTTTGCCATCATAGCTGCAGGAGAAGGCTCTCGCTTAGCCGCAGAAGGCATTAGCCTACCTAAACCATTAGTACCTTTGAATGGAGTACCAATGATTGATAGACTTATCCGACTGTTTGTGGCAAATAACGCAAAATCTATCAGCGTAATTGTAAATAACGAGAATAAGCAAACACAGCAATACCTGCAAGAGCAGAAAAGCCGGCTCAACATACCGTTAAACATTATTGTAAAAACAACTGTTGGCTCAATGCATAGCCTGTATGAATTAAGCCCTTTTCTAAAAGACTCTCCTTTCTGCCTTACTACTGTTGACACCATTTTTTCTGAAAAGGAGTTCTCACTGTATATTCAAGCATTCACAACAGACCCCAACGTGGATGGACTAATGGCAATAACCGATTATATTGACGATGAAAAACCTCTTTATGTTGAAGCTGAAACAGATTTATTCATTACCGCTTTTTGCGACAAAAAACCGACAGACGTAAAATATATTTCGGGCGGTATTTACTGCCTAAACCCTATTGCCCTTGATATACTTGAGCAAACAATGAAAAATGGCATGACACGTATGCGCGATTTTCAGCGTCAGCTAATTGTTCATGGGCTAAAATTAAAAGCATTTCCGTTTAAAAAAATTATTGATGTTGATCATGCTGAGGATATTAAAAAGGCCGAATTGCTGTTGCAAGAGACCGCATAGAACATATCGCAATCGACATTTGTTTAATAAATATGACAGCTGAAAACAAAAAAATAACTCTGGCAGACACGCTGAAATCGGCAGATACCGAAGAGTTTATTGATATATACTTCTATCGCCCCATTGGTTATGCTTGGGCTTTACTAGCAAAAAAGCTACATATAACGCCTAACATGATCACTATAGCCAGTATATTTATTGGCACTGCAGCAGGCCTTCTCTTTTATGACCCAAGGCTTGAGATAAACATTATTGGAATGCTGCTACTCATGCTGGCAAACTCTTTTGACAGTGCAGACGGCCAACTTGCCCGCATGACTAACAATAAAACCCAGCTGGGACGCATACTCGATGGGCTTGCCGGTAACATTTGGTTTGTTGTTATCTATCTAATTCTTACGCTTAGATGCCTTAACGAGGGCTGGAGCTGGACAATATGGTTACTCTCTGTGGGTGCCGGAACTTGCCATATTTTCCATGCAGCAATGGCCGATTACTACCGCAACATTCATCTCTTTTTCCTAAAGGGAACCGAAGGATCGGAGCTTGATAGCTCTGAAAAGATTACGGAGCAAATGAATCAGCTTTCTTGGTCTAAGAATTTTGTCAAGAAAATAATGTTGGCATTCTATCGAAACTAGACTACAGAACAAGAGTTTCCAACTCCAAACTTTCAGAAGCTGAAAAAGAAACTACGAGAGCTATACCCTGACAATAAAATACCAAAAGAGTTTGCAGATCGTTTTAGGACGATGAGTAAACCCTTGATGAAATATACCAATATACTTCAGTTCAACACACGCGTTATTGCGCTGTTTATATGTCTTTTTATCAATAAGGTTTACATTTATTTTATATTCGACCTTGTTGTGCTAAACAGTATCATGTTTTATATGATATGGAGACACGAACGGATGTGCAAGAAATTACTATCAGATCCCCTTATATCCCAATAAAATAAACCGAACCAAGCTACTTATGACTAGAGCAAAAAAGTGGAAAATATTTTTCTTTATCTTCGGAGTATTGATACTCGGTTGGATGGTTTATGCTACAGGTATCGATAAGATATGGGATAATATTCAAGAAACAGGTTTTTGGTTTATCCCCATTATTGGAATATGGCTTGTTGTATATCTACTGAATACGCTTGCTTCATACTCTATTATACGCGATAAAAATACGCCAAAAGAATGCCTACCTTCTTTTGGTAAAGTAATGAAAGTTACTATCAGCGGATTTGCGATGAACTATATTACACCTGTGATTGCGCTTGGCGGAGAGCCATATAAGATTATCGAATTGCAAGATAACCTTGGTAGTCGTAAAGCCACGTCGGCAATACTGTCGCACTCCATGATGCACATTTTGTCTCACTTTGTATTTTGGATTATATCAACCTTTCTTATTGTTCTTATCCTAAATCCATCGTGGGCTATAATTGCCGGATGTGCAGCAATGTGTCTTATATTTTGCTGGGTATTATACATGATTTTTGTTGGGTATAGAAAAGGTCTTATCGTAAAAACGTTTAGAATACTCGGAAAAATTCCTCTTGTAAAAAAATGGGCTAAAAAATACTCTGAAGAAAAAATACATGCTTTACAAGAAATAGATCAAAACATTGTAACGCTCTATACAAAACGAAAACCAACATTCTTTCTTGCATTATTGCTTGAATTGTCAGCTCGTGTTGTTTCTTGCTTCGAACTGTTTTTTATTGCCAAAGCGGTTGGTTTAGATATGACAATGCTTGATTGCATTGTATTGTATGCGGGTTCTACACTTATTGCCAACATTCTATTCTTCTCGCCCATGCAGCTAGGTACACGAGAGGGAGGATTAGCAATAACGCTAAAAATGATGGGAATCAAACCCGGATTTGGTGTGTATATGGGCTTGGTTATGCGTGTTCGCGAGCTGTTTTGGATAGGTATAGGATTAATTTTAATGCGAGTGAAGAAAAATAAATAGCAACAGAATGAATAGGTTATCGAATAAAATACATGTTAAAGCAATTCTGTTAGACTACGGTGGAACTATTGATACCAATGGAGTACATTGGTCTGAAGTTATTTATGATGGATATAAATCATCCGGTGCATCAGTTCCTAAAGAAGATTTTCGCAAAGCATATGTATATGCCGAACAGTACATGGAGAAAAATCCAACACTAGTAAAACCTGAAGATATATTTAAAGAAACTTTACAGAAGAAAATTAAGCTACAATCAGATTATTTTATACAAGAAAAAACGTCTTATAATATTTCACAACAAGTAGAAAGCATTGCCGAATATTGCTACCAAGTAGCAAAGAAGATAACGGGCGAAGCAGCAAAAACGCTGGCTATACTCAGCAAAAAATACCCTTTAGTTCTAGTTTCAAATTTTTATGGTAACTTACAAAGTGTAATAAAAGATTTTGATATTTACCAATACTTTACAACTGTTATTGAATCTAGCATTGTGGGAGTTCGTAAACCCGATCCTGAAATATTTAGATTAGCATTACAAGAATTGGCTATTCCCGCATCCGAAGCAATGATTGTGGGCGACTCTTACAAAAACGATATGATACCCGCCCGTCAGCTAGGATGTACAGCCGTTTGGCTTAAAGGTATAGGCTGGGAGCAAGAAAGTGAAAATAGTAGCACAATTGATGTTAAGTATAGTATTAAAAGTTTTAACGACTTAACTGAACTTATTGATATTATTGAAAGATAACAATTAATACCAAAATCATATTAAAGCGTTATACGCAAATAAATATTAAACGAAATGGAAAAAATTAATGTTCAGAAGCCCGATGGTAAACTCGGCATACTAGTGGTAGGTATAAGCGGAGCCGTATCATCTACATTTATTGCTGGAACTTTTTCAGTACGCAAACAGCTTAGCCAACCTATAGGTTCCATTACTCAAATGGCAACCATACGTTTAGGTCAACGTAGCGAAAACCGTTTCCCAAAAATAAAAGATGTAGTTCCTCTTGCATCGCTTGACCAGCTTGTATTTGGCGGATGGGATATACACGATGAAAACCTTTACGAATCTTCGCTTTATGCAGAAGTACTAGAAAAAGATCACCTTGCTCCTATTAAAGATGAGCTGGAGCAAATACGCCCAATGACTGCCGTATTTGATCAGAACTACGTGAAGCGTTTACATGGCACACATGTAAAGTCGGGAAGTAGTAAGTGGGATTTGGCAGAACAAGTTCGTCAGGATATCCGTAACTTCAAAGCTAAGAACGGCTGCGACCGTATTGTTGTTATTTGGTGCGGAAGTACAGAGGTTTTCCTTCCTATCGGCGACATACATAGAGATCTCGCCACGTTTGAAAAAGCGATGAAAGAAAATCATGCAGATATCGCTCCCAGTATGATATATGCATACGCTGCTATTGCAGAAAACGTACCATACATTAACGGTGCGCCAAACTTAACTGTTGATTTCCCTGCAATGCAACAGCATGCAGCGAATCATAATGTTCCTATTTGTGGAAAAGACTTCAAGACAGGACAAACAATGCTTAAAACCGTTCTGGCACCTATGTTTAAGACCCGTATGCTAGGTCTTAACGGATGGTTCTCTACCAATATTCTTGGTAACCGAGACGGTGAAGTGCTAGATGATCCGGGTTCATTTAAAACCAAAGAAGAAAGTAAGCTGTCTGTTATTGATAGCATTCTTCAACCTGAATTATATCCGGAATTATACAAAGAAGTTTATCACAAAGTACGTATCAACTACTACCCGCCACGCAAGGATAACAAGGAAGGTTGGGATAATATCGACTTATTTGGCTGGATGGGATACCCAATGCAGCTAAAAGTTGATTTCTTGTGCCGTGATTCAATTCTTGCCGCACCTCTATGTTTAGATTTGGTTCTGCTAACCGACTTAGCTCAACGCTGCGGTTTCTCTGGCATACAGCATTGGCTATCATTCTACTTTAAGAGCCCGATGCACGAAGAAAATCAAACTCCGGAACACGATCTTTTCATCCAAAGCATTAAGCTGAAAAATACTCTACGCATGATCATCAACGAAAAGCCTATTGATTTTCTTGATGAAACGATTGAGCTATTTAGATAAAACGTCAAAAACAAGAAGCCTTGAGAGTTCTCAAGGCTTCTTGTTTTTACTATCTTTTATTCTTAAAATGCAAAGAATCGCCCCAGCTATTTAGCTGCACATTATACCCAATAGTTGCAATGCGTTCTATTAAATGATTAAGATTATCCTCATCATTTTGACCGGTTGTAGGCTTGTTCTCGTATAGCTTATAAACGTTACGCCAAATGCCCGGAGTTATGTTAGGCATAATAACATTTGCACCAACTTTTATTGCCATCTCTCTACCTTCCGGCTTAATAGCCTGCAAAGCCGTAACTGATGCTATATTAACATCCCTCATTAGTATACGCAGGCAAGCAATCATCTTAAGAGCCAATAAATACCGATCATCTAGCGGTTCTAGCTCATCCTTTCTAGTATATAACGGAGTATCCTTATGCTCAATATAAGGTCCCATACCTACCATATCAATATCATTGGATTTAAAGAACAATAAATCATCTGCCAGCTGCTCTATTGTTTGTCCAGGTAAACCAATCATTACGCCTGTGCCAACCTGATAGCCAACTTCTCTAAGTAAACTTAACGACTGCAACCTACCCTGATAGCTATGCAAGCCGTTATTGGGATGAATAGCTGTGTACAAACATGGATCAGAAGATTCGATACGAAGTAAATAACGATGTGCGCCTGCCTTAAACCATCGTTCGTACGTGTCTTTACTTTGCTCGCCTAACGATAGCGTTATTCCCAGCGCTCCGTTTGAGAATGCCTTAATTTCTTTCAGTAAAGTTTCTATCCAATCGGTGTGCCTATTTGAAGTAATTTCGCCCCCTTGCAATACTATTGAGCCAAATCGGTTTTTATAGGCAAGCTCCGCAGCAGAAAGTATTTCTTCGTTACTCAGCTCGTAGCGTTGAGTATTTGCATTAGATTTACGAATACCACAATAGTAGCAATCTTTTGCACAAATGTTAGAAATCTCAATCAGTCCACGTAAATAAACATTCTTACCTACATGCAATACCCTTACTTCCTCGGCTCGAGAAAATAGTTTCAGCATATCCTCTTCATTAGCCGAAAGCATTCGCACTAAATCTTCTCGAGAAAATTCGTTTTGTTGTAATAGCTGTTCAAACGAAACGTTAGGCATAGCTTAAAATAAAGCCTGTAATATATTTGACGAAAGAATCAGCTTGCCGCCTCTTCTATACATGTAATCAGCTCCTCGCCTTTATACCGAAGCAGCAGCTGGGCAACAGCAACAACATCCTTTTCGCAATAGTGAACAATGCGCCTGATGTCGTTATCTTTATAGTATATATCTGCTACCATACTGCCGTCTATATCATCTTTTGGTGTTGGTATATCGAAGATATTGGTAAGCAACTCTAGCGATGTATAATGCTTATAATCTCCAAATTTCCACAGCTCCATTGTATCTAAAAAAGGAACCTCCCATGACTTTGCTCCAGCAACATCAAGCACTTTGGGGAGCTTAAGACCATTAACCAACATACGTCGTGCCATATATGGAAAGTCGAATTCTTTTCCGTTATGCGCACATAACCTTCCTAGCTGCTTTTTAGAAAAGAACTGTTGAATCTGTTCGGATGCTTCTTGTAACAATACTTTCTCATCATCATTATAGAATGATTTTATGCGGATACAACGTTGAGCATCTCGAAAAAATATAAATCCCATCGAGATGCAGATAACACGACCAAATTCTGCCCAAATACCTGCCCGCTCGTACACATCTTCTGCTGTTTCTCCTTCTTTACGGGTGTATTGCGATTTTTTATCCCACAATTCCATAACAACTGGCGGCACTTCTTTAGAAGATGGATACTGCGGTACCGTTTCGATATCAAGAAAGAGTATGTCGCTTATGTTAATTCTCGAAAGCATGTTATTTACAATCTGTTATATATACAAATATAAGCAAAACAATGAATATTAGCATACAAAAAGAGGCTACCTAAAATGCTATATTTTAGACAGCCTCTCTGTATTGAAAAATACTACTACTTCATTTTTCTAGGCTTAATCATATTTTCAGGTGCTAAGATATCATCAAGCTCTGCCTGAGAAAGCAAACCTTTCATCAATACCAGCTCATATACTCCACGACCTGTCTCCATCGCCTCTTTAGCAATAGCAGTAGATGCTTCGTAACCAATATATGGGTTAAGAGCTGTTACCAAGCCAATGCTATGTAAAACCAGGTCTTTACAACGTTCTACATTTGCTGTAATACCTACAATACATTTGTCGCGTAGAATTTCCATTCCGTTTTTAAGCACAGTCATCGAATCGAAAATAGATGCGACAATAACAGGCTCCATAACGTTTAGCTCCAGCTGGCTTGCCTCTGCTCCCATAGTTACCGCATGGTCGTTACCTATTACGCGAAAAGCAATCTGGCTTACCACTTCTGCAATAACAGGATTTACCTTACCCGGCATAATTGACGAACCCGGCTGCATGGGCGGAAGGTTAATTTCACCAATGCCTGTACGAGGACCTGATGTTAGTAAACGAAGGTCGTTACATGTTTTTGACAGCTTAACCGCTAAATATTTAAGCGATGATGAGTATAGTACGAAACCGGTTGTATCGTTAGTTGCCTGTACAAGATTCTTAGCCGGATACATTGGCAGTCCGGTAATATCAGACAGATATTTCGATACTAACGGTGGATAATCAGGGTCTGAATTAATACCTGTTCCAACAGCCGTTGCTCCCATATTATTAGCGTAGAAATGCTTTACCACATCTTCCAGCGTGTCCACGGCTTCTTCAAGAGCTACAGCATAACCTTCAAACTCTTGACCCAGCGTCATTGGAACGGCATCTTGTAAGTGGGTGCGCCCCATCTTTACTACATCTTCAAACTCTTTCGCTTTCTTTCTAAATGCTATAACAAGCGTTTTAAGAACCTCTACAAGCTGCTTGTTGGCGATTACAATAGCCAGCTTCATTCCTGTAGGGTAAGCATCGTTTGTTGATTGCGCAAGATTTACATCGTTATTTGGATGACAGTATTTGTATTCGCCTCTTTGATATCCTAAGATTTCAAGAGCACGGTTAGCAATTACCTCGTTAGCATTCATATTTGTAGATGTTCCTGCACCGCCTTGTATAA
>JAVBOE010000036.1:0-9110 GCA_031550925.1 Bacteroidales bacterium | reverse complement strand
AGGTTTTGAGTTTCAATTTCACGGAGGTTCCGAAAAACAACAATACTTACATCTCTGCAAAATTGTTGAAGTTGTTGGAGAGCATAAGCTGTCTTACTCTTGGCGTTATGAGGGTTATGAAGGTGATACATTGGTAACTTTTGAGCTGAAAAATGAAAATGGTAAAACCCATTTAAAACTGATTCATAAAGGCGTAGAAACGTTTCCTCAGGATAATCCCGATTTCTCTAGAGAGAGCTGTACTGCCGGATGGACATATATACTAAAGACCTCTTTAAAGAAATTTCTAGAAGAAAACTAGGCAGTACCTAACGACCTTCATTGTAGAGTTTCGTTATTTCTTCGTCTATTTCAGGGTAGGAAACGGTTATTTTTATTCCGTCATTCTTTTTCCATCTATCAATGTGTGACCATCCCCCGCTGATGGTAAGCGTATCTGTACGTTGGTAAATGCTATCGGTAAGTGCATCTTCTAGGCTGATAAATGTGTAGCCCTCTTCTTCGAAAACAGCTATTACTTTATCAAAATGATCGGCATTGATGAGGTTTGCATGGCACAGAAAGATGTGCTTGATTGGATGACCAACAATTTCGAGTGTTATTTGCTCGTAGCATTTTATTATTTCTCTCAGATAGCCAAGGTATGATTCTATGGCCTTTTGCATGGTTGTTTCATCACCTTTAAGATACGCCTCTACATAAACATCGTTAAAGATATAATCCGAGTTATCTATTGTAACAGGAGCAATACGGTAGTCAACAGATTTCAAAAATCGTTCGAATCCGTTTTTGCGAGTAGTATCCGACCCCATTTGTAAAAATGGATAGCGAAAATACTTGCCAGTTTTTTGGCCAGACGGGTATAGCTGTTTTAATACCTCTTCGTTTTTATTGAAGTTATTAATATAACCACTCAGCGTAACATTATTCAACGAGGGGTGAGAGTAAGTATGGTTACCTATGCTTTGTCCTTTGTTCAGCCACGCTTTTACGATATCCCGTTTTATTTCCGAATTTTCTTGTTCTACAAGTTGCCTTCCGATAACAAAACCTGTAGCACTTATACTATTGCTGCTTAGCTTATCCAGCAAGCTATTGGTTGCTTCTTCCACTTCGTTAATAGGGAGCCTATAGCTATCAACAAAAGGTAGATCGTCAATGGTAATGGCTATTTGTTTTTGCTGGCTATATGTTATGCTAGAAATAAGCAAAAACGTGATAATAAGTAACTTTTTCATTATGCCTCAATCCCTCTTTAATTGCCTTTTAAGTAAGTTTCTCAGTATTATTTTATGAAATGGTTTTATAAGTAAAAAATATATTTACCCCATAGATTGTTGAAATGAACTACTGTTATGAAGGATATGGAATTTTTTGATTTGTTTACCATTACTGAAACTCTAAAATCTAGGTGCTTATCAACCTCACCCATTATGACCTCATTTTCACTTTCCTTGATTAGTGTAAAAAACGTTTCTTGCTTATCATTTTGCTTACCGACTTTTAGTCCAAATACCTTCACTAAAGTATTTCTCAGCTTTAATAAGAGATTTGCCCATTCAGGAAGCTTCAATACTTCTAATGAAATTTCTTTTGTTGTCTTATTAGTTGCTTTCTTTATTTCGTACACATCTGAATAATCTACTCGACTAAATTCATTCAGAATATCTGATTCTTTAGGAACTACTTTTGACCTTGATACCTTTTTCATAAAAAGGTCTTAGAATTTTATGCTGAGCCTTACTTGCCCATCGCCTATTGTCCAACGTCCGCCTTCGTTAACCAAACGTATAGCTTCTTGGTCGGCAGAAGGACATAGGCTGCGTTTAACTTGTATATTATATGGGCGCCCGCTACTGTTAACATTAAAGGTTAGCACTACTCGTCCTTTAACATTCGCGCACTCATCTGTTGGTGTTGCTAGATTATCACTAAGATATCTACGATAAGCACTATATCCCATTTCAGGCTCGGGGATAGTTTTGCCTGTGTCAGGAGAATAGTCATCCATCCGGTTAACTCCATATGCAACAACCACCATTTCATCTAGCTGGGTAGCGCTCTCATTCATGGCAATGGTCATCGGTTTTGTAGTATCTACAGGTAGTTCAATCTTATCATATCCTATGAAGCTGGCAACAATCTTTTCCGCATTCTTTGCGTTTAGTGCAAAGTAGCCCTCCATATCGGTTGTAGTAGCAGCTGTAGTTCCTTTAACTTGAACGTTAACAAAAGGTATAGGCTCTCCGTACTGATCAACAACTCGCCCTGTAACAGCACCGGAAGCTAGAGAAGAAGATGGAGCAGGAGCAATTGATGTTGCCGATTTTCTTTGATCTGTTCTGGATGTAGTAGGCTTACTTTGTTCTGATAGCTTACCGCCTAGCTTACCTTGTGAATATAGCTGCGATTGTGTTAAGGCATGAGGATCAGCTATAGCTTCTTGCTTTTCGTTGGCCTGAACTCCGGCAACCTTACCGAATAGTGTTTGCGATAAAGCACTTCTGTTGGTATTGGAATGTATTCCAAGTTCATCGGCATAAATGGTAGCAACGCTGGCACTAGGATGGATTTTTTCTACTTCTTTACGAGCAAATAAGCTTAAAGAGCCGGAATCGCTTAGTGTAGGCACGTTGAAGTTAAGTATGGAGTCAATTCCCAGACCAGAATATTTGTCTGAATATGCTGTGACTTCTTTTGCTTCTATCATATCAAGGTCAAGGGCCTTTATTTCCATCTCAGCAATAGCATCAATATTTTTAGAAGAGGGAGATATTGGACGAGTTAGCATTGGTTGCGATACGGCTTGTTGTTCTCTTCTAACATCTTGGGCTATTGCCTCTGCGCTACTTTCTATCAATTCGTTTGTGTCGGTAGCATTCAGCGTCACTTCATCTTGTGTGCTTGAGAGGGCTTCTTTATTCACGTCCTGTTTGCTTTCTGTTACTGCCAGCTGAGGTGCTGTAGGATCTTCTTTTAATAACCAAAAGTAGCCTCCGGTGGCGAGAAAGAGTAGCATAACCGCTGCTGCAAGCCATACCACAAGGCTGCGGCGTTTTTTCTTCTCGGTAGCAAGAGGTTCGCGAGAAATAAACTCTTTTGCTTCAGCAACGCTCATGTCAGCACAAAGAGTTTCTTCCGCCATTACCTCAGGTAGGGGTTGGCTGGCTGCTTTCTTAGCGGCAGCTATTGCTGCTATATGACGATTTTTCTGACTAAGCTGCGCTATCCGCCGTTGCATACGCTCTATACGTTCGGTATGGCTTCCGTCAACCTCATCGAAACCTTCTAACGCATCGGCCAAAAAAGGGTCTGTCATCGCATCTTTTTCAATACGATGGGCATCCTTTCCTTTGCGCAAACCTTGTATGTATCGTAGCAGCTTCATTCAACTGTACTTTTTTCAATGCAAATTTTGAGGTTTCGTTTACCGTTTTGTATATAACTCTTTACACTTTTCAGCTGGTATCCCGTAGTATCAACAATTTCAGCGTACGATAGTTCTTCTATAAAAAACTTTTGTATGCTAATACGTTGAGGTTCGGGCAGCTTTTCTATACAGCTATTCAGAGCCGATAGACGGTCGCTATTGTCATCCTCACTAAATAGATGCACAATCATGTCGGATTCCATAAAGAGCTTATCCGAGTCGAGCGATATTTCCCTGTCTTTTTTACGTAATATTTGGAAACAGTGGTTTTTAGCAACGCTATAGAGCCATGTTTTAAACACCTTTATATCGTAATTTTTGATCTTTCGGTGCAAGTCCTCAAACAGCTGCATAGTCGCGTCTTCAGCTTTATCTGCGTTTTGAAGATACTTTAAGCAAAGACCGTAAACCAAAGGTATATAACGATTATACAGCGCACCGAAATGCTCGGAGTCGCCTGTTTTACAGTATTGTAGAAGTAATTCTTCGTCTGTTAGTCTCGATATGTCGGTTGTGTTCAGATGCAATCTTGGTGATTTTCTACAAAGCTAAAAGTTTTTGGCGAAATGTAGCCTTTTCTATATATAATTTGGTATGATATGTGGAATAAAATAAAAATTTTGTGTCGTTTTATGGAATTGGAAAATTATGTGCATCTATAAATCGTAAACGCAGATGAACAAAATAAAATTGACATATAAAATTTATGCTTATGAAAACTAAAAATTTAATCGCACTATTTGTGTGTTTGTTGGCTTCGCTGAGCCTTTCGGCGCAATCGGTAACCGTTACCGGAACCATAACCGATGCATATGATGGACAGCCTATACCGTTCGTTTCAGTTCAAGTTAAAGGAACAGCTACAGGCGTAGTTTCTGATGTTGATGGTAAATACAGCATTAACACCACCATGGGCTCAACCCTTGTATTTTCTTTTTTAGGATATACCAAACAAGAGGTAAAAGTAACGAAGAGCGTAATAGATGTTAATATGCAACAAGAAGCCGCTCAGTTGGATGAAATGGTCGTAGTTGCTTATGGTGTTTTCGACAGCTATTCGGATAACTCGGGTAGTCTTTTCGGTAATGGGCGCAGAAAGCAAAAAAAGGCTGCGGAAGCTTCGGCAGCATATACGGTTGCAGCATCTCCTGCACCTCAATACTCTAGGTATGATAATATGGAGGCTGAAGATTACAGTAAAGTGGTAGAGAATCGCTTCAAATCGGCAATAGAAGATCCGCTTTCAACTTTCTCGATAGATGTAGATGCGGCATCGTACAGCAATATGCGCCGCTATGTAAATAAAGGGCAACTGCCACCGATGGATGCTATTCGTACTGAGGAATTGTTGAACTATTTCAGCTATAATTACGAAAAGCCAAGAGGTAAAGACCCTGTTAAGATTACGACCGAAGTAGGCGAATGTCCTTGGAATCCGACTCACCGCTTGGTACGCGTTGGCGTTAAAGCAAAAGAAATGGCTGGTGATGAGTTACCTGCATCAAATCTGGTATTTTTGGTTGACGTATCCGGTTCTATGTGGGGAGCAACTCGTCTGGATTTGGTAAAATCGTCGCTTAAGCTGTTGGTGAATAACCTACGCGATAAAGACCGCGTTGCTATTGTGGTGTATGCGGGCTCGGCAGGAGAAGTGCTACCATCTACATCCGGTGCGGATAAGCAAAAGATACGCGAAGCCTTAGAGGGGCTGAGATCAGGTGGCTCTACAGCAGGCGGAGCAGGTATTAAGCTGGCTTATAAGATTGCGAAAGATAACTTTATTAAGGGCGGAAACAACCGTATCATTCTTTGTACGGATGGCGACTTTAACGTAGGTGTATCAAGCAATAGCGAGCTGGAAACGCTGATAGAAAACGAGCGTAAAAACAGCAATGTATTCCTTACCGTTTTAGGTTACGGTATGGGTAACTACAAGGATAGCAAGATGCAAGTGCTGGCAGAGAAAGGCAACGGTAATCACGCATATATCGATAATATGCAAGAAGCAAACAAGGTCTTGGTAAATGAGTTTGGTGCAACTATTTATACTGTTGCAAAAGACGTGAAATTGCAGATAGAGTTCAACCCTGCTAAAGTTCAGTCGTACCGATTGATTGGTTACGAAAGTCGCTTATTAAACAAAGAAGACTTTAACGATGATACCAAAGATGCCGGAGAAATGGGCGCGGGTCATACTGTTACAGCGTTGTACGAGGTTGTCCCTGTTGGTGTAAAAGGCAATATACCGGGTAGCGTTGATGATTTGAAGTACCAGAAACCGGTGGGTACCTCTCAGAACATTATCTATACTCTTTCTCCCGAAATGCTTACCGTAAAGCTTCGCTACAAGCAGCCCGATGGAGATACAAGCGAGAAGATAGAAGTTCCGTTGGTGGACAAGGGCGGTAATGATGTGTCTGAAGATTTCCGTTTTGTAGCAGCGGTTGCTATGTTTGGTCAACAGTTACGTAATTCTGATTTTAAGGGCGAAGGTTCGTATGAAAAAGTAATTAGTCTTGCTAAAACCGGTTTAGGCAATGATGAACAAGGCTATCGTAGAGAGTTTGTTCGTTTGGCAGAAACGGTAAAAGGTTTGGCCAAATAGGTATCACCACTAAAATTTTGTTATGTGGTAAGTCGGTTCTATAGTTTAGAATCGACTTACTTATTTGTATATCAATCTATTCGTTATTTATTAACATCACTCCATTAAATGCTTGTATTTAAGAACAAATACCGTGTTTTTTCCTAACTTTGCCCTCTTATTGATAAACCAGAGAAACGAATAAAACAAATATGGGATTTATAGACAAAATACTGAAAGGACTTTTCGGGACAAAGGCAGAAAAAGATGTAAAGGAGATACAACCTATTGTTGATAAGATTAAGGCTGTATATCCTCGTTTTGAAAAGATGAGTAACGATGAGCTTCGTGCGGAGACCCTGCGGTTAAAAAATATTATCCAAGAACGTATTGGTGCCGATGAGGCTAAGGTTGAAGAGATGAAGCAGCAAGCCGAATCGGAAGGTATAGATTTGGCCGAAAAAGAAAGTTTGTTTACTCAGGTTGACAAGTTAACGAAGCAGATTGATGAGAAGATAGAAGAAGTTTTATTAGAAATATTACCCGATGCTTTTGCTATTGTAAAAGATACCGCAAGACGCTTTAAGGAAAATGAATTTGTAGAAGTTACCGCTACGGATTTCGACCGAAATCTGAGCACTCGTCGCGAAAGTATAGAAATTAAAGACGAAAAAGCATATTGGGCTAATAGTTGGCTTGCTGGTGGAAACAAGATTGTATGGGATATGGTGCACTATGATGTGCAGCTATTTGGCGGTGTTGTTCTTCACAAAGGTAAAATTTCCGAAATGGGAACAGGAGAAGGAAAAACGCTTGTTGCTACCTTGCCTGTATTCTTAAATGCGTTGGCCGGTAAGGGTGTTCACGTAGTTACGGTGAATGACTATCTTGCTCGTCGTGACTCGGAGTGGATGGGACCTATTTACGAATTTCATGGTTTATCGGTAGATTGTATCGACAAGCATCAGCCCAACTCAGATGCAAGGCGTAAAGCTTATAAGGCCGATATTACATTTGGTACAAACAACGAGTTTGGTTTCGACTACCTGAGAGATAACATGGCTATCAGTCCTTTGGATTTGGTGCAGCGTAAGCATCACTTCTCGATAGTCGATGAGGTTGACTCGGTGTTGATTGATGATGCGCGTACTCCGCTTATCATATCAGGACCTGTTCCTCGTGGAGACGATCAGCTGTTTAACGAGTTTCGTCCATTTGTAGAAAAGCTATATAACCTTCAACAGAAGCTGGCTACTCAGCTACTCACAGAGGCTAGAAAGCTGATCGGAGAAGGCAAGAACGATGAAGGCGGAAAGCTACTGTTGCGTGCTCATAAGGGGTTGCCTAAGTATAAACCTCTTATCAAATTTTTGAGCGAGCAGGGTGTAAAGGCGTTGATGCAGAAAGTAGAGAATACTTATATGCAAGATAATGGCAAGCAGATGCACCTTATTACCGACGATTTGTATTTTGTAATTGACGAAAAAAGTAATACCGTAGATCTTACGGACAAAGGTATTGATGCCATATCTCAAACCGTTAATGATAGTAAGTTCTTCGTTCTTCCCGATATTGGAAATGAGATTGCGGAGCTTGAGAAACAAGATGTTTCAGCAGAAGAAAAGCAAGGAAAGAAAGATGAGATGTTGGCAGATTACGGAGTGAAGTCTGAACGTGTACATACCGTTAACCAGCTGCTTAAGGCGTACGCTATGTTTGATTTGGATGTGGACTACGTGGTAATGGATAACAAAGTTAAGATTGTTGATGAGCAGACAGGACGTATATTAGAAGGACGTAGATACTCTGATGGTCTTCATCAAGCAATAGAAGCAAAGGAAAATGTAAAAGTTGAGGCTGCTACTCAAACATTTGCTACTATTACATTACAGAACTATTTCCGTATGTATCATAAGCTGGCAGGTATGACAGGTACTGCCGAAACGGAAGCAGGTGAGTTCTGGACAATCTATAAGCTAGATGTGGTGGTGATTCCAACCAATCGTCCTATTATTAGAAAAGACGCTGCCGACTATTTATTCAAGACAAAACGCGAAAAATATAATGCAGTTATCGACGAAATTGTAAAGCTTAGCAAAGATGATCGTCGTCCTGTACTTGTTGGTACAACTTCGGTTGAGATATCAGAGTTACTTAGCCGTATGTTGAAGTTACGCGGTATTAAGCATAACGTACTTAACGCTAAACAGCACCAACGCGAAGCTGAGATTGTATTAGAAGCCGGTCAGCCCGGTGCGGTTACCATTGCTACCAACATGGCAGGTCGTGGTACCGACATCAAGTTAGGGCCAGGTGTAAAAGAAGCGGGTGGTTTAGCAATTATTGGTACAGAACGACATGAGTCTCGTCGTGTAGATCGCCAGCTGCGTGGTCGTGCCGGACGTCAGGGAGACCCCGGTTCATCACAATTCTACGTGTCGCTGGAAGACGATTTGATGCGTCTGTTCGCAGCCGGACGTATTGCCAGCGTTATGGACAGGATGGGATTGAAAGACGGCGAGGTTATTCAAAGCCGAATGATATCACGTGCTGTAGAGCGCGCACAGCGTAAGGTTGAAGAGAATAACTTTGGTATTCGTAAGCGTTTATTGGAGTATGATGACGTTATGAATAACCAGCGTACGGTGATTTATGCACGTCGTCGTAATGCGCTGCATGGCGAGCGTGTTGAGGTTGATATCCTTAATATGATAGACGATTATGCAGACTCATTAGCCGCTCAGTATAACGGTAATGTGGACTTTGAAACCTTTAGGCTGGAGCTAATCAGGCTACTTTCTTTAGAGCCTGCATTTGATGAAAAGACATATAATGAAAGCAATACCCAAGAGTTAGGCGAGCATATTAGTAAAAGCATTCTTGACACCTATCAAAGAAGAATGAATACTATTGCTCAGCAGGCATACCCTGTATTAAAGCAGGTGTACGAAACGCAGGGTTCTATGTACGAGAATATCCTTATTCCTGTGAGCGAAGGTAATCGTATTTATCAGATCTCAACAGAGCTGAAGAAAGCTGCGGAAACCGAAGGAAAAGAGGTTATTAAATCGTTTACAAAAACTATTCTTCTGGTTA
>JAVBOE010000110.1:0-13580 GCA_031550925.1 Bacteroidales bacterium | reverse complement strand
CACATAGACACATAGGACACATAGAAAAAACTATGTGCCCTATGTGTCTATGTGGTTAAAAATGCTTAGAGCTTATTACGACCTTTTGGCGGAATACCTCTGGCTCTACGCTTACCGTTGCGTATAAGCAGCAGCACCTCTATAATACAAAGTATCGCACAAAAAAGATACATTGCCGCCACCGTACTTTCATCACTGGCAGAGTATGTGCGCCATGCTTTCCAGCCTAAGAAAATACCAAACAGTACAAAAAATACAGCTGCAATATAGTAGTTACGCGGATTGTTACCTGTCATAATAGCAAATCAGCCCACCCCAACCCTCCCAAAGGGAGGGAGCATTTTCTCTTCATCTGAAAGGGTTGGATTGGGCATTATTTTTGTTAATCTTTCAATTGTTAGTAGTTTTTCTTCAAGCCACCTAGAATAGGACAGTGCAGCAGCGGCTAGTCCCTCCCTTTGGGAGGGATTGAAGGAGAGCTTTCCTTTTTTTCCATAATCATTTCTTTGGCTTGACGGGCCATTTTAGAAGCAAACACAAAATCGTTTAGCTCTTCATTATCCGATTCTAGGATGTTGTCTTTCGTTCCTTCCCACCAAATACGCGAGTTGTAGATAAACATTATCTTATCGCCAATACCCAGCACAGAGTTCATATCGTGGGTATTTACAATGGTAGTCATTTGGTATTCTTCGGTAATATCCTTAATTAGGTTATCAATAAGAATTGATGTTTGAGGGTCGAGTCCGGAGTTGGGTTCGTCGCAAAAAAAGTATTTAGGGTTAAGCGCAATAGCACGTGCAATAGCCACACGTTTTTGCATACCACCGCTAATTTCGGCAGGATACTTACTGTTGGCGTTCTCTATGTTTACTCGGCTAAGGCAGAAGTTGGCACGTTCGAGCTTTTCCTCTTTAGTCATATCGGTAAACATATCCATCGGAAACATTACGTTTTCTTCTACCGTAGCAAAATCAAACAGCGCGCTTCCCTGAAAAAGCATTCCAACCTGTTTATGTATGTCGCGCCTATCCTTGCCTTCTATCTCGCTAAACAGTATGTCATCGTAGTAAATTTCGCCCGAATCAATGGGGTGCAAACCGACAATGCTCTTAAGCAAAACCGTTTTACCCGAACCGCTACGACCAATGATAAGGTTTACTTTTCCCTGCTCAAAAATGCCGGAAATATCGTGAAGTACTTCTTTTCCTTCAAACGATTTATATATGTGATTAACCTTTATCATGACAGCAATACTTGGGTAAGTAAAAGGTTCAGCACCAAAATAAGAACGCTACCTGATACGATACCGTTGGTACTGGCGCGCCCCACATCAAGCGAGCCACCTTTGGCGTAGTAACCATAAAATGCCGGAACAGTTGTAATAACAAGGCTGAAAAACGCCATTTTAATCATAGAATAAAAGATGTAGTAAGGCGTGAAAGCCATTCGCAAGCCATCTACATACTCTCCTATGGTGACCACACCCGTAATGCCTGCAATAATCGCCCCTCCCAGCAACCCTATCGCTGCACTAAGAATAACCAGAAACGGATTAAAAATAACAGATGCTACTACTTTAGGAAGTATAAGGTAGTTAGCCGAGTTTACACCCATCATCTCCATTGCGTCAATCTGTTCGGTTATGCGCATACTACCAATTTCGGAGGTAATGTTAGAGCCAACTTTTCCGACTAAAATAAGGGCAATAATGGTAGAACTGAACTCCAGTAGCAGCGTATCGCGGGTTGCAAGCCCCACATACGTTTTAGGAATCATAGGATTCACTAAGTTATATGCCATTTGTAGCGTAATAACCGCACCAATAAATACAGATATGATAGCTACTATGACAATAGAGTTTAAGCCCAATTTTTCTATCTCTGTTACCACCTGCTTAAAGAAAATACGTGGCTTATCGGGACGCGTAAATACTTTTCGCATCAACAGCACATACCGCCCAAGGGTTGTAAGCATTCTTCTCATAGCCTAATATCCAACAAGGTAACACCTCATACTGAACTGACAAAGGTAGCATATTTATTTAAACCTATGGTCAATAACGGCTTATAGCCTTAAAAGTTCATCATTATTTAAGCTTAGCCTGCTAAACAAAAAGGGTTTACAGAAAACCCGTAAACCCTTGATATTCTATTTTGCTAAAGTGATTTTAGTTACAGTTGGTAAAACCACCTGGTGCATTTTGTGGACAGATATTATCTTTCCACGAACTCCATCTTGGATTGCTTTTAATTAAAGCAGGAATTTCGCCACTTAGCTGGTTATAAAGCAAAGATAGCGCTATCAGATTGCTTAGCTGACCTAACTCTATAGGTACCGAACCGCTTAGCTGGTTATGATTCAAAACTAAATGTACCAAATTGCTTAAGCCTCCTATACCTGAAGGAATGCTGCCTGTTAGCTCGTTGTTAGACAGAGCTAGAGTCATCAAATTGCTTAAGTTCTCTATATCTGAAGGAATGCCGCCTGTTAGCTGGTTGTTAGACAAATTTATATACGACAGCTTGCTTAAGCTTCCTATACCTGAAGGAATACTGCCTGTTAGCTGGTTGCCAGACAAATTTAAATCCACCAAATTACTTAAGCCTCCTATACCTGAAGGAATGCCGCCTGTTAGCTGGTTATTGTGCAAAAATAACCCTGTCAGATTGCTTAGCTGACCTAACTCTGTAGGTATCGAACCGCTCAGCTTATTACCATACAGCTGTAATGTTCCTAATTTAGTTAGATTACCTAATGAAGAAGGAATACTCCCTGTAAATGCATTATTTTGCATAAGAATCCATCCCAGTTCACTTAACTGCCCCAACTCCGATGGAAGGTTACCGGATATTCCGGTATTTATAATAGATAGCATCGTAAGCTTAGTCAAATTACCTATTTCTGCAGGCAGAGTACCGGTCAGTTTACTATCCACTCCCATTGCTCTAAAGCCATTAACCCTAATAGATTGTAACCCTGTTAAATCTCCTATCTCTGCCGGAAGACTAACCTCTTGCGTTAAGGTTGTAGGAACATATATATCCATAGCGCTAACTCTGCCCTCTTCATCTAAAGCTATACTGGAATTCCACTGATCCAACGGTTTTGTGACATCCCATCTTTTCGAAGCCTCCCAATTTGCTCCATCCATTAGGTTGTAAATTTTCAGCATGGTTAAGCTATCGGCTTGACGTAAAAGGTTTACATCCTCGCAGTTGGTAAAACCTACCCCATTTTGAGAGCAGATAAGACTCTTCCACGAACTCCAATTAGCATTATTCTTAATTGATGCTGGAATTTCGCCGCTCAGCTGATTATTCTTTACATTGAAATCTGTAAGCAAGGGTAACTCTCCTATTGATGACGGGATTGTTCCGGTTAGCTGGTTACTCGCTACATCTAAACTTGATAGCTGACTTAGCTGACCCAGCGAAGAAGGAATACTCCCGGTTATGCTATTATTTTGCATATATAACACCGTAAGGTTGTTTAAGCCTCCTAACTCTGAAGGGATACTACCAGTTAGCTTATTATATTGCAGAAGTAGCATTTTTAAGCTGCTTAAATTGCCTAACGATGAAGGGACTTCGCCGCTAACCCCGCTAAAGCTTACGCCAAGCTGCTCAAGCTTTGTTAGATTACCAAACTCTACCGGAATTGTACCTATCAGTTTACTGGTTGCTGCCAATTCGCTAAGCTTACGACCGTACATCCTAAGAATCTTTAGGTCTGTTAGCTGTGCTAATTCTGCTGGCATACTTACATCTTGCGCCAAGGTTATCGGAATATAGATATACAATTCTTCTACTCTACCTTCTGTGTTCAGTGTAACATTTGAACTCCATTGATCTAAAGGCTTTGTAACATCCCATCTATTAGCAGCATCCCAGTTTGCACCATCCATTTCCTCGTATATTTTCAGCAATGTTATGCTGTCGGCAGAACGCCAGCTAAAGGATTGCTTAAATGTAAGCGTTTTTACAAAGTCGCTGTTCTTATCTTTAACCTCTACCTTTCCGGTACGCTCCGCGCCTGTATCGTTCTCGTCCAGCTTAAACTTTAGCGTACGACCAACGGTACTGCTTTGTGTTGGCGTGTTCTCTAAAAAGTGTATCCAGCCGTCTTTGGGGGTTACCTCCAGCTCGGCGTTGGTGGTTATCTTTACCTCAACTGTTGCTTCGGCAATAGCTGCCTGTACAATATTGTCTTCGGTATCGTCAAACAGAACTACGGGATCAATACCCAGCTGTGTTACGGGTAGCTCTTTGTTGCCCAGCTCCGATTTAACGGTTATAGTTGCGGGGCGTATGCCTGTTCCATCGTTTGCCGTTACCTTAACGGTAACTGTCTCGGTACCGTTACCCGAAGCTGGGGTAAAGGTGCACCAGCTCTGGCTGCTGGTTACCGTCCATGCAACGTTTGATGTAACCGTAAACGTTTGGTCTTCTTGTGCTGCGCTAAACGATAGACCGGTGGTATCTAACGTTAGCTCTGGCTGTACTTTTTCATCGTCTTTACAAGAAACCAGGATGCTTAAAATGAGAATAAGGGATAGTAACTTTTTCATAGATTTAATAAATGATTTTAGAATAACTTAGCTTACCAATGTGTCAATATAAACGTTACGAATTTAACATATTGAAAATATTAACCTTGCTTGCGTTAACTTATTTTAACATACAAATAATAAAATACTTATCTTTTGATTTACCAATCAATCATTTACAACAATTATTCTGTTAAATAGCATAATTTTTCAGTAAATATGTAGGCTGTATATCCTTTATTTACCTATTATGTCTTAGTGCTTGCAAGTTAACATCGCTTGCTCTACTTTTGCAAAAAAATTGCCGGATGCTTATAATTCATATAGGATATTTCTTGGGACTATCTCTCTATAAAATGGTTGCTACCATTATTGCCCCTTTCAACATAAAAGCAAGAAAATGGGTAAAAAGTCAGCGGCGGCTACTAAGAAAAATACGAGAGGCGGTTGACAACCAAGACGGAAAGCAGAAAATAATGTGGATGCATTGCTCGTCGCTGGGCGAGTTTGAGCAAGGGTTGCCTATCATTGAGGCGTTTAAAGAGCGCTATCCCGACTATAAGATTCTGCTTACCTTTTTTTCTCCATCGGGCTATGAGGTTCGTAAAAGCTACGATAAGGCCGACTGGATTTTCTACCTACCCCTCGATTTTCTCTATAACGCTAAACGGTTTGTAAAAGCTGTAAACCCTAAAGTAGCCATATTTGTTAAGTACGAGTTCTGGTATAACTACCTCAACACGCTTAAAAAAAACGGTACTAAAGCTTACCTCATATCAGCATTTTTTCGCCCTAAGCAGTCGTTTTTCCGTTGGTATGGCGGTTTTTCGAGAAAGATGCTCCGGTTTTTCGATCACCTGTTTGTGCAAGACCAGCGTTCTGTCAATCTTTTGAAAAGCATAAACATTACCAACGTAACCATAGCCGGCGATACCCGTTTCGACCGCGTTAACCAGCTAATTTCTCGAGCGGTTAGAATTCCCGCCATTGAAAGCTTTAAGACCAATAAACCGTTAATGATTGCCGGAAGCACCTGGACTAGCGACGAAGATATGCTGGTTAAGTACCTCGATAAGCACGATGACATACAAATGGTCATCGCTCCGCACGAGGTAAACGAGGCACATATCAACATAATTATCAAACAATTTGCTAATAAAAAGTTAATCCGTTATACGCAGCTAAAGGGCGATGAAAATCTTTCGGAATACGACATGCTAATCATCGATACTGTCGGATTGCTAATGTCTGCCTACAGATACGGAGATTTTGCCTACATTGGCGGCGGATTTATCTTAAGCGGTATTCATAACACATTAGAGGCTGCTACATTCGGTTTGCCAACCGTTTTTGGACCAAGATACCACGATTTTATGGAAGCCGAAGGGCTGCTTAATGCCCAAGGTGCGTTCACATTTTCTACTCAAGATCAGCTAGATACCATTCTAGATCGCATGCGCGCCGATGAAGCCTTTCGCAAACAAGCCGGAGAAAATAGCAGGCGCTATGTAGAGCAAAACCTTGGTGCAACAGCTACAATCATTAACAGTACTATTGTTGACTAAATTTCGTTAAGCAGCTTTAATTTAAGACTCCTCCCTTAAACTATTCTTACCTTCGCACAAAAGTAGAAATGAGCTACCTCGAAAATAGTAGAATTAAGCTTCGTGCGCTTGAGCCTAACGATGTTGAGCTGCTCTATCTGTGGGAGAATGATACCGATCTTTGGCATGTAAGTGATACCCTTAGCCCTTTTTCAAGAGATGTGCTACAGCAGTACATCCAATCGGCGCACAAGGATATTCATGAACAAAAACAGCTTAGGCTGGTTATTGATGTAAAAGATGCAGGTATGTATCATACCGTAGGTTTAGTAGATTTATTCGATATCGACTTTCTACACCGAAGAGCAGGAGTCGGAATTTTGATTTACGCTGCTGAGGATAGAAAAAAAGGTTATGCTTCTGATACGCTACGACTACTTACGTTATACTGTTTTGAGATGCTTGGATTGCATCAGCTATACTGTCATATTCCAAAAGACAACGTTGCCAGTATTCAGCTCTTTAAAAGCTTAGGGTTTGAATATGTAGGAACACTAAAAGAATGGCGCAAAATACCTTCGGGATGGCAGGATATAGAGCTAATGCAGCTGGCTAATAAAAACGACTAAAAAATGGGAACTCTTCAGCTTATTCTAATATGTGTAGCAATACTTGCTATTTGCATTGCCGGAATGGCAATCAATATAATTGTAAAAAAAGACGGTAAATTTCCGGATGGCGAAATAGGAACCAACCCCAACATGCGAAAGCTAGGTTTGCAATGTGCCAAACAGGAAGAAATGATGCTTTGGAAAAAAAGCAAGATAGATAGCGGCTCTCTACCTGAGGGTTGTTGCGGATGTTCGCTTACCTCTGTTTGTGAATCGAAAGGCGAAAAAAGCTGCTGATAATAATTAATAATTGATAGTTAACAACTAATAATTATATAGACTCCAAGATTTGAGGATTTTAAGACTTAAAGGCCTTTATTGAAAATCAAAATTGTTGCTTCCCTCTGCTCACGCCGATTTGTAATCGGCGTGCTCTGTATATATCCTTGCAAGCATAAATTTTCATTATCTATTTTTGGGTTGAAACCCCGCAATTTATTGCGGTTACTTTAGTTTCTATAAACTTCTTCTTTTTTCTTGTTATTGAGGTTATATCTGCAAAGTATAAACCAGCGTTGTCAAATAGAGGAATTTCATCCCGATTCTTTTAAACCCATGTACTTACAGTACATGGTAATTTAGTTTCTTGTGTTTTTATTTATACCCCGATTACAAATCGGCGTGAGCGAAGAGCAGCAAACCCTTGCCAACAACCAATTATTAACTATTAATTATTCATTATTAATTGTCAAGGTAGTTTTTTACTCCCGGCGTATAGTATGCGGCAAACTCCTGGTTGTTAGCAGTAGTATCGCTCTCATAAATAAGATACGCATCTATTTCGGGATGCTTTGCCAAAAAGGCTTTCGACTCCTCTAATCCCATAACCATTAAGACTGTTGCCATAGCATCGGCAGTCATACAATCGTCTGCAACTACCGTTACGCTTAGTAGCGATTGAACCACAGGATAACCTGTGCGCGGGTCTATGGTATGCCCGTATTTTTTCCCATCCTCTATAAAAAACTGACGATAGTTGCCGGATGTAGCCAAACCCTTACCCGTTACCCTAAGCGTAGTGTATAGGTTAGCCCCCGGAGCAAAGTTGCCGTCAATAGGTTTATCGATACCAATTTTCCAGACTTTACCCTCACGGTTTTTTCCTTTCAGGCGCATCTCCCCTCCTATTTCTACCAGGTAATTTTCTACTCCCTTGCTATCCAAAAACGCAGCAACAACATCCGATGAGTAGCCCTTGGCAATGGCATTCATATTTAAAACCACACGCGGGTCGCTCTTTACAACCCTACTGCCCTCCAGCCAAACTTTATCTAAGCCGACAACATCAAGCAGGCTGTCGATTACAGCAGGGTCGGGAACATGGCGTTCTCCACCTTCTGATGGACCGAACTTCCATGCCGAAAATATGGGAGCTGCCGATATATCAAACGCGCCATCGCTCATTTCGTAAATCTCTTTCGAGCGGTTGAAGGAAGCGATAAAAAAGCTGTCAACCTCAACATCCTCATTTCTGTTGACTTTAGAGAGTAACGACTCCTTGCTATATGCCGACAGCGAGCTGTTAAATACATCCAACAAGCTGTCTATTGCGGGCTGAAAGTTGCGCTGCTCGTTATCGCTGTAGGTTATCTGGTAGAATGTACCTAACGCTTGCCCCTCTATGGTTATGTAGTAGGTGGTTTTTGTGTTGTTGCACGAGCCAAGTAAGATAAGCCCTAAAAGCACGAAAGCTACTCTGATTTTCATATCTCTCTATTTTCAGATTATCGAATTACCGCAATGCCTTCAGCTCCTTTCGGCGTAATCGGTTGCAGAGATCATTCCGATTTCCGCTTAGATTGCGCACCTTGAAGCCTTATGAGTCAAACACGCTGCTGCTACCTTGCTAGCGGGTGGTAGCGTTGCTTGTATTTAAACCCTAGACTTACTCAGAACCGGCTTGCTATTCTTGCACAAAAGTAAGCACAAAACGGCAACCAAACCTAACATTTTAGCATAAGGTTTTTGACACGGTTTTGACATTGCGGTATTGATATGAGATGCGTATGCCCCTAAATCCCCTAAAGGGGACTTTTGGCAGTGCGTAAAGTCCCCTTTAGGGGAACCGAGTTTACGAGCTCGCCGAAGGCATTTAGGGGCGAATGCAAAGCGTTGAAGCAATCGCAGCCTTTTCAAAAAAAATGTGCCGCAATAAAGGGAGGGGGCGCCGCGGAACAGGGGGAGGGTTGCCGTAGGCTTATTCTTTTTGTCTTTTACGGTTTCCGGCTGGATTTAAATTCTAAAATCACAAAAATTTAAAAATTCTTTCTCTCTCTGTTTTGTTTAGTTTTGTTTAGTTTATTGTATAGGTATCGGGTAGTGTATCGCCTAGTGTATCGGAGTGTGTATCGGAGTGTGTATCGGGTTCCGTATCTTTTAAGATACACATAGACAGATTAACATTTTAAAATCACAAATTTTTAAAATCGCTTTCTCTCTATTTAGTTTTGTCTAGTTTTATTCTTTATGGCGTCAGGTTGTGTGCTAGGTTGTGTGTTAGGTTGTGTATCTTTTAAGCCACACATGTAAGATATGTAAAAGACAGCTGATGCATAAAATGAAGTTGCTCCTCCCTACCCTCTAGGGGGTTTGGATTTTCTAAATCACAGACACATAGGGCACATAGAAAAAACTATGTGCTCTATCTCTTTTGCCCCTCCCGTCTCCTAAAGGGGAAGCCCCTTGTCGCCGACTATTCCCCTTTAGGGGTTAGGGGCAAGCTATGGCGTACCTACGGCACGCAGCCTAGCCACACACAATACTTTTAGCAATATACTATCCCTACGGGATAAAAGCATCTTTTCATTCTCACATTTGCATATTACCACATTATCACATTTTTTTCGCAAGTCGCTGTACTCATATCACATATCGCAATACTTAAAAAACTTATTTAATATTTGCTATTTTTGCGCTACGATAACTAAACAGACCGATTATGAAAAAGAGTATCATATTTACGCTGGCAGCGCTGCTTTTTGCAAGCACAAGCATCATGGCTCAAGTTAACAAAAGCCTTACGAGCGAAGATGTTCAGAATCTTCTAAGCTCTACAACGCATGTTGTAACAACCGGCAGCAACATTATTTACGATGCCGTACTTACTAAAGCCGCCAAAGAAGTCTGGACGGTAACCCCTCTGAACGATGATAGCTACGATACTGGAAGCGAAGAGCAATCGCTTTTGGCGATAACTCAGGATGTATTTGAGAAAAAACCGGAAGATAATAGCTACCTATTCCTTACCCTGTTTCAAGGGCGAAAAGGCGTTAGAAATGTTTCCAGCCTGCCGTGGGTAGTGGCTTTCCCAATATGCGTTGATGATGAGGATTCGGAAATCGACCAGACTGTTCTGATAGGTCTTCTTGTAAAATCTGTTCAAAACCATGTTGAGATACTGAAGTGGGAATCTTCTATCGCAAAAAAATCGCTCGACAAGCTATATAACGACAACATCGGCTCGTTGAAAGGAAAAACCATCTACATGATGGATACGGACATTGATAAGAATGCCGACCGTGATAAGGTTCTTAACCGCTTTAACGGACACCTGAAGCTGGTTGGTCCTGCCGAAATTGAGCGATTAATCACAGAAAAAGAAAAAGATGCCGTTATTGCCTATACCGTTACCGGAGGCTACTGCTACAAGCTGCTTATTGGTGTGGAAGACGGCAAAGTTTACTACTACGACCGCTCTAAGGTAGCCAAGAACTTTTTATCGCGCCCCGGCTTTTTCTCTAACATGGGCATGGAGCTAAGCGAGCTGGCTGCACCGTTTAAGTAAAAAGAAACAACCCACCCCAACCCTCCCAAAGGGAGGGAGCTTACTCCCTCCCTTTGGGAGGGTTGGGGTGGGCTACTTAATAACTAATAATTAAATCTATAAACGTGGCCGACGAAAAAATTATTTTCTCAATGGTAGGTGTAAATAAAATTTACCCTCCGCAAAAACAAGTACTGAAAAACATCTACCTGTCGTTCTTTTACGGAGCAAAAATCGGTATCATCGGACTTAACGGTTCGGGAAAATCGAGCTTGCTCAAAATTATTGCAGGCCTTGATAAGGCTATACAAGGAGAGGTTGTCTTTTCTCCCAGATATTCTGTAGGATATCTTGAGCAGGAACCGCAGCTGGATAACAGCAAAACCGTTAGAGAGATTGTTGAAGAAGGTGTACAAGACGTTGTAAACCTTATGAAAGAATACGAAGAGGTAAACGCCAAGTTCATGGAGCCTATGAGCGACGATGAAATGGCTAAGCTGATTGAACGTCAAGGCGAGATTACCGAAAAGATTGATGCCGCTAACGGTTGGGAGCTGGATAGCAAGCTGGAGCGGGCAATGGATGCGCTTAACTGCCCTGATGAAAGCCAATCGATAGCAAACCTTTCGGGTGGCGAGCGTCGTCGTGTTGCGCTATGTCGCTTGCTGCTTCAAGAACCGGATGTACTACTTCTCGATGAGCCTACCAACCACTTGGATGCCGAGTCTATACAATGGTTAGAGGCGCACTTACAGCAATACAAAGGAACCGTAATTGCCGTAACCCACGACCGCTACTTCCTTGATAACGTTGCCGGATGGATACTTGAGCTGGAGAGAGGCGAAGGTATTCCGTGGAAAGGTAACTACAGCTCTTGGCTTGAACAAAAGTCTAAACGCCTAGAGCAAGAAGAGAAGCAAGAGAGCAAGCGTCGTAAAACGCTGGAACGTGAGTTGGAATGGGTGCGTATGGCACCTAAGGCACGCCATGCAAAATCTAAAGCTCGTCTTTCTGCATACGACCGCATGTTGAACGAGGATAGCAAGCAAAAGGAAGAAAAGCTGGAAATCTTTATACCCAACGGTCCCCGCTTAGGTAACAACGTTATCGAAGCCAAGAATGTTACTAAAGCATATGGCGATAAGGTACTATTCGAGAATCTGAACTTTACCCTACCCCCTGCCGGAATTGTTGGTATTATTGGTCCTAATGGTGCAGGTAAAACTACGCTATTCCGTTTAATCATGGGAATAGACAAACCTGATTCGGGAACATTTACCGTTGGCGAAACGGTTAAGCTTGCGTATGTTGACCAGCAGCATAAAACCATAGACCCAGATAGAACCGTGTTCCAAACTATCTCTCAGGATAGCGAGATTATTCGTTTAGGCAATCGCGATATGAATGCCCGTGCTTACGTTTCGCGCTTCAACTTTAGCGGTAACGACCAAGAGAAGAAATGCGGCGTGCTGTCGGGTGGTGAGCGAAATCGCTTACACCTTGCGTTAACACTAAAGGAAGAGGCAAACGTACTGCTTCTCGATGAACCTACCAACGATGTTGACGTAAATACCATACGTGCGTTAGAAGAAGGTTTGGAGAGCTTTGCAGGCTGTGCGGCAATCATTTCGCACGACCGTTGGTTTCTCGACCGTATCGCAACACATATACTGGCATTTGAAGGCGACTCGCAGGTTTACTTCTTCGAGGGTAGCTATAGCGAATACGAAGAAAACAAGAAAAAACGCTTAGGCAGCACAGAGCCGAAGCGCTTTAAGTATAAAAAATTAATGGAATAAGAAAAGTATCACGACACAAGTATCAAGTATCACGATATGTAATGCGAGATATAAAGAAATATAAAAGGCGGCAGTTGCACTGCCGCCTTTTATATTTTCGAATCCAGTTAAGGTTAATGCATAATACTTAACGTACTGCTGCTATTGAGGGGATGTGGCTTCGCCGAGCTAACGGTTCTCACTTCGTTCGACATGACGTGCCGTTTTTTCGTGATACTTGATACTTGTATCGTGATACTTTACTTTTCAAAACTCTGCTTGCCTCCACAGAAAGTGCGTGTAACGTTGTAATCGGCATCCAGTAGGTTAATATCCGCATCTTTGCCAACAGCGATAGAACCTTTACGGTCGTCTATGCGCATCATTTTCGCAATGTTGGTAGCCGCCATCTTAAAGACATCAAGCAAAGGGAGCTTTACATTCAGAATCAGCTTACGTACCATTTCATCCATTGGTGTTATTGACGAAGCCAACGATGTACGTTCGCTATTTAACGCAACTCCATTTTCAATCAAGAATATTTGTCCGCAGGTGTGAATGATACCATCTGCTGAACCTGTTGCACGGTTGGCGTCAGAGCAGATAAACAGCTTATCTGGACCTTTACAACGATACGCAATTTGTATAAGTTCGTTGGGGATATGATTACCATCCGCAATCAGCTCTGCATATAAATCGTCAATATTCAAGCCTGCTTCAACCATCCCGGGTACTCGGAACGGTCCTACTTTCTTAACTTGCGACATTGCGTTGTGCAAGTGCGTAACACCACGCATACCTTTTATGGTTGCCTCTTTAGCCTCATCATAAGTAGCGCTGGTATGACCTCCGGTTATTACGATACCCATGCCAACTAACTTCGGAAACAGGTCAACATTACGGTCCACCTCTGGTGCAATGGTTATACGCTTAATTACATCCTTGTATTTTTCTAAAGTTGCAACGTGTTCTTCCGTAATAGGAATGATATTCTCTTCCGCCTGACTGCCTTTATACGTCTTATTCAGAAAGGGTCCTTCGAGGTGGTTACCCAGCACTTCAACTTTTCCTGCACGGTTAACCTTCATTGCTTCACGAATAGCCTCGAGGCCGTCAATAAGCCTATCCATCTTATCCGCAGCCAACGAAGGATAGTAAGATGTCATTCCATGAGAACGGTAAAACTCTGTTACCCCCTCAATGGCTTCGAGCGTAGAATCGTTACAATCGAACCCGCCACCGCCATGACAATGCGAATCGATATATCCGGGAACA
>JAVBOE010000026.1:0-16872 GCA_031550925.1 Bacteroidales bacterium | reverse complement strand
GGCGCAGCCTTTTTAGGAGTAACTTTTTTAGCTGGTGTAGCCTTTTTAGCAGGTGCTGCTTTTGCTACAGTCTTTTTAGCCGGAGGGGCTTTTTTGGCAGGTGCTGCTTTCTTTGCAGCAGCTTTTTTAGTTGTGCCAGCTTTCTTTTTTTCAGCCATACTAGATGTAGTTTATAGGGTTAGAATTAAACTTCGTTACCTGGGTGGTAAAGGTAGGGATTTTTTTGCTAAGTAATTCTTGTACAATCTCAACGGTAAATTGCTCGCTTTCGTAGTGTCCTATATCAGCAAGCATAATCTTCCCTTCTGCTTCAAAAAACTCGTGATACTTAACATCTGCTGTAATAAAGATATCGGCTTTATGGGTAACGGAATCGTGTATCAACGAGGCACCACTTCCACCACAAACAGCAACAACCTTTATTTGTTCTCTAAAAGGTGTAGAATATCTGATACATCCCGTTTTGAAAGTCGATTTTAGCAAAGCAAGAAAATTGTTTACAGGCATTGCTTCTGCTAAGCTGCCTACCATACCTAATCCAACTTGTGGATATTTATTTTCTAGTGGATAGATATCGTACGCTGCTTCTTCGTAGGGGTGAACCGCAACAAGCGCTCTTATTACTTTAGCTACAGCTTGTCGTGGGCAAATAGTTTCGATTCTTACTTCTTCTTCGGTATGAAGTTTGCCTTGTTCTCCAACAAAAGGATTTGAGCCTTCTCCCGCTCTGAAAGTTCCTCTGCCGTTAAGGTTGTAGCTGCAACAATCGTAACGTCCTATATGACCTGCACCCGCTTCAAAAAGAGCATTTCTAACAGCCTCTTCGTGCGAAAATGGCACAAAGGTTACCAGCTTTACAAGAGAATTTTGTATTGGAGATAGTATCTTACAATCGCGAACGCCCAACTTATCGCACATTCTTGCGCTTACTCCTTTATGTACGCTGTCAAGGTTGGTATGTGCGGCATAAACAGCAATATCGTTTTTAATAGCTTTAGCTGCTATGCGTTCTGTAGAGCTACGACCTGTGATAGTCTTTAAACCTTTAAAGATAAGTGGATGATGAGATATGATAAGCCTATGGTTGTTACTTATGGCTTCGTCTAAGATTTGCTCTGTTACATCAATACATAGGAGTGCAGACTCGATAACCGCATTCGGGTCTCCGACAAGCAATCCTGAATTATCGTAACTCTCCTGATAGTATAGCGGGGCGAATTCTTCGAGGATTGAGCCTATTTCTGCCACTGTTTTCTTCATTCGTCAACGGACGACCGAGCAAATTTATGGTGCAAAGTTAAAGCATTTCTTTGATTTCCAGCAATAGCTCTCTTACCGATTTAAGAGAATTTATTACCTCATAAGATTTATCCTCGCCGTCTTTGTTGCCTTTTATTCGCATTCTGGCACCTTCAAGAGTCATGCCTTTTTCTTTTACCAAATGATAAATCAGCTTAATGTTGTCAACATCAACAGGCATAAAAAGACGGTTTCCCTTCTTGTTCTTCTGCGGCTTAATGATATCTGGAAAAGTATTCGCCCAAAAACGTATAAGCGACGTGTTTACTCCAAATATATCGGCTACTTCGCCGATGGAATAAAACATTTTTTCTACTTTAACTTCTTTATAAGGCATACAATTAATTATTAAGGTTAATCGTTAGTCGTGAATGGTGAATCGAAGCCTCAATTTACCCTTTACGATTAACACTTCACATTTTTTAGTCTAAAGACTGACCTGTATTTGATGCTAAGTTAATCACAATTTCCATTTCTTGGGGTGACAGCTCTCCAAAGAAATAGTTTACCGGATCATGAATTTTTCCGTTCCTCTGTATTTCGTAATGAAGATGCGGCCATATTGATGTGCCCGAATCTCCCGAAAGTGCTATTGCTTCTCCACGTTTTACCTTCTGCCCTTTTCTAACAAATACTTGACTTAGGTGCGCATATTTTGTTGTATATCCGAAACCATGATCAATAATAATTCTTGTTCCCTCTCCTCTGGGGGCTGTCTCTACCGATTGTACAATGCCGTCGCCCGTGGCATAAACATCCGTTCCAATAGGCACGGTAAAATCAATACCCTGGTGCATACGTAGCATTTTGTAGAATGGATGTACCTTCATTCCTACAGAAGCACCAGCCCTAGTTAGCTGCTTATTTTCAACAGGTTGTATAGCCGGTATAGAAGCGGCAAGACCACTACTGTCGGCAAGTATTTGGTGTATGGCTTCAAATTTTTGCTTGTTCGAGTCACTGAGAGCGATTAGCCTGTCTATTAGAGTGCCCGTGTTTTTTACAAGCTCAATATTCGAATGTGAGTTTATTCGGTCTATTCGGTCATCACCAGAGGCGTCATTGCTGAAGGGTGATACAGGATCTGAAAAGAAAACAGAGCGATAAATACCTGTATCTCTTTCTTGTATTCCGGAAATTACTTCTTCTACCAGCCTGTATCGCGTAGCAAGTGAATCGTAATGCTGACTAAGCGCTCTGTATTGACGTAGTATTATACGCTCTTCGGGATTATGATAGATGGGCGAAAGAATAATGTAGTAAAGAACGGCGAGCATAACGCTGGCCAAAAAATAGCTGAATAACTTCAGTCCTATTTTAAGCCAGTTTTTCTTGACTTTATCATAGCTAAGCGAATCGGGATTGAATTTGTATCTGTGCTTTGCCATTTTTTAATCTCTTATTCCGCTATGAGAAGTTATCTGCAGCATCTTGTTGTATTCCGTTCCGGTTAGGTCGCTAGAAAAAAAGTTATGCGGGTCAAGAGGTCTGCCCATATACCGTACTTCGTAATGTAGGTGAGGGCCAGTAGATTTTCCGGTGTTACCTAACAGAGCGATTTTTTCTCCGCGTTTAAGCCGTTGTCCCGGTCTAACAAGAATAGTTTGAAGGTGAGCATAACGAGTTGTGTAACCAAACCCATGGTCAACTTCAACAAGGTTTCCGTAACCTCCATTATTCCTTTCAGCCTTTACCACTTTACCGTTTCCGGTTACATAGATAGGCAGGCCTATATCTCCCGAAAAATCAAGACCGTCATGATGGCGGCGGTCTCCGAATACCGGATCAACTCGCCAGCCATATCCGCCTACATTTCGTATTTTTCTTAAATCTACCGGTTGAATAGCCGGAACGCATTCAGCCATTTCTTCCATATTGATGGATAACGTGGCAACATCATCCAACGATTTTGATTGCAGGTAGGCTCGCTTAACCAACCTATCCAGCTGGTAGCTTGCTCCTACAACTACATTTGTATTGCTATCGCTGGCCGCTTGCTTATACCAATCTGTCGAAGAAAAATCGGGTTCTCTCACAGGGTAAGTCATCTCAGGCAATCCTAACACCGCACGATACATATTATTATCGCGCAGGTTAACTTCGCTTAAATCTCTGCTGCTTTGTGCTATCTTTCTCTGTAAAAATTCGTATTGCAGAATAAGCTCCGAATACTGTTTTTTTAGCTGAATGGTCTTTGGAGTATCAAAAAATCGAGTGTAAATATGTTCGTATAAAAAAGATAGGGCGAGGCTTATAACCAAAAACAGCAACACCCTCAAAAATTTTGTTTTGAGAGAAGAAGTCGGTAATGTTTCAAACGACAAGGTTTCAGGATTGAACGAATACCGAGCCTTAGCCATTAATGGTTGGAATGTTCATTATACTTAATGCGAAAGGCAACAAAATAAGGCATTTTTTTTTAATTTTGCAAGTTCAACCATATTGATGTAAAATGGTAAATACATACTGTATATACTTTTAAACGAAATAGTTATTTATGAACTCGAAACAAATACGAAGTACTTTTTTAAGTTTCTTTAAGTCTAAACAACATACAATAGTGCCCTCTGCACCCATGGTTATACAAAACGATCCTACGTTAATGTTTACCAATGCGGGCATGAACCAGTTTAAAGATATTTTTCTGGGTAACGCTCCTGCAACATATAAGCGTATTGCCGATACGCAAAAATGTTTGCGCGTATCGGGTAAGCATAACGACTTAGAAGAGGTTGGACGCGATACATATCATCATACCATGTTCGAGATGCTTGGTAACTGGTCGTTTGGCGATTATTTTAAGAAAGAAGCGATAGATTGGGCTTGGGAGTTGCTTGTTGATGTATTTAAGCTATCGCCAGACAGGTTGTATGCCACGGTATTTGAGGGAAGTAAGGATGACGGCGTTGAGCTGGATACCGAAGCATTGGAATGTTGGAAAAAATATTTGCCGGCAGAGCGCATCCTTATGGGTAACAAAAAAGATAACTTCTGGGAGATGGGTGATGTTGGTCCATGCGGACCGTGTAGCGAGGTTCATATTGATTTACGCAACGACGAAGACAGAAAAAAAATAGATGGCGCAACATTGGTAAATACCGACAACCCGTTGGTAATTGAAATCTGGAATCTGGTATTTATTCAGTACAACCGAAAATCAAATGGTGCGCTTGAGCTACTTCCTGCAAAGCATGTTGATACGGGGATGGGCTTTGAACGTCTTTGCATGGCATTACAGGGTAAGCAAAGCAACTACGATACCGATGTCTTTCAGCCTATAATTGCAAAGATTGCCAAGCTGTGTGGAAAAAAGTATGGCGAGAACGAGCAAGTGGATATCGCTATGCGTGTTATTGCCGACCACTTGCGCGCAATTTCGTTTTCAATAACAGACGGACAGCTGCCTTCTAACGTAAAAGCAGGATATGTAATTCGTCGTATTCTTAGGCGTGCTGTGCGTTATGGCTATACATTCCTTGGTTTTAACGAGCCGTTTATCAATAAGCTGGTTCCTGTTCTGGTTGACCAAATGTGCGATGCATTTCCCGAGTTGGAAAAGCAGCAAATTTTAGTAGAGAAAGTGATTAAGGAAGAGGAAGCATCTTTCCTTCGTACGCTCGAAACAGGTATTCGTTTGCTCGACTCGGTTATGGAGAAGACGAAAAAAGAAGGCAGAAAAGAAATTGATGGTAAGTCTGCCTTTGTGCTATACGATACTTACGGATTTCCTATAGACCTTACAGACCTTATTGCTTCGGAGAATGGACTGGCTGTTAATCACAAAGAGTTTCAGTCCGAACTGGAGCAGCAAAAAGAACGCAGCCGTAACGCTTCGGCTATTGAAACTGAAGACTGGGTTGAGCTGAAGAAAGTTAACCAAGTTGAGTTTTTAGGCTACGATGTTACGGAGGCAGAGCTGCACATTACCCGCTATCGTACTGTAAAGCAAAAGGGAAAAGAGCTGATACAGCTGGTGTTTGACAGAACTCCATTCTATGGTGAATCGGGTGGGCAGGTAGGAGACAGAGGCTATATCGAATCGGATGGAGAAAAAATAAATATCCTAAACACCATAAAAGAGAATAACCTTACCATACATATTGCCGAACGTTTACCGCTTGATCCCAACGCTACTTTTATCGGAAAGGTAGACCAGAAGTGCAGACTATCGGTTGCCCGTAACCACACAGCTACACACCTTTTACACTATGCGTTGCGTAAAGTTCTTGGCGAACATGTAGAGCAAAAAGGCTCGTTAGTTCACCCCGAATATTTACGCTTCGATTTCTCTCATTTTCAAAAGATGACAGACGAGGAAATTCAGGAAGTAGAAAAGCAGGTAAACAAGATGATTCGTGCTGACTATATGATGGATGAACATCGCAGTATTCCAATGAATGATGCCAAAGAAATGGGTGCCATGGCTTTGTTCGGAGAAAAATACGGTGATACGGTACGCGTTATTAAATATGGCGATTCTGTTGAGCTGTGTGGTGGTACACACATTGCTACAACCGGTCAGATAGGATTTTTTAAGATCATATCTGAGGGTGCGATTGCTGCCGGAGTTAGACGTATAGAAGCTGCTACAGCAGCCAGAGCAGAGGATCAAGTATATATGCTTCAGCGTATTTTGAAAGAGGTAAGAGATGTATATAACAATGCTCCTAATCTGATTCAAACCATTAAGAAAACTATAGAAGAGAGTGCGGATCTAAGAAAAAAGGTAGAAGAGTTTGTTCACGATAAGGTAGTTATGGTAAAGAACGAACTAGTAAAAAATTTAATAGAGATAAACGGCGTAAACGTTATTCAGCTTAAGGGCGAAGGAAATTTCCCCCCCGATGCGGTTAAAGAGCTTGCTTATATGCTGCGCAACGAAGTAAACGATCTTTTATTTGTTGCGGGTAATATACAAGACGAAAAGCCCATGCTTACGGTTATGTTGAGCGACTCTTTGGTTGATCATGGACTAAACGCAGCTAATATTGTTCGCGAAGCTGCTAAAGAAATACAAGGCGGCGGAGGTGGACAGCCTTTTTATGCAACAGCCGGTGGGAAAAATCCGGATGGTATTTCGGCCGCAGTTGCTAAAGTTATTGATATTGTTACAAACTTATAAATAGTTGAAAATGGTTTGAGTGGTTAAAAATGTTTAAGGTTGGAAGATTTAATGTTTAGTGTTTAATTATTAATGATTACCCTAAATGCAGAAAGGTCTTTGCATTTTCACATTGGTACATTTTCACATTATCTTTTCCACTTAACCACTAACACTTTACTATTGACCTTTATATGATTGAAAAGAAAAAATATACTTCTACAGCTATAGATAAACAAGAAACGGCGATATTGGTAAGCGTTATACCCGATGGTCAGAACGATTATCAGACAAAAGAATATCTCGATGAGCTGTCGTTTTTAGCAGAGACAGGTAGAATTTTCGAGGTTAAACGGTTTACTCAACGACTGGAGAATCCAAACTCCCGCACTTATATTGGTAGCGGAAAGCTGGAAGAGATAGATAGCTACATTAAAGAAAATGAGGTTGACTGGGTTATCTTTGATGATGAGCTGAGCCCTTCTCAGCTGCGCAACCTAGAGAAAGAGCTGCAAATAAAAATACTCGATAGAACAAGCCTTATTCTTGATATTTTTGCGCAACGCGCGCAAACGGCATACGCTAAAACACAGGTAGAGCTTGCGCAGCATCAGTATATGCTACCACGCTTAACACGCATGTGGACTCACTTAGAGCGTCAACGTGGAGGAACCGGAACACGTGGTGGAGCAGGAGAACGCCAGCTGGAAGCCGACCGCCGTATCATCCTTAATAGAATTAGCAAACTGAAGGAGGATCTGAAGAAGATAGATAGGCAAATGACCTCTCAACGTAGTAATCGCGATGGGTTTGTACGTATCGCTTTGGTTGGTTATACAAACGTTGGTAAATCCACATTGATGAACTTGCTTAGCAAGTCGGAAGTATTTGCCGAAGATAAGCTCTTTGCTACACTTGATACAACCGTTCGTAAGGTTGTAATAGAGAACTTACCGTTCTTACTATCCGATACAGTTGGGTTTATAAGGAAGCTTCCACATCAGCTAGTAGAGTCGTTCAAATCTACGCTTGATGAAGTGCGCGAATCTGATGTGCTGATGCATGTTGTAGATATTTCGCATCCTAATTTTGAGGAGCAGATAAATGTGGTTAAGCAAACATTACAGGAAATCGGCGCTGCAGATAAGCCTGTATATCTTGTCTTTAATAAGATTGATGCTTATAGCCATATTGAGAAAGAAGAGGACGATTTAACTCCAAAAACGCATGAGAATACAACTCTTGAAGAGCTGATGCAAACATGGATGGCTCAACAAAACTCGCCATGTATTTTTATTTCGGCAAAGAATAAAGCTAATGTTGACAAGCTAAGGAGCGATTTGTACAAAATGATTTCGGAGATACATGCAGGTCGCTATCCATTCAATAATTTTCTTTATTAGCGAAATAAGCAACCTTAAAAATAAATATCCCTCTCCCCTTCTTTTATTCGTTGCAGGCGGCTCTTTAGCTCGTTCACAAAACGCTCATCAACTTGGCTAATATTCTTTTCTATTACCGCCCACCCTTTTGTTGCAACAGCGGGTTGGGCATAATCGCAAAGATATTCGGCAAGAGTAAGTATTGCATTGGGTGTGCAGTATCGCTTAATAAATCCGGGAACCGAGAACTCCATAAAATGCTCTCCCGTTCTGCCTCGACGGTAGCAAGCGGTACAGAACGAAGGAAGATAGCCGCCATCCAAAAGAGTTTCAATTATTTCGGCAAGCGAACGGTCATCATTTACCTGAAACTGTTCTTTATGTATATTCTGCTTCACCGTTTTTTCTTCCTGGTAGCCTCCCAACTCTAATTTTGTACCACCATCAATCTGCGACACACCGTAGCTTATAGCCTCTTGCCGTAAAGCTATCGGCTCTCTGGCGGTCAGAATCAAACCGGTATATGGAACGGCTAAACGAAGAATAGCAATAAGCTTCATAAAATCGCTATCGTTCACAAAATACTCATCGATGATGTTAAGCTCCGAAGCATCCTTAATTCGAGGAAACGAAATGGTATGAGGCCCTACATTATAGCATGCCTCCAAATGGTTGGTATGACGAACCAATGCCATCAGCTCAAAACGCCAATCGTATAACCCTAGCAATGCGCCTATACCAACATCGTCTATTCCCGCTTCCTGCGCGCGGTCTAACGCTGTCAGCCGCCAATCGTAATCTGTCTTTTTCCCACTCAAATGATACTTCTTATATGCTTTGGGATGGTATGTTTCCTGAAATATCTGATACGTTCCAATACCTGCTTCTGCAACGGTTTTAAAGCCCTCTATATCCAACGGAGCCGCGTTGATATTTACTCTGCGTATCTCTCCATTTCCATGCTTTACGCTATACACCAAACGGGTTGTATGTGCAATAAACTCGGGCGAATAAGTTTGATGCTCGCCATAAACCAGTATCAAACGCTTTTGTCCGTCATTCTCCAATGCTTCTACTTCTTTTACAATAGCGTCGTCGCTTAACGTAACACGCACAGCTTCTTTGTTTGACGAACGAAAGCCACAGTACTGGCAGTTGTTCATGCAGTAGTTGCCAATATATAGCGGAGCAAAAAGAACTATTCTGTTTCCGTACACACGCTCTTTCAGCGTTTGTGCGCCTTCCTTAATTTTCTTGACTAAAGCAGGGTCTGTTGTATTAATAAGCACGGCCACTTCTTCGAGCGTAAGACGTTGCTTATCTAGCGACTTGGCAATAATAGCCTCTACCCTTTCTTTTGAAGGCTTTGCCGTATTTATATATTCCCAGATTTCATCTATATCGATGAAAGATTTCATCGGCTCATCCGGAATACGATATTTTTCTGGCGCAAATTTCATTCTATTTCCTTTTCTACTTTTTTGTGCGGCATCATCATTGACTTAACAGATATACCTTCCAGCTTACCAACCGGACCAATAAGTGCGTTCAGCTGTTGGCTACTTCCCTCTAATACCAACGAGATAACGTTAATACCCTTCTGTTGCAAAGGAAGACCTTGACGCGCAATAATTATTTCAGAATGTTCTGATAAAAGGCCATTCAGCCTTGGCACGCTACTTTTGTTTTCAATAACAATGAGCGCCGCTCCGATTCTCTTTTCCATTAGCAATGCTTTTGGTTCAGACTACTAGTAAATGAATCTTTGAAGACGAAAACATCGGCTTCTTAGATGGTGCAAAGATACGAAATAAGACAATGTGATAATGTGAGAATATGCAAATGTAATGATGAAAAGATGTTAAACGGAATACATAACATTCGTGTATTGTGATACTTGATACGTGTATCATGATACGATACTGTTACATCCTCATGGTAAGCCGCTGTACTATGCGATATTTATTGAAGAATTCTTTTGCGAAAACACGTATTACCGTGTAGGTAGGAATAGCAATCAGCATACCCAAAATACCACCAATGCTACCGGCAATAAGGATTACAAGAAATATCTCCAGCGGATGTGCTTTTACACTATTGGAGAAAATAAACGGTTGAAAAACGGTATCGTCTAGTATCTTCATCACAGCAAATACGCTGATTATATTTATTATCAAGGTGCCTATTCCACCTATAGAGATTAAATCAAGGTGCGTTGAAGCTCCGATAACTAAACCAATAACAGCCGCAATCAGCGGACCAACATAAGGAATAACGTTAAGCACTCCGGCTATCAAGCCAATAACTAAAGACGTCTGGAACGACAATCCAGCCACAAAAGTAAGACCTATCGTCAACACCGTCATTACACAAAAAGCATCTGCAAATACTCCAATAAAATAGCGCATCAGAAGCTTGCTTATCGAGCTCATTGCTCGCGATATACTTCGCTCGTATTTTTTAGGAAACATCATTGCAATGCCTCCAACAAAAAGATTTTCTTCTTTCATAAAGAAGAATGTAATGAACGATATAGAGAATAACGCAACCGCTAAACTTGTCAACATATTGGCAACCGAGCCAAATACGCTGGTTACATCTTGTACGCTTACTATCGAAGCAATACCGTCTGATAACAACGTATTAAACGTAAAATCATCTGCTCCCGGAACATAGTTCTGTATTGTATGCTCCAGCTGCATAAGAGGCTTAGAAAGATGATAGCCTACTTCTGTTATATTTACGTTTGACAGGTCTTTTACCTGATTTGCTACTAGTGGAATAAAGAAATAGAAGAACAGAAAAGCAACAACCCAAAGGCTTATAAGGCCTATTGTTGCTACAATCCAGCGGGGTAATCGTTTCTTTCCGATATGAATTTTCGAAAGGACTTTGAGTAGTGGTCGACAAACAATAGACAGTACCGCAGATATCAAAATATAGGTAATGATATTGCTGAAATACCACGCAACAAACACCACTATAGCTATAACCGCTACAATAATAATATATCGCGTAAGCTTGCTGTCCATCTTATGGTAATTAGTTTATAGCAAATGTAATAGCTATTTCTTTAACTTGGCAAGAATAGTTTCTGTGCCTTTAACCTTATCTCCCACCTTCACACAAATCTCAGAATCGAGAGGTAGGAAAAGATCTACACGCGAGCCAAACTTAATAAAACCAACCTGCTGATTCTGTTCGAATTTCTTTCCTTCTCTTGCGTAACAAACAATGCGGCGTGCAACATAACCGGCAATTTGGCGGAAAAGAATTCTAGTTTTACCATTATTTACGGTGATGCTGGTACGCTCGTTTAGCTCTGACGATTTGGGATGCCACGCTACCAGATATTTTCCCTGGTGATGCTTAAAATATTCTACCTCTCCGCTAATGGGAAACCAGTTAATGTGCACATTCCAGACCGACATAAATACCGAAACCTGTATGCGGCGTTCTTTTAAATGCTCGTTTTCTTCAACCTCTTCAATGATAACAATCTTACCATCTGCAGGAGAAAGCACCGCACCATCAACCTGCTTTAGCGGACGATTTGGAAAGCGGAAAAAACGTAAACAAAATAGTAGAAATATGAAGAAAAAAGCGGCTACTCCGTATATCCAGCAATATCCGGTAAGTATGGCTGCCGCCAACGGAACTAAAAACAGTAAAGATACGGTTGTAAGAACTCCTCTTCCCTCTTTATGAATGCGCATTTATTTAATAAATTAAAGGTTATTTGGTATTTAAGGTTATTTGGTATTTATAGTACAAGATTAGCATACACCCACGCAGGAATAAACGACAGCAAAACTCCATCAAATCTATCTAAAATCCCGCCATGCCCGGGCATTATATTACCCGAATCTTTTACACCTACACTTCTTTTCAGCATAGACTCAACAAGGTCGCCAAACGTTGCAAATATAGAAATCACAAGACCTAAACCGATTAACTTCAACACACCACTTCCATCAACCAGCAGTATAGAAACTAAATAACCAGCCAACATTGATATTAATACTCCGCCAATAAATCCTTCCCATGTTTTCTTGGGCGAGTGTCGCGGAAACAGCTTATGATTGCCAATACGTCCTAATGTCATTCCAAAACAGTAAGCTCCCACATCGTTAGCCCAAAGCATGATGAAATATGCAAGTAAGAATAATCCGTTATACTGAACCTCATCAAAGATATAAGAGCCGGAAAATACCCACGTATTCATTGATGCAAACGGCAATGCTACATACAAAATGCCTGTTACAGTATAGCTTAATACCTCAAACGGCTTTTCCAGCTTCACATATAAAGCCGAAATAAAGATAGCAATAAATAAGGCTGAAAGCAAAAGCGTGCCAATTACTGAATAAATGCTAAGAGGCATAAACGAACCTGTAAAAAGCGTAAAGTTTAAAGTAACACCACACAAAACTCCAAGCACCTTTTGAGCACCACCCACATTAGGCATAGTAAGGCGGTAAAACTCCACGATGCCCAGCACAATAATTACTGTGGTCAGAGCAATAAAAGTATAACGGCTAAGCAAAATTGCTCCAACCATTATACCTAAAAACACTATACCGCTAAGGGTTCTAACTACTGTATTATTCACGTGTTAGTTTACTTGTGTGGGATCTTTCTTTACAAAGCCAAGCTCTTCGAGACGACTTTGTGCTACGCGTTTACCTAAAATACGCTCTAGGTCTTCGCTAAAAATAATTTCTTTTTCAAGTAGCAGCTCTGCAACTTGGTGTAAACCTTCCGCATGGGCTATCAGCACTCCCTTTGCTCTTTCGTAAGCACCATCAATAATGGCTTTAACTTCTTCGTCGAGTACCTCTGCTGTTTTTTCGCTATACGGCTTACTAAGCGACATCTCCGATTGCCCCGATGAGTCGTAATAGCTGAGGTTTGCCAGCTTATCGCTCATACCAAAGTAAGCAACCATTGCGTATGCCTGCTTAGTAACTTTTTCTAAATCGCTTAACGCACCTGTAGAAATTTTATTGAATGTAAGGTCTTCTGATGCTCTACCACCAAGCGTTGCAGCCATTTCATCCAACATCTGCTCTGTTGTAGTAATCTGTCGTTCTTCAGGTAAATACCACGCTGCACCCAACGATCTACCACGCGGTATAATGGTTACCTTAAGCAACGGATTTGCATGCTCTAACAACCAACTAACCGTAGCATGACCTGCTTCGTGATAAGCAATTGTACGCTTTTCTTCGGGTGATATAATTTTACTTTTCTTCTCAAGTCCTGCAATAATACGGTCGATAGCATCAAGAAAATCTTGACGTTCTACTACCGTTTTATTTTTTCGGGCAGCAATCAAAGCGGCCTCGTTACATACATTGGCAATATCTGCACCTGAGAAACCTGGTGTTTGCTTTGCAAGAAATTCTATTTCTAATCCCGGGGCAATTTTAATGCCTCTGAGGTGTACCTTAAATATTTCTAAACGCTCGCTCAATTCGGGCAAATCAACTTGTATCTGACGGTCGAAACGTCCGGCACGCAGTAGCGCTTTATCTAAAATATCGGCGCGGTTGGTGGCGGCAAGTATAATAACACCGCTATTTGTACCAAAGCCGTCCATCTCAGTCAGCAGCTGGTTAAGCGTATTTTCACGCTCGTCGTTCGATGACCAGCCTACGTTTTTACCTCTAGCGCGACCAACAGCATCAATTTCATCAATAAAAACTATACAAGGTGCTTTTTCTTTTGCCTGCTTAAACAAGTCGCGAACACGTGATGCACCAACACCCACAAACATTTCAACGAAATCGGAACCCGACATTGAAAAGAATGGAACGTTAGCCTCACCTGCTACAGCCTTTGCCAACAGGGTCTTTCCTGTTCCCGGAGGACCAACAAGTAGCGCTCCTTTCGGGATTTTACCACCAAGATTTGTATATTTTTGCGGATTCTTAAGAAAATCCACAATTTCCATAATTTCAACTTTAGCCTCTTCAAGTCCGGCAACATCGTTGAAAGTAATTTTCTTTGCCGCCGAATCTTTATCAAACAGCTGTGCTTTCGATTTACCTACGTTGAAAATACCGCCACTACCACCTCCGCCTCCGGCATTACGAGAAACGCTTCTCATCATAAACAGCCAGAATACGATTAGAATTATAGGAAATGCCAACCAGCTAAGGGCTTGCAAAAAATAGTTGTTACGTTCTTCGTATTCGGGAATTATACGATCTGCTTCCGGTAGTTTCCCTTGAGCCTCGGCAAACATTTTCTGGTCGTCCCAGTTTGCTGAAATATTAAAATAAAACTGCGGCCCTTGTGTTATGTTGGGGTTAATCTTACCCTCGTATTTAGATAAGCGGTCTTTCTTTAAAAACAGCTCTACTTTATGTTGATTTGTAATAACCACGGCCTTTTCAATATCCCCTTCAGGAAGCATTTTTGTGCTTACATCCTTCCAAGTTGTTGAAACGGGCTCACCACCACTATAGCTAAACCACATTACAATTAAACCTATGCCTATCAATAGATAAATCAGGTAGGGATTGAAACGGGATTTTTGCTGAACAGGTCTTCTATTATTGGGTTCGCTCATATTCTCTTACTAATAAATTTGTTTAAATGTTTAAGATTTAGATATGTGTATTGCGATATGAGATATGCGATATAAGAATCAATCTTTTTTGACTCTTTTCCACTTAACGTTTTTCGAATTACGCTTCACGTTTTTCATTCTCACATCTACACATTATCCATATTAGCACATTATTACATTATCTTTTGTGCTATTGTTTCTCGTCTTTATAGGTTTTCAACTCCGCATCTGCCCAAAGATCCTCAAGTCGATAAAAGTTTCTACATTCGGTCTGAAATATATGGACCATTATATCGCCATAGTCTAAAACTACCCATAGCGAGTTATCCAATCCGTCTTTACGCCATACCCTTTCGTTTAACTGCTCCCGCGTTCTATCCTCTACATTTTCGGCAATTGCAGAAACTTGTGTAGTAGAATCGGCATTACATATAACAAAATACTTACAAACCGAATTATCCAGCAAAGACAGGTCGAGGCTGATAATATTCTGCGCTTTCTTTTCAAGCATCGCCTCTACAATAACATCCAGTAAACCTAGGGTTTCCTTTTTTTCTTTTACTTCTTTTTTAGCTACTTTTTTTGTCATTCATTATTTGTTATAGAAAGACAAAGGTAGTATAAATTGTTCATACTTCAGACGTTTGAGGAAAATGAATGTTACACCAAACAAAACATTGAAACGCAATAAAATAAGCATGAATAAGATACTTGTACACTTTGAGTGTAATATTATTTATAAGTTAACTAACAAACGAAAATAAGCTAATGCGTTCTCAAACAACCTTTGCGCTTGGTTTGTATGGCTTAAAACGCTTTAGCCGAAGAGCATTCGCCACCACAGAAACAGAGCTGAGGCTCATGGCAAGTGCCGCAATCATAGGATTTAATAACGACCCGTCAAAAGCATACCAAACGCCCATTGCTATTGGAATTCCCAGTACATTATAACCAAATGCCCAAAAAAGATTTTCTTTAATGTTACGAACGGTCTTGCGACTTAGCTGAATTGCCATAACAACATCCGACAGCTTATTTTTCATCAGTACAATATCCGCCGATTCAATGGCAACAGAGGTTCCGGCACCAATCGCGATACCCATATCCGATACCGCCAACGCAGGAGCATCGTTTATGCCATCGCCAACCATTGCAACCATTTTTCCTTGCTGCTGTATGCTTTGCACAGCCTTAGATTTTTCTTGCGGAAGCACCTGAGCCATTACGTTATCTATCCCTACCTGTCTGGCAATAGAGTTTGCAGTATTTATGTTATCACCCGTAAGCATAGCGACTTCCAAACCATGACGATGCAGCTGTTCAATTGCATCAGCACTATCTTCTTTTACTGTATCGGCAAGAGCAATAATGCCTTCCAGCTTATCATTTATTGCAATAAGAACAAGCGTTTTAGCATCGTCTGATAAAAACTTTGCATAGCCTATACCCTCCGATAAATCAATGTTTTCTTTAAGCATTAGCTGCTCATTTCCTAGCAGCAATCTATTGTCTAAAGCTGTAGCAGAAATTCCGTATCCGCTGATTGCCTTAAAATTCGAAACATACAACAGTTCTATATTTTGCTCTTTCGCTCTCTCTACAATGGCCACAGCAATAGGATGCTCAGACAATTTTTCGACTGAAGCGGCAAACCTCAGAATTGTATCCTCATCCAGCCTACCTAACGTAATGATATCTGTTACCTGTGGCTTACCCTCTGTTATGGTTCCGGTTTTATCAAATACAATAGTTTGAAGCTTTCCGGCAACTTCGAGCGATGCTCCGTTTTTTATCAAAATACCATTTTCTGCCGCTTTTCCTGTTCCCACCATTATGGCTGTAGGTGTTGCCAAACCTAACGCGCAAGGACATGCAATAACCAATACGGAAATAAATATTTTAAGTGAAAAAGCCCAATCGTGAGAGACAAGAAACCAGACTATTCCTGATGCAAAAGCTAATATAATTACAGCAGGTACAAAGTATGATGAGACTTTATCTGCCAACTTTGCAATAGGTGCTTTAGTGCTCTGCGCATCTTCTACCAACTTAATAATTTGCGCCAAAGTACTTGCTTCGCCCACTGCTGTTGCCTTACATCTAATAAAGCCATTTTTATTAATGCTCGATCCAACAACCGTATCACCCACCGCCTTATCAACAGGCATGCTTTCTCCCGTAAGCATTGATTCGTCCACAGATGTACTGCCATCAATAACTTCACCGTCAACGGGAATCTTATCTCCGGGGCGAACTAGCACAATATCTCCTTTAATAATAGAGCTAACCTCGACTTCTATTTCTTGTCCATCGCGAAGTATGGTGGCTGTCTTTGGAGCCAACTCCACCAAGCGCTGTATGGCTTCTGATGCTCGCCCTTTCGATCTTGCTTCCATATATTTGCCCAACGTAATAAGGGTAAGTATTACGGCTGCAGATTCAAAGTATAGTTCAGCATAAGTATTGTTTATTATAACCTGATAAACACCATACAAGCCATAAAGAAAAGCAGC
>JAVBOE010000052.1:0-21577 GCA_031550925.1 Bacteroidales bacterium | reverse complement strand
AATGAGGCGCAGAAATAACACGTCATGTCGAACGAAGTGTGAACCGAATTTGCGAGTTCGGCGAAGCCACTTCTCCTGAAAACAGCAGTGCGATGAATAAAGTATTCTGCATGCTACCCCTAAATCCCCTAAAGGGGACTTTAAACCAGCGTTTCTGAAAAGTCCCCTTTAGGGGATTTAGGGGCAACGTTTCACAATTAACATTCTGCAAATGTATTAAAACTTATCGATAGCTGGCATGGTTAAGACGAGGCTCGGTGTCTGAAACAACTATGGGGTAAACCCTACAGGCTATTTTTTGCTGATCGCGGTTGAGCTGGTTGTAGGTGCACGACCATACGGCTAGGGCAAATTCATTACGCAGCTCAGTATAGGCTTTCGAAATTTCGTTTTGTACAGCAAAATAGGTTCCATACGTTACGCCTCTGTCTGTTTGCAAAGCTATAACAGCATACTTTTGGCTTAGCATACCAATACTCGGTTCTTCAAATACCCAACCTCCAATATTTGTAACGTATTCTTTAACGGCATCTTTTACTTGGCTAATGGGCACCCATTTGTTATGACAGTATATCAGCGTTTCATCTTTCTCGCTGATGTAGATTTTACAAAATTCTCTTAGCTTTTCGGATAGACCATATGCTTTGGTTGCTCCTGCAAAGCAAATGGCAAGCATCGTTAAAATAATGACTTTTTTCATATCGGTTATTTTTAGTGTGAAATAATGTTTGTAACCCAAAAACTATGCCAGCTTACGAGGGTTTAAAGCTTATTGAGTGCTGAGTGTTTTGAAAATTTCGTAAGTTTGCCGAAACTTTTCTTGGAAATGGACATAGCAGTAGATATACTTCTTGTAGTGGCTGCCTACTTATTGGGCTCTATTTCAAACGCCATATGGATTGGTAAGCAGTTTTACGGTATAGATGTACGCGAGTATGGCAGCAAAAACGCGGGTGCTACCAACGTACTGCGAACGCTTGGCTGGAAAGCGGCGTTACCCGTCTTTCTGCTTGATATGCTTAAAGGTGTGCTTGCCGTGCAGCTGGTTAGATTTACGACTTATGTTCCCGAAACAAACCCTTATGTAGGCTACCAGATAGCGTTAGGTGCCGCTGTATTTATCGGGCATATTTTCCCTATTTTTGCCAAGTTTAAAGGAGGGAAGGGCGTTGCTACCATGACAGGCGTGCTACTCTCTATGCATCCCTATGCTTTGCTGATAGCGTTTGTAGTTTGGCTGCTTGTCTTTTTGCCAACGCGCTACGTATCGCTTAGCTCTATATGTGCCAGCATTGCTTTCCCCATAGCGGTAATTGTACTTTTCGGCATGTGGCTTGATACGGCCGAAACATTAACAATGAAAATTTTCAGTGTAGCTGTTTGTCTTATCATTATCTATACACACCGCACCAACATTAAGCGATTGGCTAAAGGTCAAGAGTCAAAAACGGTATTTAAGAAAAAGGTAGAGCTACCTCCTAAGGCAAAATAATCACGACATTATTTATTGTATCATGATGTACGTATCAAGTATCACGATATGGGATATGCGATGTGTGTACAGCGATATGCGAAAAAACTATATCGGTTCTCACTTCGTTAGACAAGATCTCTATTTTTCGCTATACACTGTACCCTTTTTCATAATACATGTATCATGCCTCTATCTTTTGATATAAAAGAGAAAAGCTAACCTTGCGATTAGCCTTTCCCCCTCCCTTAAAAAATAAAAAGTATCTATGAAGTGTTTTGGGATTTTCAATAATAAGTATTTAGCTTAATGACAGAAGCAATATTATGGAACAATTATAGCTTCTGCAATCGAACCGGCAAGCATCTGTTTGTTTGATCCGTTTTCTGTATGTGTAGTAAGTGCTGCCGATTTTGATATAAATTTTATTCTATCTTTCAGCTGATCTTTTTCTGCAAATTGTACGCGGTTAACCCAGCTGTATATTATATCCAGATTACCGTTGTTGGGGCGATCTGATGTAAAATATCCACCTTCTCCATCTTCGTTTTGCATGTATGCGTAGTCGTTGTATATTGTGTTGAGCGGATACGGAAGATGCGCCAGCGTTTTGTTAATAGGCATACCCTCTTCGTCTAGCTCTACGGTATAGATATCCATTCCTCCTAAACCCTCATGGCCGTTGGAAGAGAAGCTGAGTATGTTACCGTGTATATTTGGGTATAGTTCATCGTTTTGAGTATTTACAGCTACTCCAAGATTAACAGGTTCGTTCCATCCCTTCTTTGTTTTTTTAGACATGTAGATGTCCATTCCTCCTTTCCCATTAGAGAAATCGGCTGAAAAATATAGACGTTGGCCATCTTCGCTAACTGTTGGATGACATATAGAAGAATATGGTTTATTGGTGAAAATACTCTTTGGATCTTCCCATTGTTGAGTCTTTTCGTTATAGTTCAGCTCTACAATATTGAGATAGTTAGTTACAATCGGTTCTTCTTTTTCTAACCTGACCATTTGATTTTCACGATAACGATTATCGGTATATATCATAGATTTACCGTTATTGTAAATGCATGCCGGACCGGTTTGCAGTGTTTTTGGAACTATTGCATAAGGCTTGCTATTCTTACCGTTATAGAAGTATAGCTCGGCACCTCTTAGCATGGCAGCCTCGTTGCTATCGTTGTGAATAAACATAATGCCACCGTTATGGTATGTACACCAGAAGTTAGAACCCGGTATGTTGAACGATGCTGCATCAACAGCAATAGTTGTCACGGGAGGGATAGTGCTGTTTTGCGCCAATCCTTCTATTAGATTTTGTAACGGTTTATATTTCTTGTATGCAGCCGATTCTTTGTTAAAGTGGTTAGCTACCTCAGTAGCGCGCTGTAGCTTCTCTAAGCGGATAAGCGTATTTACATAATCGCAAGCAAACTGTGGCGTAAATGCTGCGATGTTGCGTACCATTACCGCATTAAAACGTTTTTCGGCATCTTTATACTTGCGGGTATAGTAAAGGGTGGACGCCAACTTAATATTAACTCTGTCAACAGTAAGTAAGTCAATAGACCTGTCTGTCAGAATTGTAAGGTATTCACTTTCCGCTTCAGAAAATCGTTGCATGGTAACGTAGCTATCGGCTATGTTTTCGCGTGTAAGCTGGTCGTACTTTTCTTTTGCACTAGAGGTCGACATTGTCAAGAAGCTGCAGAATGTCAGAATGGTTAATTGGCGTAGTAGATTTTTCATAGTATCATAATTAGACATATGCGTACTTCAATGCTGAAATAGGAGTGTTAAACGAATTCACATTAACAATTCTTTCGATGCAAACTTATTAAACAGGCATTCAATTACCTAATTGCGAAAAAAGTGTTTAATAAATAAGTTAATAATATTATTGTGTATTATGCTGATTATAAATATTATACGTGTTTAATGTTGTTGTATTTCACTGTTGCATTTAACGTTTACTAACACTATATAGCTGTTCGGTTTTATTTATTAACAATAAATTTTTTCTATGTAAATAAAAAAAGTACAGCTATTTAGCTGTACTTGTAAACTATTGTAAATGAAGTGTTTTTGGCTATTCCTCTTGATTCACTGCGTTTTGGTTTGGTCTGGCAATAACTGCCGCACCTTCTTTCAGCGAATTATCAGGTAGGGTATCTTCCTCCTCTATCCATTCGTATATGGTGTCAAGATTGTGTCCTTCGGGGCGATCAGACGAGAAGTATCCGCTATCGCTGTTATTGAATATAAATGCGTAGTCGTTATAGATGGTGTTGATGGGGTATGGCAAGTGTGTAAGCGTTCCGCTGATAGGCATACCATTTTGGTCAAGCTTTACATAGTAAATATCCATTCCGCCAAATCCGTCTAAGCCGTTAGAAACAAAGTACAGCTTATCACCATATACGTATGGGTACATCTCATCATCCTTTGTATTGATAACGTTTCCAAGATGGATAGGCTTACTCCAGCCTTTACCTGCCCGGTTGCACATATAGATATCCATTCCGCCAATGGCATCAGTAAGGTTAGCCGAAAAGTACATGCGGCTACTGTTATTAGCCAATGACGGATGGCAGATAGAGAACATGGCCCTTTCATTAAATACATCTTTAGGCTCTTCCCACATTTCGGTTTTAGAGCTATAAGTTAGCTCTAAAAGTCGCAGAAGATTGGTAATAAGCCTTTGGTCTTTCAGCTCGCGAACAAAACCTTTACCAAGGTATCGGTTATCGGTATATATAATCCTGTTATTTACCTTATCAAATGCGGCCGGACCTGCTTGTAACGTATGCGGGATTTTATCGTAAAGGGTGCTTTCGTTTCCGTCGTATATATAGAATTGCGCGCCTTTTATTAAAGATTTTTCTTCGTTATCGTGATGCACAAACATAATTTGGTTACCATAATGAGTGGTAGCGTAGTTTGAACCCGGAAGATTAATGGGAGAAATGCTGACTTTATACGGGACAACTGTGGGTAGCTCTGCCTGATACTTCAGTCCGTCTCTTAGATTTTGCAAGGGCTTATAAACTTTGAATAGGGGATGCTCGCTAAAAATAGCGGCTACCTCAATGGCTCGTTGAAACCGTCCTAAGCGGATGAGGGTAGAAACATAGGCCGTAGCATACTCTGGTGTAAATGCTTTTTTGTTGCGTACAAATACCGTTTCAAAACGCTTGTCGGCCTCGGCATACCTACGAACATTGTAGAGCGTGGTAGCAAGCTTAATATTTACTCTATCAAACGCAATGATATCGATAGAGCCGCTACTTAGCGCATCCATGTATTCAACTTCAGCGTTACCAAATTCTTGAATGACAACATGGTAATCGCCTTGCTTTTCGCTGGCCGTGGGGTTTACTTTCTTTTGAGCAACAGCTGTGGTGAGCGTAACACTCAATGAGAATAGCAGCAAAGCGAAAAGAATTCGTAGATAGTTATTCATACTAATTTTTATAAATGTGCCTACTAAGTATAAACATCTCAACAAGATAGCTATTTTGATGTTTCTTTTAAAGAATAAAGGTAAAAAAAATATGCTTTTAACAGCTTAGCTAAACAAAATTTGAACAAAAAATGTGTATTTAGCTTTTATATCTATCCACAAGCTTCAAATTTATTTGCTTTTGCTAAGATAGCTAGGTTATAAGTTAAAATGAAAAATTTAAATCTATTTAGCTATAATTAGCTGTGTTGTAATTCACATAAAGTAAGTTAATAATCTTATTATCAATATATAAAATATTTAGAAATAAAAATGGAAGTTAAAAAATAGAGAATACTTTTTTGTATGAAGAGCGGGGTTGAAAAAGGGCTAAAAATTTAAACCACATAGGTTACATAGAGTATAAATTTATATATAGCTCTATGTGACCTATGTGGTTCATCGTTTTCGCACATTGCTGTACACATATCATGATACGTGTACAGCGCTAGTTTATTTTTATTCCAATATCTTTATCTCTGCTTTACGAGCCGGAGCCAGCTTAGCTTTCAGGTCGGTGGCATCGCTTACTTGTTCTTCTTCATCAAGCTGGAGCTGACCTTTACCTATGGCATCTATAGCTTCTGCCGGATAGCCTTTCTTTACAAGATACTCTTTCACAACTTCGGCTCTACGTAGCGACAGCTCTTGGTTTGAAGCGCTAGAGCCAATGGCATCGGCATAACCTAAAATAAGGATCCATGGTGTTTTTCCATTCTGCGATGCAACAAAAGCATCAATTATGCTTATTGCCTCTTTTGAGAGTGTGCGGCTGTTAAACTCATAGTAAACTGTGGCATCCGGGGCAGCCCTTCCGGCTATTAAATCTTTAGCTACATCTTCGGGCACAACCTCTCTTACCTCTGCCAGCTGCGTAGGACGTTGAATGGTTGGTGCTACCGGAGCTAGAACAGGCTTTGGTTCTTCTTTCTTTACGGTTACCTTAGGCGCGCGTCTTACCCACACATATACTGCATCAAGGTCGTCTCGATTAGGTCGGTCTGAGCTGAAATACCCGCCGGTTGCTCTATCGTACATATAGGCGTAATCGTTATATACCGTGTTGATAGGGTAGGGCATGTGCTCTAGCGTACCAGGAATTGGAAAGCCTTGCTCGTTTAGCGTTACCGAGTAAATATCCATTCCGCCAAACCCGTCAAATCCGTTAGATGTGAAGCAAAGGATATCGCCAAAAACGTTAGGGTACAGCTCTTGCCCTTCGGAATTTACTACCGCGCCTAAGTTAACAGGAGTGCCCCATCCGCCTTTTTCGGTTTTCTGCGACATGTATAAATCAGAACTTCCGCGAGAGTCGGAAAAGTCGGCGGCAAAATACAACCGTTGTCCATCATCGCTCAACGCCGGATGGCAGATAGAATGCTGGCTTTTATCTTTAAACAGCTCCTTAGCGTTGTCCCACGTTTGTTTTTTATCGTTATACGAAAGCTCCATGATACGAAGCGAGTTGGTAATAAGCTTCTGGTCTTTCATTGAGCGCACGGTCTTGTTATCTCTAAAACGGTTATCGGTGTACATCATTGTGCTATTGTTGCTTGAGAATGTAGCCGGACCGGCCTGCATAGTTTGCGGAACTTTGGTATATAGCTCAGTTTCTCGTCCGTTGAAGTAGTAGAACTCAGCGCCTTTTAGCAACGCTTTCTCGTCATTACCAATGTTGATAAACATAATACCATCTTCGTAACGCGCGCACCAGAATGTCGATCCGGGCATGTTAAACGGAGCCTTTGCAACTGTAACGCTTGCCGTATCGGGGGTGTTGCCCCAGTACCTAGCACCCTCTGCCAGGTTCCGAATAGCTTTGTTGGTAGAGAATGGCGATACTTTGGTAAAACCATCGGCCAGCTCTATGGCGCGCTGATTTTTTCCGTTACGAATAAGCGTAGTTAAAAACGCTGCAACCTGCTGAGGAGTGAACGCTCCGGCGTTATACGATGCTTTTTCAAAGTATTCTTCGGCTTCCTCGTACCTACGGGTAGAGTAGTAAACGTTTGCCAGCTTAATGCAAATTCTGTCTTTCTCGACCGATTCAATATTTTTCTTTCCCAAAATTGATTTATATTCTTCTTCGGCTTTAGCAAAATCTTGATAGTCCACATAGGTATCGGCTTTCTTTTCTGCACCCGACAGCTTCTCTTGTGCCCGCATAGCCGGAGAGGCTATCAGTATGAAAAGGCTTGCAATAAATAGTGATCGTAGTATTCTGTTCATGTTAGTAAATGTATTATGGTACGTTTAACCTTAATTCCGTTTATTATGCGATTTGTTTACGAAGATAGGCTATCATTCAGGCGTTTAGCCGTGAATTAGCTATCGTTAGCTGTAAAGTTATGAGAGCTGTAAAAAATGAAATTGTTAATATTCGAATAAACAGTATGTTATAATATTGTCTAGTATGGCTAAAAAGAAGGCTGATTTTAGGTTGTTTAGCTTTAGAGGTTATTAAATAAGGCCTTTTGGATTAAAGGTTTGTGTCCCAGGTGGGACAAACCATACCCTACATGCTTATCTCTCCAGCTATCACTGTACACATGTCGCATATCTCACATCATGATACGTGATACGTTTACCATTTAAGGTTTCAGCTTAAAATAGCTGCCGCTGTCTTTGCCATAGTAGCTTAAAGAGCTGGCAGGCTTATCAAAGTTAAAGCTTCTCCACATATAAATTGATGATAGAGTGGGGTTGCTGTGACAGTACAGGTGGTACATTTGGTTGTTGTTTGACAAATCTAACGAGCGCAAACGGTTCTTGTTGCAGTACAGCTTCATCATTTCGGCGTTACTTGTTATATCAAGGGCAGTAAGTCGGTTAGATGAGCAGTCTAACGTTGTTAGCAGCTTATTGTTTGTTACGTCTATTTCAACTAGGCTATTGTAACATAGTATAAGCGATCTTAATGACCGTAGGTGGGCTACCTCTATTTCGCTTAGCAGATTTCCGCAGCAATCTATATCTGTTAGCCACAGGTTGTTTGATAGGTCTAGCTTTTCTATTTTATTAGCGCTGCACTCCAGCTTAATAAGAGCGGTGTTGTTCTTTAGGTTCAGCTCGGTAAGGTTGTTTTCAGAACAGTTCAGCTCTTGCAGCATCACGTTTTTCGACAGATCTATGCTAGATACAGAGCTGCCGCAGAACTTAAGCACAAGTATATTGGGAAAATATTCGATACCATCTAACGACTTAATGTAAGCATAATCAAATTTGCTGGTCTCAACACCTTGTTCGTTAAGCTTTCGCACTACTTTCGGAGAGTAGCCATCATACCATATATCCATATAAAGAACGGCATTGGCTTCGCTTAAGCTGAGTATGCCATCGTTATTGGTATCAAAGCGTTGGCAGTATTCTCTGAAAAGCGGATCGGTTATGGCGTTAAATACGTTAAAGCTGTTTTGCGCAGATGCGCCGAAGATTGTAAGGGCTAAAATAGTGGTCAGTAAAAGTTTTTTCATGCTAATAATCTAAAAAATCACGGCAAAATTATAAAAAGAAGCCAAGATGTTAAAACAAAAGAAGCGAACAAGTTTTAAAAAGCTATAATATTTCATAAATCAATTTAACGCTTATTAACGTTATTTGATTTTAATCCCTTCGCTGTTGAGCATTCGTTGGGCTGAGGCTACAGCCTGAATAGATACCTCGACTTAGGCGCAGCCTAAGCCGAGGTATCTATGTGATTTAATAATGTTGGTTGTTAAGCAGAATCCGAAGGATTCGAATGTTTATAGCAGAAGATTGGTCACGGCTGTTCGACCTCGTTGGGGTCGCATGTTCTTTGCCGTTTATATTTTTCTATAAACATGTCATCCGGAAAGGATGAAAACGAATCGGCCACGAATCTTATATGGTTCGTCTTGTTTTTCGTGCTACTACACCAGCGTTACTTCAATTCCCCGATCTCTGAGGGCATTAACATAGTTAGCCGGAGCGTTGGTATCGGTAATAATCTGGTGTACCTTATCAAGGTCGCATATTTTGCTGAACCCGCGTTGACCGAATTTAGTAGAGTCGGTAAGTACGATTACCTTTTGCGAAACCTTAATCATTTGCTGGTTAAGATGCCCCTCTCCCGTATGGCTGGTAGTAAGACCATGGTCTAGGTCGATTCCGTCCACGCCAATAAAGAGCTTGGTGGCCGCAATATCGTCAAGGATACCTTCGGCAAAGTGACCGGTAACCGATGCCGCTCTTTTGCGCAATGCTCCGCCTAGCTGAATAACATCAATATGCGGGATAGAGTATAAGCAAAGTGATACTTTTAACGCCGATGTAATTATGGTAAGGGGGAAGGTTGCCTTTATATGAGTTGCGAATGTTAGCGTGGTGGTTCCCGAGGCGATAATAACTTTATCGTTTGGCTCGAGCAGCTTAACCGCTTCTTCCGCAATGCGGTTTTTTTCGTCCTGCTGCAGCTTTTCTTTTTCGTCAATATGCCGTTCTACCGTAAGCGATACAAGGCTGCTGGCACTACCGTGGTTTCGATGTAGCATTTTTTTGCTTTCGAGGTATTTCAAGTCTTTTCGAATAGTTACCTCAGAAACTCCCAGCGTTTTACTCAGCTCTTGAACTTTTACATATCCATCTTTGTTAAGCTGTTCAAGAATGAGACTGTAGCGTTTTGCGATATTTCCCATGATTCAGATACGGTATTGGATTAGGTACTAACATGCAAAGGTATAAATATATATGAATATAAGTAAAAGAATAATGAATTCAGCACGAAATGACGCGAAAATAAAATATGGCTGTGTAAATATTCTATTTCTCACTTTATAATATTTCGTATTCTTTCGTTTAATCATGTATCCACTTGAATTAATACTAAATTAACAAAATATATTTCATTTTACGGCTAATTAATTTCGTTTTCTGTTGTTTATTTAAATTACTTAGCTATATTTGTGACATCCTTAAAATATAAATACTATGAAGAGAGATGATGCTTTAGTACAGTTTGCCGATGAGTCTATCGTGTGGGATATTGTAGTAGTAGGTGGAGGAGCAACGGGTTTAGGCGCGGCTGTTGATGCCGCATCAAGGGGTTATAAGGTTGCTCTACTAGAGCAGCACGATTTTTCGAAGGCTACATCTAGCCGCAGTACCAAGCTGGTGCATGGTGGTGTGCGTTACCTTGCGCAGGGCGATGTCGGTTTAGTTGTCGAAGCATTACGCGAGAGGGGTATTATGCGGAAAAATGCACCTCATCTGGTTAAGGACGAGCGCTTTATTATTGGCTGTTACCGTTGGTGGGAGAAGCCGTTCTATACCATTGGGTTAACCGTTTACGATATATTGGCGGGCAAGCGTGGTTTAGGTCGCTCGCTACCTAAGAGTAAGAAAAACGTACTGAAAGAGGTTCCCGGAATACAGACTAAAGGCTTACGTGGTGGCGTGGTTTATCACGATGGACAGTTCGACGATTCGCGTATGGCCATTAATCTTATGCAAACCGCTTCTGAGCAGGGCGCGTTTTTAGCTAACTATATAAAGGTAACCGGGTTGCTTAAGGATGATAAAGGTAAGGTTGCCGGAGTTAAGGCTCAAGACCAGCTGAGCGAGAAGAGCTATGAGCTGAAAGCGAAAGCTGTAATCAACGCTACGGGCATTTTTGTTGACCAGCTGATGCAGATGGATGCTCCCGAAAAAGATAATATTGTACGCCCCAGTCAAGGCGTTCATATTGTGGTAGATAAATCGTTTCTTGGCGGAGAATCGTCTATCATGATACCAAAGACTAGCGATGGACGGGTACTGTTTGGTGTTCCGTGGCATAATCGTGTGGTGCTGGGTACAACAGATACGCCTCTCGAAGAGTTTGTGCTAGAGCCTAAAGCATTAGAAGAATAGGTTGATTTTATTCTTAAAACCGCCGGACAGTATTTGTCTCGCGAACCTAAGCGCGAAGATGTTCTTTCTGTATTTGCCGGATTGCGTCCGCTAGCGGCACCCCCAAAGAACTCGGACGGGAAAAAAACAAAAGAAATATCGCGTAGCCATAAGATTGTGATATCGCCCAGCAACTTGGTTACCATCACAGGGGGCAAGTGGACAACCTACCGAGATATGGCTGAAGATGTTGTAAGCAAAGCGGCAAAAACCGTTGGGCTTCCCGAAAAAGAATGCAAAACGCGCCATTTACACATACACGGCTACATGAAGATTACCGACCGTACAAATTTCCGTTACGTTTACGGTAGCGATCTTGAGCGTATCCTAGAAATTGAAAAGAAAAACCCTGAATTGGCAGAAATGCTTCATCCTCACTTCGATTACTCTGCTGCAGAAGTCGTTTGGGCTATTCGCGAAGAAATGGCTCATACCGTAGAGGACGTGATTGCCCGCAGGTTACGCGCGCTATTTCTTGATGCCCGGGCAAGCATGGACATGGCTCCGAAGGTTGCCGAAATTATGGCTAAAGAGCTTGGCAAAGACGAAGCATGGCAAAAGCAGCAAGTATCCGATTTTATGGAAGTTGCACAAAGCTATCTGCTAGTCCCGTATAAATAGTTGAAAAATAAAATGTGAGAATGGTTCTTTTGGAGTGAACAATTCTCACATTTTCCAATTTATATAAATTTGAAGCTAATAACGTTAATTCGCAGCTTTGGGTATTTAACGCTATTTATTTGACAAGAATGCGTCAAAAGCCGCTTGGCCCCCAATCCCCTAAAGGGGATTTAAAAATCGGAGGCTAACAAAAGTCCCCTATAGGGGATTTAGGAGCTGATACAATAGAATTTAAACACTTACTTATAAGTGAGATAGTATTTTGATTTTTCAATGAACATCTTTAAGTCTTGTTGTCTTTAAATCTTATAGTCTTAAAGTCTATATAATATTACATAACAAACCTAATAATACTAGAGATTATGGAACAATTTGTTTTAGCGTTCGACGCCGGCACAACTAGCTCCAGAGCAATTGTATTCGACCATGAAGGTAAGATACGCTCTGTGGCACAAAAGGAGTTTACGCAAATTTTTCCCCAAAGCGGCTGGGTAGAGCACGACCCCAAAGAAATTTGGTCGTCTCAGGCAGCTGTTGCGGCCGAAGCCATTACCAAGATTGGTATTAACGGAACCAACATTGCCGGAATCGGTATTACCAACCAGCGCGAAACCACTATCGTGTGGGACAAGAATACCGGAGAGCCGGTTTATAACGCTATCGTATGGCAAGATAGACGTACGTCCGACTACTGTGATCAGCTGAAAGAGCTGGGGCATATTCCGGAGATTAAAGAAAAAACAGGTCTTATTATCGACGCATACTTTAGCGCGACTAAAGTTAAGTGGATTCTTGATAACGTAAAGAGCGCGCGCGAAAGAGCAGAGAAGGGCGAACTTATTTTCGGTACGGTTGACACATGGCTTGTGTGGCAGCTTACACGCGGCGAGGTACACGTAACAGACGTTAGCAACGCATCGCGTACCATGCTTTTCAATATTAATAAGCTTGAGTGGGATAAGGATTTACTGAAGCTGTTCAATATTCCTATGAGCATGATGCCTAAGGTGGCTTCGTGCAGCGAAGTTTACGGACACACCAAGACTACCATTTTTGCATCTAAAGTTCCTATTGCAGGTATTGCCGGAGACCAACAAGCGGCGCTGTTCGGGCAGATGTGTATAGAGCCGGGTATGGTTAAGAATACATACGGAACCGGATGTTTCATCTTGATGAATACAGGCGAAAAACCAGTTGCATCAAAGAATAACTTGGTTACTACCGTTGCCTGGCAGATAAACGGAAAAACAAGCTACGCGTTAGAAGGTAGCATTTTTATTGGTGGTGCTATTGTACAATGGTTGCGCGATGGATTGGGTATCATTAAATCATCGAGCGATATTGAAGCGCTTGCACAGCAAGTTCCCGATAACGGCGATGTTTACTTTGTGCCTGCCCTAACAGGTCTTGGCGCTCCGTACTGGGATCAGTATGCGCGTGGAACAATTGTAGGTTTATCAAGAGGTACAACGGCAGCGCATATTGCTCGTGCAGCGTTAGAGGGCATTGCCTACCAAACTATGGACGTTGTTAACGCTATGATAGTTGATGCAGGTGTTGGTCTGAAAGAGCTTAGAGTAGATGGCGGTGCGGCACGTAACAACTTGCTTATGCAGTTTCAAGCCGATGTGTTGGGGCAAACAGTTATCCGTCCTCAAATAACCGAAACTACAGCACTGGGCGCGGCTTATCTTGCAGGCTTGGCAACAGGTTTCTGGAATAGCATAGAGGAAGTTAGCAAGCAGTGGAGCATAGAAAAAACATTCGAGCCGAATCTTAAAGCCGATATGCAGTTACCCAAACGTAAATGGGCAGAGGCAGTACATCGCGCGCAAAGCTGGATTAAATAACAACAATGTTTAATTATTAATGATATGGAAATTACCCCTTATAGAAATATCATTAATCATTAAACACTAACAATTATTAACATGGATACAGGAGTTTTATTTGAATTTATTGGAACGGCCGTTCTTATTCTTTTTGGGGCGGGTGTGGTTGCAAACGTTGTGCTGAAAGGTACAAAAGGTAATAGCTCTGGCTGGGTGGTTATAACATTCGGATGGGGTCTTGCGGTATTTGTAGGTGCGTATATCGCATCACCGTCTGGTGCGCATCTTAACCCTGCTGTAACTATTGGCTTGGCAGTAGCAGGTGGCTTTCCTTGGGCAAATGTTTTCGGATATATTGTTGCTCAGCTGCTGGGCGCAATGGTAGGAGCGTTTTTAGTATGGGTTATGTACAAACCTCACTTTGATGCCGAAGAAAATCCGGCTAATAAGCTCGGAACGTTTTCTACAAGTCCGGCTATAAAGTCTTTGTTCTCAAACTTTATGAGTGAGTTCATTGGCACCTTTATGCTAATGATTGGTATTCTGTTTGCTGCCGGAGCGAAAATCGCAGGCCCGCTTCCCGTAGCATTGCTGATTGTTGCGATTGGTATGTCGTTGGGAGGTACTACCGGATATGCTATTAACCCTGCTCGCGACCTTGGTCCTCGTATTATGCACGCTCTTCTTCCTGTTAAAGGAAAAGGCGGCAGCAACTGGGGTTATGCTTGGTTACCTGTTGTAGCACCTATTTGCGGAAGTGTAGCTGCGGCGTTGGTATATTGTCCGTTGGCACCACTTTTTAATGTATAAAAGCCCCCAAACCCCAAAGGGGGATTGAAAACATAGTGTACAGCGATATGCGATGTGCGAAAATACAAACCACATAAACACCCACCTCAACCCTCCCCACGGGAGGGAGATTCCCTCACTCTTCGGGGGAGGGTTAGGGAGGGGGTGAGTGCTAGGAGGTTTATGTATCCTATATAGTCTCTGCTCGCGCCGATTTGTAATCGGAACGTATGTAAGCTGGCACGCCGATTACAAATCGGCGCGAGCGAATAGCTACGATAAGAAAGAATTTCAAACCATTTAAACCCTCTTTTAAGCCCCCTTTGGGGGTTGGGGGCTTAACCTTAAACTTCTTAAGTTATGAAATACATTAAAATTATAGCAGTATCGGCATTTATGATGATGTTTGCATCGGTGGCTACGGCTCAAAAAAATATCGATGCTTCAGGTTTAATTAAGACCTCTCACCTTTGGAGAGGTTACCAAGTCAGCGATGTATTAACGGCTGTTGGCACTATTGATCTTATGACTAACGATGGTTCGCTTAAAGGTGGTATTTGGGGCGGTTATGGTGTAAATGGCAGCTATAAAGAAGTTGACTACTACCTTCAGTATAGCAAATCGGGCTTTACAGTTGCTCTTTGGGATATCTACAACTTCTCGCCCAACGCGACCTATAACAATACCGAAGCCTTTAACTATGTCGCAGGCGAAACAGGTCGCTTCATCGATCTTTCGGTGGCATACCGTTTTGGTAAAAAGTTTCCGCTACAAATCAGCTGGGCTACCGTTATCTTTGGTCGCGACAGGGCAATGAACGATAAGGGCGAAATGAAGAACCAGTACTCTAGCTATATCGCGCTGGATTATCCGGTTGGAACGTTTAAGGGCGTTAGCGTTGATGTGGGTATTGCAGGTGCGTTTGCTTTCCAAAAAGCCTATACCGGAGTTATAGATCCGGTAACGGGTTTAACCACGGGCTATGAAAAAACAAATGCAAACTTTTACGGAGACACTAATGGTATTGTAAACATTAACCTAACCGTATCGAAAGATATAACCATTGGCGGTTATAACCTCCCTGTTTCGGTAGGTACAATGTGGAATCCGATGTCGGAAGATATTTACATGTGCGTTTCTCTGGGTTTATTCTAAATATAGGTTCACTCTTAGTAGAAAAAGACCTTGCCGCAAAGCAGGGTCTTTTTTCGTAGTATGACGATGCATGTATCAAGTATCACAATACGCCGTAAAGCCCCCTCCCATCCCATAGAGGGGAAGCCCCTTATCGCCAACTGTTCTCCTTTAGGGGCTAAGGGCAAAGAAGCATTTGAACCACATAGAACACACAGGCGCACGTAGAAAAAAGTATCACGATATGTGCTGTACTATCTTTTTATTTTCTCATTAGCATAATTACACATTATCTCTTCCCTCTGGCTGCGGAGGCATAGATACCAACCGCACATATAGCAGCCAGAATAATAAACGTAAGCTTCATGGCTTGCATAAACTCCGTGCTAACTTCGGGCGTTATCTTACGGTTGCCCAAGTAGATTGCAAATACCATAGTGGCAATACCCATGCTAAATGCTTGCCCTGCTATACGTGCAGTACCTGTAATAGCCGAGGCCATGCTGTAGTGCTTTCTATCGACCGAGCTCATTATAGCCTTGTTGTTCGGTGCTACGAAAGCGGCAAACCCACCGCCCATCATCAGTAGTAGTACAAAGATGTACCATGTGGGTGTTGCAGGTGTTATAAAAGCAATGAGCAGTAACGCTACGGCAACCACCACCAATCCCAGTGAGGCAAGGAAACGTGGCTGTATCCGGTCGGAGAGCCACCCCGCAATAGGCGAAAGTACTATCTGAATTATGGGATACGCCACCAGTACCAATCCGGCAGCATCGGCATCAAGCCCCTTAATGGTTTGCAGGTAAATGCTCATAAAAATGCTGATGGGAAAAGAGGCTATATAGCTTAGTAATGCCGCGGTAGAAGAAAGGCTGAATGAACGATTCTTAAAGAATAGGCTAATATCGAGAATGGGGAACCGTTTATGCTTTTCGTACCAAATAAAAATGAGCATAGAAATCATACCTGCCCCAATAAGCACATAGCCCCACCATACGGGCAGCGAAGAAAACCCATAGATAAGCGCAAACAGCGCAGAACCATACAGCAGCGAGCCTTGCAAATCGAACGGTTCGCCCTTTGATGTTGCCCAGCGTTTTTTTAGCACAAAAAACGAACCTACGCACGCAATGAGCGAAAGCGCGGTAATAAGCGCAAATACGCCCTGCCAGCCAACATACTTAATAATAATGCCGCCAAACAAAGGCCCCAATGCCAAAGCAGTATAAGTTACGGCAGCATTTATGCCCATAGCCCTGCCCAGCTCTTTAGCCGGAAAAACAAGCGTAAGTATGGCCATGTTGGTGCTGAATATCATTGCGCTGGATACGCCTTGCAGTACACGAAAAACAAGCAACGTAGCCCCTGTGTTGAACGGAAGACAGCACCCTAGCGAGCTTAGCGTAAACAAAGACAGCCCTACAATAAAAACCGAACGCTTGCCCCAGATGTCGGCAAGCCTGCCAAACGGAACCTGAAAAATAGCTGATGCCAACAGAAATGAGGTAGCCACCCAATTCTGCATCACTCCGCTAAGCTCAAACTCTTTAGCAATATGCGGTAAGGCTAAGTTGACAGAAAAGCCCATAAATGGACCTAACGCCGCCGAAAGGCATATCACAAAAAGAATCCAGTACTTATATGATTTAGATGCTACCATAAGACCGCAAAGATAATCGAAAAAGATAGTACAGCGTATTGCGATATGAGTACAGCGAAAAAGTAGTACGAAGTGTTCGTGATACTTTTTCGCATATCGCTGTACGCATATCTCATATCACAATATACAAAAACGCAAAAGACCTCCCCGATGCCGAAGAGGTCTTTTCTGGTTTATGTTGAAAGATTGGTGTATGCGCTTTTTATGCGTTTATATGCTTTGTAATGTCTGTTTTTTGAAGTCTATAGATAGCCTCTGGTGTTTTAGCAACATATTCTTTTGTACCGCCATTTATCTGCAACAGAAGTGTTACCGGCTTACGATACAAGTCCTACTACAATAACAAGAACCAGAATTACACTAAAAATTTTTTTTGTTTTCATAGCTAGCCTAAGGTTATATTCATACGGCTTACTGTAAGCCTTTCTTTGTTTAAGGGGTTGCAAAGGTAAAAAGGAACTTTAGCTAACGCTAAGAAATACAGCTATTTTGAGCTAAACAATCTTTACAAAGCTTAGCTGGCATTTAGGTATATTAAGAGAAGAGCATAAAAAAGCCGACCCACTGGTGCTAGGTCGGCTTTGTACTATCCATGGTATAGCTAGCTAACAGGAGTTAGCGTAATAGCCATTGCCAGCTTGGTAATAGAGCTATAAAAGTCAGGGAACATACTTTCAATTATTGATCCAATTAAAGGCTTCACATTCACTTCTAAAACAAGCGAAGAACCGCTAAAACTGGTTCCAAAAGTTAGAGATTGCGCTCCGCCTGCTAGCACTAAAAGAGAGAAGTCTCCAGTAATGGTAAGCTCGTTGCCGCTATACGCATATGTTCCCTGCTCTGGTTCTCCTCCTTCCATCGTAAGAATACATTTACCATCGTCTTTAAGGTCAATGGTAAATGGAGAAAGATTTATATCGTCAATTAGCCCTTGAACAACTAAGCTAACAGCAGCTTTTACTGCCGGATTGCTGGATTCAACAACCGGAACAATGGTGCCGCTTTGCCATTTACCAACAACAGAACCGGAGGTCTCATCATCATCGCAAGCAGTAAAACCAACGCAAAGGGCAGCTACTAGTAGTAGCGAGAATAATTTTCTAAGTTTCATAGTCAAATAGTTTTTTAAATAATCAGAACAAAGGTATAACATTATTTTATACTGCATTATAGCAACATTCATATTAGCTAATACAGCTTAACTTTTGCTGATGAAGCTTTCAAAAATCACATATCACGATACTTCGTAGTACCCCTCCCGTCCCCTAAAGGGGAAGCCCCTTATCTCCGATTCCCTTTAGGGGATTGGGGACAAAAGAAGCTGAACCACATAAAAAAGTAGTGCGATATGTACTATATCATTTCTTCATTAGCATATTATCACATCAACATGTTGTTTTTTTTCGTGATACTTGATATGTGTATCGTGCTACCATACTTAAAAAAGGAAGGGCTGTCTGATTGTGCCGCAGACAGCCCTCGTTTGAATAGCACAGCGCACCAACTAACTCTATAATGATATGAAAATAATGTGCTATTCAAGGCTTACTATGAAAGCGGTGCGTTACCATGTTTCATGAGTAAAAACAAACCTGCTCCATAAAAGTTGATACAAAATTAGGTAATGCGATACCTAATAAAAAGTGGTTTTAGGTTAATTATGGTTTTTTTAAGCTGAGCTGATAGATTACATTGTAACATATAAATAGCTTATTACAAATTATTTATAACATGAATAAATAAAAATTACCTGGCTGGAAGCCAATAGGTATGGTAGGTAATAATTAGCTTTAAAATTGAATGTAAGTAAAATAGCTATAACAAAGCATATCAGCTTGTTGTTGCTTCGATAATGGCTATAGCTTTAGTCGAATACCAGCTTTTGGTAATCTTGTCGGTAAGTTACTACCGAACGGGTACTGCCATCTGTCTCATAGTATGTTTTGGTGGCCTGATTAATAAACCCTAAATCGCTGATAGTAAAATTATTCAGCTCATATTCTTTTACAGGGCTTGATCCTGCCTTCTCGTAGGTTGATTTTACAACAAAACCGCCAGGACTCATCGACCGATATATCACAAAATACCATGCAACGTAATGCGGAACCTCACCATAAGGCGATTTAACTTCAGGGTCGGTGTTAAACTCATAGCTGCGCTTCCACTGCAGTACATCGTGGTCGTAATACTCTATGGTAGTCAGTAAGCTATCGGTATAGCTATAGCTGTAGCGTTCTTGGGTTTCGTCAAAAATATAGGATATGGGAAATTGCTTGGCGTTGAGTACAATTTGCTGATGGGTGGTATTGTCGTCTTTTTTTGAACGATAGGTGCGCAAGTTAACCGCTATACTACTTGCACTGTAGGTGTATATAGCCTTCAAAGAATCTACTACCGATACTTCTGCTTCGGGTATGCCTGCTGCTATTGCCTCTTGCAGCTCTTTCTTTTTTGCCGCATCACTCACTTTAAACGACACGCTATCAATGCTGCCATCAACGTTATAGTAGAAAGTGCCTGTTGTCTGATCATCTCCTTCGGTTTTGATATCGCCTGTAGCGCTATATGTGAGCGAGTATGTTATTTTTGTTGTCGGAGTTGTACCTGTACCCTTATCGGTTATTTCTCTTACCTGCTTGGGCGCGTATAGTATGATATCATCTTCGTGAGAATTGGTGCACGAGTATGATCCTATGCTCAATATCGGCAAAATGAGCGCTAAAAAAAGTAAACGGTTCTTCATAATATTGTTGGCAATATTTGCCGTAAAAGTAGCAAGAAATGCTTACAATGCCTTATATTTCTTCTGACTTCTGTTGGTATTGCTTATACAAAATGTTTTTGGGGGATGGTTGCAGCTCTTATATGTTAATTATTTCCTTGCTGTGCAGCGTTTTATACTGTTTTTACATCTATTAGTAACCCTCGTAGAGCTTTTGCCACCAGCTAAAGCGCTAAGAGTAGCTATGGCTTTACCTAATAAGCAAGAGCACTAAACACCCACCTAACCCATAAAGTCATAGCTACTTTGTATATCGTTGCGCATATTGAGTATCACAAAAAAGAAGCCCCCTTTAAAGATTTGGGGACTTCTTCTTTTTACTCCTCTTAATGGGGGCTAAAAAATGGAACTACATAGAACAACATAAAATCGCATAGAAAGGGGGTAAAAGCTATGTGGTTCTATGTGTTCTCTGTAGTTCACCTTTTCGTACATCGCACATCATACATCGCTATACGCTGTACCATCTTTTCATTTTCACATCAGCATATTATCACTCATCGTCTTTCGCGTATCATGTACTACTTAAAAGGATCGTATAGCTCTAACCAGCTTATTGTACTCTTTCTTGTGGTAGTTTAAATGTCCATCCTGAAAGTAAAGGCTCCAGGCAAAACGATCGTTCACTTCGTTCGATGCCCAGTATGCCGCGCCATCGGTAACTAATGGACTTCCGCTTATTTCGTATAGGCTGCTGTTTACTTCTGCCTTACTATAGAACAGGTAAATTAGCTCGTGTATTGAAGGCATATACCAATCTCGACCATGACCACAGCACCAGCCAAATGATGGGAACTTGTTAAGCGTTTCATCAATAGTGCCTATAATGGCTGCGTTATTTAGCCCGTTATCTCTATCTATTGCGTAGGTATGGGCTGCGTTTCCCCATTTTGCAGAGGTGTTTTTTTTGTGTACAATCAGACCTGCTTGGTGCTTCGTTTTAGGTCGGAAAACTACCCCTACAGGCTTACCGTTCTCATGGCAAACGGCTCCTACCGCAATGGTGTATAAGCTAAGAGAAAGCTTGACCGAGTTTTTTGCAGAAACCTCATGGTTGCTGATAACAAAATCGAGCGTACTTTGCGTATCTAACGAGAATTTACTGGCTGTAATAGCAATAGAACCGCCATATTCGCTAACTTTAGCCAACGAAACTACCCAACCAAAAGGGGGATCTAGCAGCTCGAACCGAGTAGGCATACCGCTAAATGTAAAATGAATAACCTTTGTTTCGCCCAGGTCGAAGCTATTGGGCTGCTCAAAATTTACTGCCAACGGGGCTGTTGGACTTTCTTGTGCCTTGGCTTTAGTACTGTTCGCATTCTCGGGTAGCGTTTTTAGCGAATTGGCCAAAATCTCAAGAGAAATTATAGACGTTTTCATGGGTTTTATTTTTACCTAGTTTGTGAAATATTAGGTGAGTGGATTTCACAGGTGTTAGGAATTTTCAAAACAAATTTAATATAGAAATTCTATCTTTATGCAGAAAATAGCCTCAAATAGAGTAATATCAATAGCTTTAGCCAAACTATATGAGCAAATCACAGAATTTTTTTTTCAAAAAACGAAACAAAGAGCATCTAAAAAGTACTGCGATGCACATATCGAGTATCGAGATATGAGAAAATGAAAATGTGGAAATATGCTAATGTGAAAATGAAAAGATGGTACAGCGCATAGTGATGTGCGAAAAAAGTATCACGATACACGTATCACGAAAAAGAAGCCTCTTTTGGAGTTAGGGTAAGCTTCATTCGGCAGCATTTGCAATGCCATCGTTCTTTTATCGTTGAATTTAAAATTCATCGAAGATAATGAGCGGCATTTGCAATGCCGCTCAACATAGAGGTCTAGATATGCGAAAAACGAA
>JAVBOE010000030.1:0-15605 GCA_031550925.1 Bacteroidales bacterium | reverse complement strand
ATTAAGATGATTCCGGTTTTTCTTTCGGCAATAAAGCGGATAGGCTATTCGCGTTGGAATGCGGGTTTGCAGTACATGTTCCTCAATGCTGATGTGCGCTATACAGGCGACCTTCCAGTCCCTCTACCAGACGACTTTGGCGATTTGGAGCTGAGTCGCCATACCAGTCAGCTAGGAGCACTTGTCGAGTATGACAGCCGAGACAACCCGTTTACTCCCAACAAGGGGGTTAAGCTGCACTTTGATGCCAACTTTAGCCAAAGCTTCTTTGGCAGCGACTACGATTTTCAGCGACTTAACTATTCTGCCTTTATGTACGCCCAGCTTTTCGATAAGCTGGTTGGCGGGTGGCGCATAGACGGGCAGCAGGCATTTGGCGATGTCCCGTTCTATATGCTCCCATATATTGATCTGCGTGGTGTTGAATCCGGCCGCTACCAAGGTAAGGCCGATATCCTGACCGAAGTAGAGCTACGCTGGGATTTCTATAGGCGCTGGAGCCTGATGGGATTCTCAGGTACGGGCAAAGCATTTGACAAGTGGAGCGATTTTGGCTCTTCGGAATGGGTATGGAACTATGGTACAGGGTTCCGTTACCTGCTGGCCCGTAAGTTCGGGCTCCGCATGGGTATTGACGTTGCAAAAGGGCCTGATAGCTGGGGTTATTACATCGTATTTGGCAGTAACTGGCTGAGGTAGCTACAAGGCATTACATCAATCGTAATACAGTAAAAGGGTCCTTGTGGACCCTTTTCTATTAACGGCATTACAAGTGCCGCTTACCGTGTGGTTGGCTGTGTACTTTATTCTTCGTATTTATAGCTATATAACCTATACTTGACTTCCGGAATTAATAAATCTACTCTATCAATCAATTTTTCTACTGTTTCATGTTCATACCTTACCAACCTTATAGTCTTATTAGGGATTGAACTACCCGAAATTTGAACTGTTGTATATCTGCCATCAAACCCTGATGTTTCGTAGCTATTTTTCAAGGTGTCGTATTTTAAATCTGTGAGGAATGAGAAAAAATCAGCAGCTACTTTTTTATCTAACATGGTCTGATATATTAGAGTGTCTTTGCATCCTTCAAAATCACAATTATAGTATAGCTTGAGCGAATCTTGATTAGCTACATAATGTAGCGTGAAGCCTTCTACTCCAAAAAAATGTTCTAAATCAACTCTAAAATTTTGCTCCTCTTTAGGCTTACATCCAGCCAGAATTCCTATTCCGATAACTGCTATTATTATTCTTTTCATCTGTTCAACTTTTTATTTTGCTTATTATTCAATTATTCTTTTTTCATTGTGACCCTTTGTTGAGCTAATGCTGAATATATATGGCAACTTAGGCACAGCCTAAGCCGAACGGGGATCCTTCTTAATAAAATCAGGCAACAGAGCACTGTTAATATAATCCGCTTATATCTATTGTTTCATTTCCGCTTCCTGTTATAATTGTAACACTACTCCTTGTCATGGTAATACTGTCAAAAAATGGATATATAGAATTATGTTCATTAATTATAATCGGATGTGCCTTTTTATTCTTGCGGGTAAGTATGTTCTCAACAGCAAAAGTAATTTCGTCTTTATTATAGTAAACGGTATCTATGTACACAATGTTATTGTTGATACTATCCATCTCTTCGATATTTTTGTTCAAATAGATAACGCTGTTTTCTTTCTTTAGCGGAATAAAAATATGTCGCGACTGGGCTTGAGACCACCATGTCATTATGCAAGCATAATCTCCATTAGACCACATTAATTCAGGTTCTTTATAGAATATACCTTCTTTTTCTAAATCAAGTATATGTTTGTCATTGTCAATGCTGTAAATAATCGACCAAGAGCCAAGAGTATCTCGACATATAGCTACGTTTACATTTTCCCTGTTCACCGCTGTTTCAAGATAAACCTTTTCAGAACCTTCAAGTTCGTCCGTACTTTTAGTATTTGTTTGAGAATGATTTGCACAGCAAGATATTAATAATGCAATGGTGACTATTGTTGCTATTTGTTTTATTCGTATCATGCTAGCTAACGCACTATTTTTAGCAACTCTTGTACAGCTTTGGCTAATTGCTCGTCCTCGCCCTTTACTATCTTTTCGGGAGAGTTGGCTATTTTGAAATCGGGTTCCAGCTGTTGGTTTTCCAAATAAGCGCCGTCGGGCAAACGATAACCTATAATAGGTATGCCGAATATCAGCGTATTGTCTTGTAACACTTCCCACGAAACGCTTGTCATGGTGCCGGCAACGGGCATGCCCACCAGCTTGCCTATGCCTGTGTGTTTGTAAACCCACGGTGTTCCGTGCGCATTTGAATAGTTAGCCTCGCTCATTACCATTATTGACGGTTTGTTCCAACGACGGCTGGGCATGTCGCTGGTTTCCTTACCCCGAATAACTTGTTCGAAGTATAATTTACCGCTGAACAATACCTCTATATCCTCGTGCAAACGACCGCCTCCGTTGAAGCGCGTATCTATAACAATACCCTTTTTATTATTGAACTTACCGAGGATGTCTGAATAAATTGAACGGAAGCTGGGGTCGCCCATACTCTCAATATGCACATATCCCAGCTGTCCGTTAGAGAGCCTGTCAACATCGGCTTCGCGTTGTTTTACCCAACGTTTATACAGCAACGCTTTAAGCTGAGCGGCGGTTATGGGTTTTACCACTTCTTCGCTACGTTCGCCGGTTGCGGGGTTGTAGAACGATATCAACGTATTTTTGCCTGATTTTTTGTTCAGCAACGGGTAAAAGTCCATACCTGCAATAATCTTTTCTCCATCGATGGATTCTATTACGCATCCTTGTTTCATCCTACTGTCGGCCTTATCAAACGGACCTTTCTCTATCACTTCGTCAACCAACAAGCCATCTTTATCATAATTCCACGAGAAGAACACGCCTAATTCAGCCGTAGCATCGGAGTTTTCGGGTGTAGGACGATACATGCATCCGGTGTGCGAAACATTCAGCTCGCCCAACAGCTCGCTTAACAATTCGGCAAAGTCGTAGCTATTGTTGATATACGGCAGAAATTTCGCATACGTTTTTTTCATCAAAGGCCAATCAACCCCATGCATGGTGGTAACATAAAAACGTTTCTCCTCTTGTGTACATACATGGTCGAACATATACTGGCGTTCGGCTGTAAAATCAACAGTCATTTCGGTTTGATAGCTGATGGGTGTTTTTTTGCTGTCAGACAGACTTACCTTTTGCATGGCGCTTCCCAGCAGAAACAGGTTTTTACCCTCCTTGTCAAGAAATAACGGGGCATTACCCGCATCTTTTACCTCAAGTTTGGTTTCCTTAGTGCGGCAGCTGATAGACCATAAGTCGTAACCCTTTTCAAACGAAGCCAGATAGTACAGTTTATCGCCATCGGGGTTAAGTATAGCGTCGCCCATTTGTGCCGAAGCGGGTGTAAGCCGCATGATGCGGTCTTGTATTCCATCAAGCTCTACTTCGATATCTTTTACTTTCTTATCAGTATCATCCTTCTTGTCGGCGTCGCTCTTTTTATCTTTTTCTTTCTGTTTTTCTTCTTCTTTTAGCAGCTTGTAATCGTCTTCGCTAAGTCTGAACTTATCGTATGCCTTTTGATTCATGAATATAATCATGGCATCGTCTAACGAGCCCCACGATGCGTGGCTACGCATACCGTAACGTTCCGAGCGGAACAGTATGGCGTTACCATCCAACACCCAGCGCGGATATTCATTACCATAACCGCTGTTGGTAAGGTTGGTAACCTTGCCGCCTTGAGAACTGACAAGGCCTATATCGTAGTAAGGCATGTGTTTGTTGGGAACGTACTCGTATGTAATCCATTTACCGTCGGGCGACCAAGCGTAATCAATACTGCCTGATGAATCGGGATTATCGTTGCCATCGGTAACCTGTCTCGTTTTCTTGGTTTCGAGGTTATATACCATTATTTTATTACGATTCTCGATGTAAGCAATCTCCTTTCCGTCGGGTGAGAATTTGGGAATCATACGCTCTGTAGATGAAGGCGCGAATAGCGGCTCTTCTTTTATTGCCGTTGCGTTGAAGAAATAAAGTTCATCGGTACGGGTAAGCTTAGCAGTGTATATATTCCATGTACCATCGCGCTCTGTAGCATAGACCAACGTTTTGCCATCGGGCGAAAAAGTAGGCCAATTCTCGCATGCAGCGGTATTGGTAATGCGTTTGGTATATTTGTAATCAACAGATGCTACAAAAATTTCGCCACGCATTATCATGGCAACCTGTTTGCCGTCACCGGAAATAGCCTTACCTGTTGCATTTTTATTTTGCAAGAATGTCGTGCTGTTATTGCGCTCTTCCTCTGTTATGCTGATTTTTACTTTCTCAGGTTTTCCTGAGGCAGCCATTGTATATATTTCACCATCGTATCCAAAACACAGCGTTCCGTTGTTTGCGATGCTCAAAAAGCGAACAGGGTTGGTTTTGAACGATGTGACCTGAGCTATCTGCGAAGGAGTGGCAGTTTTGAATGTATGCACATTATAAGAGCCCGAACGCTCGCTTAGGAAGTACACCTGCGAACCATCTGCACTAAATACGGGGTTGGTATCCTCGCCTGCATCGGTTATCAATGCCTGGTGCTGGCCCGTTTTTATGTCGTATAGCCAAATGTCGCGGGTAACAGACGATTTGTGATGCTTGCGGAAACGATCCTCCAGTCCGTTGTGGTCTTGATAAATCATTTGTTTACCATCGCTGCTGAAGCAAACATTCTCGGCAGGTGTTGCAAATGTTTGTTCGGGGCGACCTCCGTTAATAGAGACTTTATAGAGTTCGGTCATAACACTTGAAGGGAAGGCTGCACTTGCTGCAGGGGCTTGTATCTTGGCTCCGAAAACCACGTATTTGCCATCGGGCGTGAATGTATAAGGCGATTTTGAGGTCGAAAAAGTAGTCAACCGCTTGGCATTCCCTCCTTCCGAAGAAGTAATGTAAATGTCGAAGAAGCCATTGCGGTTGCTTGCAAACGCGATGCTTTTACTATCGGGCGACCACACAGGCATGTAGTCGTATGCTTCGTGCATGGTAACTTGTTTGGCCTCGCCGCCCGCGGCGGGTACTTTATAAATATCCCCTTTATAAGAGAAAGCGATCTCCTTTCCGTTAGGTGATATTGCGGGGTACCGCATCCATAACGGTTGTGCGTTTGATGTTATTGCAAACGCGATGGCGCAAGCCAATGCTATAATTTTTATTTTCATATGGGGTCTTTTTTGTGTACAAACATAAACACAAAGTTGGGTTTCCTCTGTGTTTAATGTGTAAATTTATTTAAAGTTTTGGACTTACAAAGATAGATGCATAACTCAATACTATTTTGATAACTTAAATTCATGCATCGCCAAGCCAGTAGCTTATTGATTGGTATTTATTCTCTATTTTTGTGCTCTAACATCTATCTCTATAATAGATACTACTATGAAACTCAACCATATTGTTATTCTTATCTGTATTATGCTATCTACATTTTCGTGCCAAACAAACAACATACTAACTGAAGAAGAAAAAGCCTTAATTAATAGTGCCAGTGTAAGCGAGCCATTTAGAGTACTACTAACCACCAATGAGCAGGACTCGTTATTCTTACGTAAGAAATGCACAGACCTCAACTTTGAAAAGGATAAGGAAGATATACTAAAGCTTATAGAACGGTTAAAGGTAACGCTAGACGCAGAGCAAGGCGTTGGGATAGCTGCTCCGCAAGTTGGTATTGCCCGAAACCTATTTCTATTTGCTCGTACAGATAAGCCAGACTGGCCCGTAGAGGTTGCTATTAATCCCCACATAGTTAACCACCCCAAGGAAACCATTTGCTTTGAGCGTGATGGCTGCCTTTCTATACCAGATACAAGCGGTAACTCCACTCGCTACCCTTGGATTGAGGTAGAATATACAAACCAACATGGCAAGTTAGTTCGCGAGAGGCTGGAAGGCCACTCTCGCTCAGATAGCTTTGTGGCTGTTATATTTCAGCATGAATACGACCACCTGCAAGGCGTACTATTTACCGATAAGCTTTGCGATTTACAACCATAGTACAGCAAATAGCAGTTTTGGCTACCACATTAGGTTTCTAAGATTTTTCTGGGATCAAAATGGGGGTATGTATTTTTTAAAATGCACTGATAATCAATTAAATAGATCAATTATTTGTGTATGAGTTAAATACATTGCATAAGGCTATGTTGAAACTTAACCTTCTATCGTTTAAAAAGCCACTCCTACTTCTACCCCTACTCTATCATACAGTCAAATTGGCATACAGCAAATTTTGAGTTTTAAACAGCTATTTCAGCTTACTTTTTATTGTGCAAACAGATCTATACTCTTTGAAAGTTATAAACATAAGCCTAGTATTTACAGATATAATATTCTATAATTTAGTATATTAATAATAGTTGTTATTTAAAACATACGCTTGATTTAGATAAAATATCTCTCAATTTTGGTAACAATTATGTTTTTAAATATAACAACTCTGTTTAATCTAGATATTTTTTACTATTGCGTTTTGTTAATGCTACTAATACCTTCAGCAAACATTTAGATATAAATAGCTAATTATAATTATTTTACGCTAAATTATTATAGCTAGTTTCTCACTTGCTTTTACTTTGGTTTGCGACCACTGATACCTGCAAATTTGAAGTTATACCTATCTCCTAGCCATTCTCTCTTTGTTCTTCTATTTAAATAAAAAAATCAGCATAATCGGTAGAAATGTCAGTGTTAGATTTTGAACTAACGTAAGCTTGCTATAGCTTTTGGTGCCCTCTCTTAGGGTGTAATAGCTTACAAAAAATGGCAACTTGGGTTATGGATATGTCAAAGAAAAAGCACATAAAAACTTATGAGCTTTATATTGTTAAGGATTGACTGATAGCTAATCTATTAATAAGATAGGTTCTTTTCTATCCAAAGAGCTAGGCCCAAGCTTATAGGCCTTACCAGCCTCTGCCGAGCGTACGCTACTGCCGGTATATGTGCCGCCAATAATGCCCAATGCTATTTTAAGCAGCCGTTCGTTGGTATTGCCAAGCTCCAGAATGTCCTCCTGTAAGGTAACATAGCCCTGACTATCGTAGTCAAATACATCTCCTTTCGTAATATCCGGTACCCAGCCATTAGCGTAATCCGACTTACCATCGTGGTTGAAAATTTTAACCGTTATGGGCTGCATTTTCCATACTTTATCGGAGCTCTCAAAGGGTGATGATCCTACGTTTTTACCATAGGTAGTTTCACCAATAACTACCACATCCATATAAGGACTTAGCAGGTTAATAACCGCTTCTGACGCGGAAGCGCTAGAGCCGCTAACCAATACAAAGAGTCGCTGTAGGTTTAGGTTATTCCCGTTACCCTGCGCACTATTGGCCTTAAAATATTCTTTCGACCCGTTATTGTATTCGTAATATCCAAACTTTGTTTCCGACAAGACGCTGCGAGGTCCCAAAATGGCGCACAGCAGTCTGGTAGAGGTTAGAAGTCCTCCATTGTTATATCTAAGATCCAGTACAAACTCATTTACCCCGTTGAACTCGCCTGACGACAGCTCTCTCAGCCTATCATCATAAGCCGTACCGCTATCATTTATGCCTGCCTTAAAGCTGTTATATACCAGATATCCAACTTTTTTTGTTCCAATAGTATATGTTTTGGTTCTATATATGGGGTTGTACTCAATCGCTTCGGCTATCCCAATATTAACCGATCTGTCGGATACAAAGCCGGATGCATTACTCCATTTATAGATTTTAAACGTTTTGGCTACATCGCCGTATAGGCTCATCACATCACTAGAGGATGTCATGCGCTTATCGTTTACATACATAATCCAATCGCCCCTTTTAAGTTCGGCTCTCTCGGCGGGAGTACCGGGCAACACACATAAAACAAGTGCTCCATAATATCCTCCGCTAAAGCTGACAGAAGCAAACTCAAAACCATATGAATAGTCTTCTTGAACATAACCCTGGCGGGTAATGCCGGCTACCTTTTCTATAGAAGAAAAATAGCTGTGTACTCCGTTTCTGGTTTTTCCATCCTCTGCTTTGTACAGTAATGAGGTAAAGAAATCTTCTTCATCGGCGGTATAGCTAAGCTTACCGGATGCAGGTATTTTATCGCTCCAATAGTAATGTTTTCGCATGATATCTTCTATCCAAGCTAACGTTTCGGGACGATCGCTATTGTTAGAACCGTTGCTATCCTTATCACACGCGCTTAATAGTAAACAGATGAAAGGGAGGAGTAAATACTTAGTATATTTCATATAAAAATCGTTTACAATGGGCTAAATACAAATATACGAATAAGAATTCTTCCACTATTCTTTCTGGTATAAAATAAATATTCTACCCTTATATTTAACCATGTGGGTACAGAAAGCAGAGAACATGCGACTCCGATAAAGAATTGTTGGTTTTGCTCCATAGGAGCAATATCTTTGTAGAATAGCGCAATGGTAAATAATCTCTGCTCCACAGGAGCAGTATCTTAGAGAGGGTAAGCAAGGTTGAGAAAAAATGTCGCTCCTAATGGAGCAATGAAACAGGTAAATAAACTGCTTGTTACAAATATTTGGCTCCTAACGGAGCCTCGACTTTGATAGCAACTTGGTATTATTAATCGAACTCTGTCTAGTAGCTTTGCAAGCTCTTACCTTTCCGCATGGCTTTTAAAACGTTTTTTCTGACAGCGTTTATTGATGGCATCAAATCGCTATCCATTATTTCGAGAATGGTTTTCAGCTCTTGCATCAGTTCCGGAATAGAACGGCATTGCTCATAAGCAAGCTTCATGCAAAGCGATTGAACTCCGGGCAGCTCTTGTCTTGAGATCATTCGCTCCAAACAAAAATCAAGAAAATCAACTCTGGGTGGGTTAGCCACCGGCTGCCGAAAAAGTAAGCTCAAAATAAGCCTTCGTTTACCTGCATGTGTGCAAACCATTGCTTCGTCAATCAGCTCGTTCTGCTTATCGAATAACCATTGATTTTCTAATAACGAGAAATGATTTAGAGCCCATGCCGCTTGGTAGGCTACTATATCATCAGCATCAAAAATCAGCTCGTATAGCGTTTGTTTCCTTTTATCGCTGCCTTGCGTATATTGGGTTATCTCGTTGATATCGTTTAGCCCGATACGTTCAGATAGCCTATTCTTTATATTCATTACTGGTATTTATCTATTATGTTTTAGCTGCTTTTTTATTATTGTTACTTTCTATCAGGTAACCAATAATACAGCCACTCTACAAAGCATCAAAAGTTAAATATAAGAATCTTTTCATCATTTCTGCTGCCTTAATGCAACCTTTTTACTTTTCCATCGTCTTAAATAACAGAATATGGAATGAAGACCGAAGATTTATTAATACAAGATTGCAAAAGAGCATTTTGTCTTTAAGTCTTTTATCTTTGTTCTTTACTCTATATTCAATATTACCAATCCCTAAAAACTAACAATTATATGAGAAAAACCTTACTAGCCGCGCTTTTTGTTGTCCTCTCGGTAGGATTAAAAGCGCAGGATGCTCCCTTGTGGCTACGTTACAGTGCCATATCTCCGGATGGTAGCCAAATCGCCTTTTCTTATAAGGGCGATATTTATACTGTACCTGTTTCGGGTGGACGAGCCATACAGCTGACCACACACTCGGCGCACGATACGCGCCCCGTATGGTCGCCAGATGGTAAAAGCATAGCCTTTGCCTCTAACCGCGAGGGAAGCTACGATGTATTTATCATGTCGGCTAACGGTGGAGAACCTACATGCCTTACAACTCACTCGTCTAACGAGTTTCCTGTGGCATTTAAAGGTGCGAATAGCGTGCTGTTCATAGCAGGTATTATGCGTGATGCTGTTGATGGCGAGTTTCCCTCAGGTCAATTTGCGCAGATCTACGAAGTTAACACTACAGGTGGTCGTCCTTCGTTGTTCTCTTCCTACACAATGGAGGACATTACTTTTAATGCGGACGGCACTAAGCTGCTATATCACGACAAAAAGGGATACGAAGACACATGGCGCAAGCATCAGCAGTCTTCTATTGCTCGTGATATCTGGCTTTGCGATCTTAGCGGAGCAAGAAGCTACAAGAAGCTTACCACATTCAGAGGCGAAGACCGCAACCCTGTGTGGACACCCGATGGCAAAGGCTACTACTATCTGAGCGAGCAAGACGGCTCATTCAATGTATATAAGGCAGACTTCAATTCTTCAGCGCCGATAAAGCTTACCAGCTTCACCAAAAATCCTGTAAGATTCTTAACCACCAGCAAAAACGGCACACTTTGCTTTACATATGATGGCGAAATCTATACCATGAAAGAAGGACAACAGCCGCAAAAAATAAGCATACAGCTGGCAACAGATAATCAGGAGAATAAGCTGAAGTACATGAGCTTTACCAGTGGCATACGCGAAATGTCGGTTTCTCCTAGCGGAAAAGAGGTGGTATTTGTAGCTAGAGGTGATGTGTTTGTTGCATCGGTAGAGTATGGCACAACACGCCGCATTACCAATACACCGGATCAAGAGCGTACCGCATCGTTCAGTCCTGACGGACGTTCTATCGTTTATGCTTCCGAGCGTAACGGTTTGTGGAATGTTTACCAGACTTCGCTTACACGTAAAGAGGACAAGTCTTTTGTATATGCTCAGGAGTTTAAAGAAGAGCAGCTAACCAAGTCTAACAACGCGTGTTTCCAGCCCGAATATTCACCCGATGGAAAAGAAATTGCATTTCTTGAAGACCGCACCACTCTTCGCGTTTTGAATCTTGCCAGTAAAAATATTCGCACGGTGCTTGATGGTAAGTATAACTACTCATACTCAGATGGCGATCAGTGGTACGAATGGGCTCCCGACAGCAAATGGTTCTTAGTGAAGTATATTGATGTTGGCGGTTGGAATAATAATGATGTAGCACTGGTTAAAGCAGATGGTAGTGGCGAAGTTACCAACCTTACCCAAAGTGGCTATACTGATGCTATGCCGCGTTTTGTGCAAGACGGAGAAGCTATGCTTTGGATATCAGATCGTGGCGGATATCGCAGCCATGGCAGCTGGGGCGCTTATTTTGATGCTTATATCATGTTCTTTAACCGCGAAGCTTATGATAAGTTCCGTATGACAAAAGAAGAACTGTCGCTAGTGGACGATAAGGATAAGAAAGATAAGAAGGCCGATGACACTAAAAAGGACGATAAAGACAAACAGGCTGCCGATAAGGATAAAAACAAGAAAAAAGAGGTAGAGCCGTTAAAGTTTGAGCTGGCTAACCGCGAAGATATGGTTATTAAGCTTACACCTAACTCATCTAACCTATCGGATGTGTATTTGAGTAAGAAAGGTGATAAACTGTACTACCTTACTCGTTTTGAGAAAGGCTACGACCTTTGGGTTCACGATTTAAAAGACCAATCATCTAAGATATTGGCTAAAGACGCGGGTGGCGGAAGAATACAAATCGATAGTACCGAGAAAAACATTATAATGGTTGGTAACGGTCAAATTAAGAAGATTGACATAGAAAAAGGCACTATTACTCCTGTTAAGATCAATGCTCAGTTTGAGTATCGTCCCGAAGGAGAGCGTGAGTATATTTTCTTCCATGCATGGAAACAAATAAAAGATAAATTTTACGTTACTAATTTGCATGGCGCTGATTGGGAATATTACAAACCAACATACGCGCGCTTTTTACCATATATCAATAATAACTTTGATTTTGCCGAAATGCTGGGCGAAATGTTAGGCGAGCTGAACGGTTCTCATACAGGTGCGCGCTATGCTGCACCTGCGCATCCTATGCCTACAGCATCGTTAGGTGCATTCTTTGATAACGACTATAAAGGCGAGGGTATTCGTATAAAAGAGATTATAAACCAAGGACCGCTAACTGCTGCTAATACTAAGATTGCCGTTGGTACCATTATTACAAAGATTGATGGCGAACCAATAGAGGCAGGTAAAGATTATTTCCCATTATTGGCAGGCAAAGCAGATAAAAAAGTGCTGATTGCGTTTAAAACTTCTGCTAATGCAGCAGAGCAGGAAGAGTGGGTTAAAGCTATTTCGTTAGGCGAACAGAATAACCTGCTATACAAGCGTTGGGTAGAGCAACGCCGTGATATGGTAGATAAGCTATCGGGCGGACGTATTGGTTATGTACACGTGCGTGGCATGAATAGCGAAAGCTTTCGTGAGGTATATTCCGAGCTGCTAGGTCGTTGCCGTAATAAAGAAGCGGTAGTGGTTGATACTCGCCATAACGGTGGTGGTTGGCTACACGATGACTTGGTAACATTACTTGGCGGCAAGGAATACCAACGGTTTGAGCCTCGTGGTCAGTATATTGGTAGCGACCCATACAACAAGTGGTTAAAGCCATCGATTGTACTGATGTGCGAAGACAACTACTCTAACGCTCACGGTTTCCCATGGCTATATAAAGAGCTAGGCATTGGTAAGCTGGTAGGTGCTCCTGTACCCGGTACTATGACTGCTGTTTGGTGGGAAAATCAGATAGATCCGTCTATTGTATTTGGTGTGCCGCAAGTTGCTGTAAAAGACATGCGTGGAAAATACCTGGAAAACCAAGAGCTGCTCCCCGATATTGAAATATACAACGCTCCGGCAGATGTACTAAAAGGTAAAGATGCTCAGCTGGAAAAAGCAGTTGATGAGCTATTGAAAGGTCTAAAATAGAGCTATTAACATATAAATAGAACAGGGAAGCTACTAATATATAGCTTCCCTGTTTTTATATTTTATCCGTCATTTCGAACGCAGTGAAAAATCTCCTCAATAACTGCAAATCACTGACTGACACACACTGCAAAAGTCCCCTTTAGGGGATTTAGGGGTAAAAGAACAAAAGCGGAACTACAAATTCCGCTTAACCATGGGGCAAATAACTTTTGACACATCCTTTTGACGACAAATCAGCAGCTTAAGCTATTTATTCCACTTCGACTCGCACTCTACCCTTTCGCCATCATCGGTAGAGTATTCTTCCAGCGAGTTTTCTTTAGACTGGATAACCATATACACCATAGGTATATCAGATGAGTTACGCATCCCGCGCTTACCATTTGGCGCAACTCTAATAACGCTTCCCTCTGTAATAGCAAAGCAATCATCGTCAACCTGAAAGTCGCCTGAGCCTTTGAGTATAATATAGGTTTCTTCGTTCTTATTATGGATATGAAAATATGATAGCTCCGTATTTGGCGGAAGCGTTGCGAACGAAATTTCTGTTCCGGTAACTTTAGTTGCTTCCTTTAAAAACACCTTACCCTTTACTTCTTTTCCACTTTTAGGGTGTATCAGAGAATATTCGGTCAATTCATCCAACTTGCCAATATTTATGGCTGTATAGTTCTTGTTTTCAGCTATTGTTGATGGCTGTTTCATTGCTATGGCTTTAAAAAATTGCAAATAGAATCAAACACCTTATTAAACGCTTCGTCCGTTTCTTTTCTCAGCTTTTCTACGGCGGGAAACGGGTCTTCGTGCTTGTACTTGTATGGAAAATCGAGTATATCTACCCGAATAGGTATGTCGTGGTATTTACCTTGCAGCGTATTTATAATTTCGTAGGGCAGAATAACGGTATCTTGCTTTAAACCTATAGCCATTATTTGCTTGCTTAGCTTACAGAATGCATTTTCGCGTAGCTCACTATTTACTTTGTAATCCAGCATTGCACGAAATACAATTCCTTCGGTATGATCGCCGTTTAGGTAGTGGTTCAGGCGAGCATCCTTTTTCATGTGGCTCTCTAAATGCTCAATCAAGAATGAGTATAGTACAACGTTAGCCTCACTATCCAGAATAAACTTTGTTACGGGCGCGAAACGGTTAAACACAGGCCCGCCACAGAACATACAGAGTTTAGTGTTATCAAAGTATCCGTTGTAGTTGCTGAGAACAAGAATTTGCGATAGAAACGCGCCTATTGAGTAAGCGAAAAAATCGTAGTGAGCATCGGATGCAATCATTGGGTGCTTACCTGCTTTAATAGCTTCGATAAAATCAATGATATCGTAGTAAGCCTGTAAGCCCGACCACACAAAGCGTTGAGGCTTCTTGTGCAAACGCTTGCTAATGGCAACATTAGATAGCGACGATGCGATAATATCAGGTAACGCCTCTTTTCTTTGCGAGCTGGCCTGATACATCAGCCTTGAATCGCTCCATTCTTTCGGTGTACGGTTCATATGGAAGCCTAATGGAAATAGCACAACTGACTTCCCCGTTCTATCTACTATTGCTTTAGCCCAAGTGTAATACTTATCCCAATCCTTCTCATTCAACCCGTGTAGCAGTATTACAAAGTCCTTAATTTTCTCTGTTTGCGCTACGGGAGAAAAGATATGGTAACGAAAAGTAATATTTTCTCGTATATGAGCATCGGGTACATCAAGTATGCCGTTAACCATATCAACATGACCTGAAGATTGGTAGGGCTCTTCTACGCTAAAATTATGTTCTGCGCACAAGTAGCTATCCGCGCCCGGAAGAATATAGGCGTTCTTAGATGTAAACGTATAATTTCGTGCGGCTATACTGCCAACGGGTATATAGTCGTCATTAAAATTAAGCTTTTCTTTTAGCCGGTTGTGATCGTCAATATACATAAGCTCTGTTTTAGTACGAAAGAAAATAGAACAAATTAAAGAGCAAAGGCATTCCTTTCCTTTGGAAGAGTTGGAGCATGCCTTATCTACCTACAAATTTAGTAAGATACTATTTCGCCTACAAATAAAATGTTAGCAGAGGAATATGTTAGACAGCTATTGATTTTTATAGAATATATACTACCTTTAAAATCTGTTTCAACTTACACTTTGTAGCTATATTATAACCTAATCTACCAAACCAACGAATAATGAGCAAGCAAGAGCTGTCTGTAAAAAAGCCCACCCCATCAGATTATAACGAGCTTACGGCTTTATGGGAGGCGTCTGTTAGAGCCACACATCACTTCTTATCTGAAGCTGATATCTACTTTCTAAAACCGCTAGTAAGAAACGAATATCTTAAAAATGTAGATCTATTTTGTATTAGAGACGCCAAGAAGAATATTGCGGCGTTTATAGGCCTAATGGGTAAAAAAATAGAGATGCTATTTGTTCGTCCCGATATGATAGGTAACGGATTGGGGAAGAAGCTGCTCGATTTTGCCATAAGCTTACGAAACGTTAACCGTGTTGATGTAAACGAGCAAAATAAGCAGGCAGTGTGCTTTTACCAGCGTTATGGTTTTAAATTCATAAGCCGCGATCCAGTAGATGCAATGGGCAAACCCTACCCTATTTTGCATTTGGTAATATAAGTAAGATGAGAATCACGATACGCGTATCAAGTATCACGATGAGAAAATCTTTTTCGTGATACTTGATACGCGTATCGTGATTCTGGTCTACTAGCTCTTTTTTACCTTAAACAGCGATAGCACCCATAGTAGTACAACCGAGCCTACCACAGCCATTAATAGTACGCCCCATACGTTGTTTGCCGAAACGCCAAGCA
>JAVBOE010000006.1:0-13519 GCA_031550925.1 Bacteroidales bacterium | reverse complement strand
TTTTCTGTAGTTGATTCGTTTTTCTTTTCGGCCTCTTGTTCTTTCGCCTTTCGAAAGAATGATGTAAACTTCATTGTAAAGTGTTTTGTTTAAATGAAAATTATAGGAATTATTCCTACCTTTGTTGGGCTAATCTCACATTACCCCAAAATCGACACAAAACTAATTAAAAAAAAGATATGATACACTACAAAGATTTAGGACTTGTTAATTCGAGAGAAATATTTAAAAAAGCAATGGAGGGACGGTACGCCATCCCCGCTTTTAACTTTAACAACATGGAGCAGCTTCAGGCTATCATTTCGGCTTGTGTTGAAGAAAAATCTCCTGTAATTCTGCAGGTTTCTAGCGGAGCACGTAAATATGCTAACGAAACGTTGTTGCGTTACATGGCGCAGGGAGCGGTTGAGTATGCAAAAGAGCTGGGTTACAATATCCCTATTGTGCTTCACCTCGATCATGGTAATAGCTTCGAGCTGTGCAAGTCGTGCATTGAGTATGGTTTTTCGTCTGTAATGATTGACGGCTCACACCTTCCGTATGACGAGAATATTGCGCTTACAAAAAAGGTTGTAGAATATGCTCATCAATATGATGTTACCGTTGAGGGAGAACTTGGCGTGCTGGCAGGTGTTGAAGATGAGGTTTCTGCAGAGCATCACACTTACACTCAACCTGAGGAAGTGCAAGACTTTTTAAGCAAAACAGGTGTTGATTCGTTGGCAATTTCTATCGGAACGTCACACGGAGCAAACAAGTTTAAGCCTGAGCAATGCACTCGTGATGCCAACGGTATTCTAGTTCCGCCGCCATTACGCTTCGATATTCTTGAAGCAATAGAAAAGCTTGTGCCCGGATTCCCGATTGTACTGCACGGTGCATCGTCTGTTCCTCAAGATAAGGTTGCTATTATCAATAAGTATGGCGGCGCATTGAAGGATGCTATAGGTATTCCTGAAGACCAGCTGCGCAGAGCCGCTGCATCATCGGTATGTAAAATTAATATCGATAGCGATGGCCGTTTGGCTATGACTGCTGCCATTCGCGAGGTATTTGCACTTCAGCCTGCCGAGTTCGACCCACGTAAGTACTTAGGTCCTGCTCGTGATTCGTTGAAAGAGCTATACCGCCACAAGGTAACCAGCGTATTGGGAAGCGCCGGAAAGGCATAATAGACGATATAAGTATCACGTATCACGAGAAGAGGGTATAGCGTATTGCGATATGTGATATGTGAAAAAATATGATGGATAGTTGAAAACCTCCGTCATTTTGAGCAAAGCGAGAAATCTCCTGAATAGCAGCACGCTGAATGTGGAGGTTTCTCGCTTTGTTTGAAGAGGTCTGCAGATTCAATATTTACTAAAAGAAGCTGATAAATAGCAACACATTCAGCATTGTTACAGCACTGCATATTAGTAAGAGTAAAACGGTAGTGGATTTATGATTTACATATTTACCCATTACCTTTTTTGATGAAGTTAGGTATAGCTGTGTAAAAATAGTTATGGGCAGCTGAATGCTAAGAATCATCTGCGATATGAGCAATCCCTTAAACGAATCGGTTATCAGGAATATAACCGCAACAGCAAGTACGATAGATACAAGTACTCCGGTTTTAGAGTGCGTATCTTTAATATCGTAAGGCTCGTTGAAAATGCCTGCAAAGATGCTGCCACCAGCCATTCCGGAGGTAATGCTCGATGCAATTCCGGCAAAAAGAAGCGCCACTGCAAATACTACCGATGCATTGTTTCCCAATAATGGAATTAGTACTTTTTGCGCCTGCTGCAGTTCATCAACCGGTGTGCCTGTTTGGAAAAATGTAGTCGCAGCCAGCAGAATCATTGCGCTGTTTATTGCCCAGCCAACTATCATAGAGAATATGGTATCTGTATATTCGTAGCGAAGCTGCTTCTTAATTACCTTTTCGTTCTCGTGGTTCCATTGCCGGCTTTGTATAATTTCGGAATGTAGGAATAGGTTATGCGGCATAACCACAGCCCCAAGCACGCTCATAATAATCAGTATCGACCCGTCGGGCATAGACGGTGTAATCCAGCCCATTGCTGCCTGTCCCCAGTCTATATTTACCAGCGACAGCTCGTAAATAAACGAAATACCGATAAGGGAAACAAAGCCGATAATCCACTTTTCGATTTTGCGGTATGAGTGAGAGAAGAGTAAGAACAGCACCATAACGGCTGCCAGTATGGCTCCTAGGCGGATAGGTAACCCGAATAGCATGTTCAGCGCAATTGCCGCACCAAGAATTTCTGCCAGCGATGTTGAGACAGACGCTGCCATTGCCGATGACAGAACGGTACGCGATGCCCACGGTTTCATATACTTCGTTGCAGCCTCAGATAAGCATAGACCTGTTGCTATACCAAGGTGTGCAACGTTATGCTGAAGCACAATAAGCATAACGGTAGAAAGGGTCACCATCCATAGCAGCTTATAGCCGAAAGATGCTCCTGCCGCAATGTTGGACGCCCAGTTACCCGGGTCGATAAAACCTACGGTTACCAATAAGCCCGGACCGATATACTTAAGTATTTCTCGCGCGCCAAAATGTGGTTTATGATGCTTGGTGCTAAATAGCTGTTTTAGTGGTTTCATTATGAAACGGTAGATGTTTCTAGTCTATAAACAACCTACCCTGCCAAGTGTTGCGTTCTTTCAATCTTTTTTCGAACATGGCCAGCAGCTGGTCGTTGCGAATTAAGCCCCATGCCGGAACGGCAAGAAAGCGGGGTGGCACTTCGCCTGCAAAGCGTTCTATTACAATGTTTGGAGAAAGCTGTTCTACAAAGTCGATAAAGAAATCAATGTAGCTATCTACCGTAAACCGCACGAATTCGCTGGGGTTTAGCGCAAACTCTTTTTCCATCACGGTGCCTTTTATAACTTGCAGCTGGTGGAATTTTACCGTATCAAGCGGTAGCAGGGATATGATGTTTGCCTCGGCTATCATGGCTTCTACCGACTCGTTAGGTAGCCCGAAAATAAAGTGCGCTCCGGTTTTTATACCTCTCTTTTTTGTTTCTTCCAAAGCCCAAACGGCCTTCTCGAAAGTGTGTCCACGGTTTATGCGCTCAAGCGTTGGGTTGTAGCACGATTCAATACCATACTCAACAATCACGTAGTATTGCTTAGAGAGCTCGGCAAGATAATCCAGCACTTCTTCGCTAATACAGTCGGGGCGTGTACCAATAACCAACCCAATGATGTCGGGGTAGCTTAGCGCTTCGCCGTATAGCTTCTTCAGCTGCTCGAGAGGGGCGTAGGTGTTGGAGTATGCCTGAAAGTAGGCTAGAAATTTCTTTGCACGCCGGTAGCGATTTGCATGGAACTCAACGCCTTCAGTCAATTGTTGCGTAATAGGTTTTACCGATTGACAGTAGGAGGGGTTAAAGGCATCGTTGTTGCAGTAGGTGCAGCCGCCAACGCCTATTGTACCGTCTCTGTTAGGGCAGGTAAATCCCGCATCAATAGTGAGCTTTTGTACCCGCTCTCCGAATGTACGCTTAAAGTAACCGGCGTAAGAGTTGAAACGGCGGTTATCTCCCCAAGGGTAGGTATGTTCGGAGAAAAACAATTATTAGTTATAAATTATTAATTATTAACATGTTGCAATATTAGGCGCTAAACATTAATAATTAAACATTGATAATTAGACTTTCACTTTTACCACTACTTTTTTAATCAACCCCTCTCCAATCATTGGGGCGTGGGCATCGTGTGGGAAAAAGATTACCAGGTTTGAGGGTTCCAGCACAAAAAATGCATCAGGCTCGTCGTCGTAGAAGGCAATATCTTTGGCATCGTTGTATGCGCCTGCTCCTATATCGCAACGGGCACGGTCTTTCCAGCCCATTGTTTCGCTTCCGCTTATCAGCAGCTGAATGTCGATGTATGAGTCGTGTACCTCCAACTTTGCTTTTTCCAGCGGCTTGCCTTCCTCTTCCGAAACGAGGGCAAAGATGTTATCGCCGTCAATCTCGTGGCGACCTGTAATGAGTGCCTCTATATTTTGCGAGCGCAGGAACTTAAACGCTTTATCAAATCCGGGATGCTGGTTAAGATACCGCTCGAAACCGGTTACAGAATCTATAATCATGTGGGTTGTTGTTTTGTTTACGGTAGCAAAAGTAGTCAAAATGTAGTAATGTAATAATTTACCAATGTATCAATGTGTTAATGGTTAATAGTTAATAGTTAATGGTTGCTCCTCCCGTCCCCTAAAGGGGAAACCCCTTTATCGCCAGCTATTCCTCTTTAGGGGTTAGGGGTAGCAGCATTAGTATATTATCACATTCTCACATTAGCAAATTAGTACATTTTCACTACCTTTGCCTTTTCAAACTAATACGTATTTTATGGCATCTGTAAAAAACTTGAAGAAGGACGTTGATTTTATTATCGACGAAGTAATTGGCGATTGCATGCTGTACCTGCATTTTAATCAGGGAAAAAATATAGACCAAATAGAGTCTGTTCTTAAGCAAACAGTTGACTTACGCAACGGCTTATATACCAGAATTAATCACCCCGAAGGAAAGGGCGATGCCAAGCAAACCAGAGCGCACTATAAAGCCATTGTAAACGATTTGCTTACAAAAGCAAACGATTTGTTTGAGCAAATCAGTAAGCTGGCAAAGTAAGCCGGACTTTTTAATTTTTCGGGTGGTTGGTTTTGCTTTTTACAAAAAACATTACCTTTGCACCCTCATTCAAGGCAACCTCTTATAGAAAGTGTAATGTTGCCCGTAGTAAACATCAAAAAGAGCTAATTGTGATGGATTTAATTAAAGTAGCAGAGGGAGCGTTTCTTCAAGAAAAAGACTACCCCCAGTTTAAAGCCGGAGATACCATTACCGTTTCGTATAAGATTAAGGAAGGTAATAAAGAAAGAACTCAGGCGTTTAGAGGTGTTGTTATTCAGCGTAAAGGCACAGGTACAACACAAACATTTACCGTTCGTAAGATATCAGACGGTGTTGGCGTAGAAAGAATTATACCTTTATTCTCTCCGTTTATCGAAAAGATTGAAGTTAACAAGGTGGGTAAAGTTCGCAGAGCAAGAATTTACTACTTACGCGACTTAACAGGTAAGAAAGCCAGAATTAAAGAAAAACGCTATAATGGCTAGCTTCTTAGCTTAATAAGTGAAGGCCCTGTAGCTCAACTGAATAGAGTATCTGACTACGGATCAGAAGGTTCCAGGTTTGAATCCTGGCAGGGTCACTAAAGATAAAACAAGCGGTATTGTAAATCAGAAGATTACAGCGCCGCTTGTTTTTTATGACATTACCCCCCTTTCTGCGGTTTACCCGCAATGTTCAACCCATCAGAAGTAGTTGCTTTTAACCTGCTCCAATTAAAATACTACTCTTTGCTTAGCAGTACCTTCTTTCCAGAATAGCTAACAGAATAGTATTTGCCATTTTCAATTAGCAATCCGGCGGTTTGATCTTCAGGATAGTTATCGTAATGGCGAACATTCACGGCTATTACTCGCCCATCATATCTCCAGTCAACTTCATTTACCTCCGAATGCCCCACAATAATATGTTTTGTATCGTAGTAACGTAGGACCTTGTCTAAATCGTCTGAAGAAATAGGAGGGTAGCTCTCTGAGTCGAACACCAAACCTCGATACCAAAGTGGACCACTACTGCCAAAGAGAAGCTCATTTCGCGGATGCAATCTTTCTTTTTCTTTTGTGGGATAGCCAATAAAACGCCATGCCAGCTCGTTTATCTCTCCAATTTTGTAGCTCTTTTTGGTGAGGTCTAAGCTTAATCCGGCATGTACAAATAAGTTGTTGCCTACCGTTAATACCAGATAGCTGTCTCGTATCCATCGACCCAATTCGGTGTTTGATCCATAAAGTTCGCCGTAGGGAATTCCTGCTTTTGTAGCAAATTGTAAATTCGCCTCATTCACATACCGAATATCGTCTTTTAAAACCAAATCTTCGTGGTTGCCCGGTAAGAAATCAACACGCCCCCCAACTGCTTCTGCTTCTTGTTCCAGCTTATATACCAGCCATGCAATTCCGTTGTCGTCGCGCCCACGATCAAGCATATCGCCTATCATAATCAGCTGGTTTTGTCCATAGCACCAGTGCAGCTTATCATCTACAACTCCGTTTCCTTTTAGTAGGGCTACAAAGGCATCAAGACGCCCATGAAGGTCGGAAACTACCAACGTCTTTTCAGATGGATTCTGACTCCAGGAGTGTTTAATACGGTTGTGAAGTGAAAAATCGAAGCTAATAGCTACTGCTTCGCTTGCAGCAATGTATTGCAGCTTCAGGTTTTGAGGCATGCACGTAAACGTAGTATCAAGAACGTTACCGTTGGCTTTTCCTGCCACAATCCGTACGCTCTGATCATGAGCATATAGTACATGTAGGCTACCATACCCTTGAATGATGGTAACCGTATCTTTGCGCTCTCCGACCGTAGCTGATTTTTGGACGGTGCAGCTAGCTACTAATAGAGCTACTAGCAGTAGCCGGCTATATTTTTTTGCCATTTTATCGATATCTTTTTATTGTGCTTTGTAATCAAATAATGTAGCGAATTTACGTAAAGTATATTACAAGTATAAACTCCCCATTTTACAGTAAAGCTATTTACATTTAATGATAGGGAAGAATGATTAACAATATTTTAAACCATAATTCGATATAAAAAGCGGTAGTCTTTTAAACTAAAAGAAGAGGTTTCTACTTATTAAATTACAAATAGATTTACTAATCAACTTATTTTTATCAAAAAAAAGTGTTTTTTATAAGAAAGTGTAGCTAGCTATGCTTTTATTTTTTTAAGCACAACATACCAAAATGAACGTTAAGTTTTGCTGGATTATTTTTAATTTATATGTTTACTCAGCGGTAAGTACAAAGTATTGTGCTTACTGCTAAAATATTAAGTTAATATTTCAACCATCTAAACCAGTTATAAACCAATATCTTATGAAAAAAACATTCTTATTATGTACTTTGTTGCTCTTTTGCTTTGGCTATGCCTATAGCCAAACAACGGTTACAGGAGTCGTAACCGGAGCAATTGACGGTAAACCTTTAGATTTTGTATCCGTAGTTGTTAAAGGTACATCTGTTGTTACCTACACCAATAACAACGGAGCGTACAGCGTTACTCTACCCGAAGGTTCATCAACTCTCGTTTTTACCATGGTAGGTATGCAAACAACCGAAGTGGAAATAGGAAGTCGAAGCATTATTGATGTGGCCTTGCTAGAAGATTCAAATGCTTTAGACGAAGTTATTGTTACAGGTTTTGGAACCTATAAAAAATCGTCTTACACAGGTTCTGCATCTACTGTAAAAACAGAGGCGTTAAGGGATATTCCCACTACTTCTATCAACACCATGATGCAAGGAAATCTATCTGGGGTAAGCGTTGCGACAGGAACTTCTGGTCAGCCCGGATCTACAGGTACTATACGTATTCGTGGTGTAGGATCGTACAATGCGTCTAACTCGCCGTTGTATGTTATTGACGGGGTTCCGGTAATGTCTGGTGATGTTGGAGCAGGTCTTAGTACAGATGGAACCGAAACCGATATCATGTCAACAATAAGCGCAGCAGATATCGAGAATATTACGGTTATTAAAGATGCTGCTGCTGCTTCTCTCTACGGATCCAGAGCGGCTAACGGGGTAATTGTTATAACAACAAAGTCGGGAAAGAAAGGAAGCGCTCAGTTTAACTTTAAAATGGACTTTGGTTTTTCTGATTTTGCAACCCAGTTCCGGCCATACCTAACCGGCGATGAGCGTAGAGAATTTCTTTACGATGCAATGCTCAGATATCAAAAATATACTTTAGGAAAAGATGACGCTACAGCTAAAACGTATGCCGATGCGAACATTGAAAAGGTTGCACCAAAACCTTGGTCGGGTTGGACGGATTGGGACGATTTACTCTTCAGAAAAGGCAAGTATAGCAACTACGAATTTTCAGCATCCGGTGCTACCGAGACCTTTAGCTACTATACTTCGTTAACACATACCATACAAGAAGGACTTCAAAAAAGCCAAGGCCTTAAAACAACGACCGGAAGGGTAAATGTTAAGTACAACGCTAATAAGATGGTAGAGCTTGGGGCAAACCTTTTGTTTTCTGGTCTGTCGCAAGATCTTGGATATGATGGAATGGAGTATAATGCGCCACTTTATGCCTCGAGGCACAAAGTAACCGCATCTGACGCTGCTTATAACCAAGATGGCACATTTAATAGGAGTCTGCTGTCAAATGGTAAGTACAACCCTCTTGCTGTAATTCTTAATGATATTGCGAATCAAGAAGTAACACGATCTTTCAATATCATATATGGTCAGCTGAATATTCTTGAGGGGTTGAAGCTAAGAACTACGTTTAACTATGATTATACCATGGCTAAAGCTAACGATTGGGCAGATCCTAACGGATCTAGCGATAACGTAACGAAAGGTACTGCTTTCAGAAGTTATCAAGACTATATACAGCAAGTTTGGTCAACAAACCTTAACTATATAAAGACCTTTGCCGACAAGCATAATATAGATGTGCTGGTAGCATATGAGGTTACTAAGTTTGACAGAGATTACTTATCGGCAGAACAATCAGATTTTTTAAATCCTGCTAAGCATGATATCGGAAATGGTTCGGTTATGAAATCTATTGGTGGCAACGCTGCTGCGTATCGTATGGTATCATACATTTCAAAGGCAAACTATGACTATGCCGGAAAGTATTATTTAGGAGCCAGCTTCCGTAGAGATGGAACATCACGCCTGCTTAGAGATAACAGGTGGGGAAATTTCTGGTCGGTATCAGGTGCATGGCGCTTTATGAGAGAAGATTTTACACAATCGTTTAGTAATATCATCACTGATGGTAAGATTAGGGCTTCTTATGGTGCCAATGGAACTCAACCATCAAACTACTATGCCGGAATGAACTTATACAGCTACGGCTTTGATTACAACCAACAGTCGGGACAGCTTGAAGGAGGTGCATCAGGATCATCATCAGAAGCAACGCTGGTATCTGAAGATCTAAAATGGGAAACCAACTATAATATGGACTTCGGTTTAGATATTACCTTTATAAACCGTATTAATATGACGTTGGATGTTTATAGCCGCAAAACAAAAGATTTGCTTTTTGATGCTCCCGTTTCGTATGCAACCGGTGCTACCGGAGTGTTGACTAATATAGGTAGCTTTAAAAATAGCGGAATAGAGCTGGAAATATTCTCGCAAAACATTGCTACCAATGATTTTTCATGGAATACCAGCTTTAACATCTCGCACAACAAAAATACTGTAGTAAAGCTAAACGGCGAAAGCGATGAGATTGTGAGCGGGCGCCATATCATAAAAGAAGGAGAACAATACTATACATACTATTTGGTAGAATTTGCCGGAATAGACCCGGCTGATGGGCGTCCAATGTTTTACGACAACGTACCGCAAAGCGATGGTACGCTATCTAAAAATATTACATACAAGTACAGCGAGGCAAATAAAATAATGTCTAAAGTTGCAACCCCTAATGTTTTTGGGGGACTAACCAATACGCTACGCTATAAAATGTTCGACTTTAGCTTTACCTTTACATTTAGTTTAGGCGGGTGGTCATTTGACAATGCTGCTCAAAAATCGCGTACTGCAGGAAAAGGATCAGCAGCTGCTGTAAATCAGATTCCGGAATACTACCGAAACAGCTGGAAGCAACCCGGAGATAATGCGTCGATAGAAGCTTGGATATATAACAATCCAACTGGTGAGATGGTTAATGCCAACACTGGGCTACTACACAGTACAGACCATCTACGTCTAAAAAACTTTACATTTGGTGTTACTATACCTAAAAATTGGACTGAAAAGATCGGAGTAAGGAGAGCAAGAGTATATGCATCAGGCGTTAATATGCTTACATGGGCTGCTTTTGATCAGTACGATCCCGAAGTTCCTTATAACGGCATAATAGCATATAATACTCCTCCTTTAAAAACTGTAACTTTTGGTATTGAAGTGGGTTTTTAAGTCAACATATCAACATATAGAAAAAACATACTATGAAAAAAATATACATACTACTTATCGCCTCACTAGCTATCATGTTTAGCTCTTGTGGCAATGATTGGCTAGACCTGGATCCATCTACAGGTACACAAACTGAAAAATCTATACAGTCGCTAAATGATGCAAAAGCTAGTGTTATAGGCTTATACTATTTAATAGCAGACTACCAGTCTCATGGGGGGCGCTATACTTACTATGCCGATGTTGCCGGAGATGATATGCGGGCTGCCGGATCGACAAGAAGAACGGCAACGATATACACCTATCGTTCTACCGAACAAAATGTTCCTCTCTCATACTGGTCGCAACCATACCGGATTATTAGAAACGCGAATAATATTCTGGCAATAATAGACAATCTGGAACTTCAAACTGATGATGAGAAGAAAACAAGAGACTACATTAAAGGACAGGCCTTAATGATTAGAGCTTGGAGCCACTTTGATTTGGCATGCGTATTCGGCTTTCCATACCTAAAGGATAACGGAGCATCATTAGGAGCTGTAATAGTTACAGAGAACCTAACCTCATCAGATAAACCCCACAGAAGTACGGTTAAAGAGATGTACGATAACTTAATTATTCCTGATTTACTTGCGGCTATACCGTTAATGAAATCAAAAGCGTCAGAAACCGAAGGACAGCTAAACCAATCATGTGCTCAGCTATTACTCTCTCGCGTGTACTTATACAGCGGTAAATATCAAGAGGCCTACGATATGGCTAAAAACGTTATCGATGGTGCTAGCACTGCAGGTTTTAGGCTTTGGACCCAAAGCGAATATGTTTCCGGAAATATTTGGAAAACCAGGCTTAGAACAGAAGGACTTATGGAGTTGGCTTATAGCTCTTCTAACCAATCCAGCAATGAGTGTATTGCATTTTTAATGAACGACAACTCTGATGGTTACGATGATATGGTGTACACCTACAGCTTCATTGCTGCATTTGATCCTGCCGATATTCGTAAGGCCAGCATTTCAAAAACTAAAACGGTAGCTAATAATACACCATCACTAAACTATTACTGTGTAAAAAATGCCGGTCCAACAGGAAAGGTACGTGATGCAAACGTTATCCTCTTCCGTTTAAGCGAAGCATACCTGAATGCAGCCGAGGCTTCTACCCATATTGCCACTCAGGCAATAAAAGATAAAGGTAGAGATTACTATAACGAAATACATACCCGCGCCGGGCTAGCTGCGGTTACGGGCAGAGACATTACAACTGATGAAGTGCTTATAGAACGCCGTTTTGAACTTGTTGGAGAAGGACATCGTGCTTTCGATTTACTACGAAACAATAAAAAGATTATACGAACCGGATCTGATCATTTAGTTGATATTAGCCCTATTAATGGTAACCAAGAAATAGACTGGAATGACTCTAAGGCCGTTCTTCCTATTCCTATTGCCGAAAGAAATGCTAATGAAAATATTGAGCCAAACCCTAGCAACTAACAAATAAAGTGAGGCACTCACTTTTTATTATCTACTACTCAGCCCTTGCAACCAGCGGGGCTGAGTTTTTTTGGACAACCAAACCGCTATTAGGTCAACTGAAAACCGGAGTTCGATTAATATTCATGATATAGTCAAACCGAAATAAAATGTCATAAATAATATAGATTAAATAATTAATGATCAGCATAATACATGGATTGTATCATGACAGATAATTTAGGTTTAACTATATAAGGATGCAACGTATGTTCATGGACCGGCTTTACCCCGAATGTATTTTTTGGTGTTAAGCTCTCACTGTAGCGGCTAAAAGGAAACTATCTAAAAGTCTAAAAAGCGTCATTCCGACCGAAGGGAGGAATCTCCTAAAAAGTAGCAGCACGCTGAATGGGGAGATGTCTCACTCTGTTCGACATGACGAAAAAATTAGACATTTTAGACACCGCTCAATCTACTCTTCCGCATTTTACAAAAGTTCTGCGGTAGTAATCTTGGCTGAGGTCGTTTACTACAACTCCAACTTTTGATGAGGCGTGGATAAACCGGTTGTCTTTTAGGTAAACCCCCACATGCGTTATGGCTTTTGCGTTGCCTAGGGTGGCAAAGAATATCAAGTCCCCTGGTTCCAGCAAGCTTTTATCAATATCCGTAACGTTGTATCTAGCTATGTCTGCCGATGAACGGTTTAGCGTTTTTTTGTACACAGCCTTGTATATTTGGTTCGTTAAACCAGAGCAATCAACACCGCTTTCTCCCGTCCCGCTATACTTATAGCGAGTACCTACCCATTTGGCTGCTTCGATGTATAGTAGCATATTGGGGTCATCTTCTCGAATGGTGATGCCCAACTTTTTCTCAATACCCTTTGTTTGCTCACTTTTAGCAATTTCTCGTGATGGCTCGGGTTGTATAGCAGCTGGCGGTTTGGGGCTACTTTCCCGAATGGAAATGCTCTGCTGCTTCTCAATATTGTTTACTTGCTTATCCGGATTGCTTTGCTGCGATGAGCTGTTTTTTCGTTGTATGCTGCAAGCTGTAACAAAAAGCAATGCAGCAAACAAGCATATGGCTACTTTATATTTACCTATAGTTTTGGATAAGCTCATTCTTCCGTTTAAAGCTAATTTGTTGCAAATATACAGTTTTATTGAGATAGAGCATCTAAAGCATAAGTCTCTATTATCGTTCTTCGTTAAATGAAACCGCAAAAACCGGTCGCTTGAAAATGAAGCCGATAGTAGATAAATGAAAGGATAAGAAAGCTACTGACCCAGGTTGCAAGTTCATAACTAGCTGTGTGAACCTTTATTGATGATCTATACAAGAAAGTAAAAGATCCTGATTTAATTGGTAGTCTAAAATATTATGTAATCACTAAATATAGCTAGCTTATAATTTTGTAACAATAGTTCTATTCAGCATAAAAATGCTTCTAATATTTATATTATTATTAATGTAACATCCTAAAGTATAGCTTCTATCCCCAAAAGCATTTTTCTCGAAAATTCTCAGAATTTAGCTGTAAGTACATCACTTTCAAAAATCGCTTAATGTAGTGATTTACGTACACTCTCTTTCTCTCTACATTTGTGCCTTGTTTTTTTAACACCAATAATCCCCTAACATGAATAACTTAAGAATACTACTACCCTTACTTCTCTTTTCATTTATAATCTCACAAACATCATACGCACAATTCAGAGGTACGGCTAAGGGTCGTATAGTTAATACTGATAAAGAGGGCGTTGGTTTTGCTGCCGTTGTTGTAAAAAACACATCTATAGCAGCTACTACCGATGAAAACGGTTACTTTTCAATTAGCAACATACCCTCTACCAATGCCGTGCTTGTTGTATCGGGAATAGATATTGAAAAAAGAGAAATGGAGATTACCCTTCAGTCTGGGCAAGTAACCCAAATAGGAGAAATTGCTGTTTCAAAATCGGCT
>JAVBOE010000106.1:0-18421 GCA_031550925.1 Bacteroidales bacterium | reverse complement strand
AGCAGCATTTTTAATAAAATATTTTAGCTACTTGCTGATAGTTTGTATATTTGGGCTCTTAATTATTTACTTATTTAAACCCATAATTATGATTTCAAATTTTAAGATTAAAGCCATCTCTGTATTATCCGCATTACTATTAGTTTTCACAGTATCATCTTGCAGCTTGCTTAGCGACGGAGTAAATTTTACAGAAGTAGAAAGCGCAAAAGAAGTAAACGAACTTCTCAAGAAGAACATCCCTGCGGATATGCTTGTTTACGAAATCGATTTCTCTTTTTCTCGGTCATCTTCAAGCTTTTCGTTTATGAAAGATGGCATAACTATTATTTATGTTGATCCTGAGACTAATAAACTTAGCGGTATTGATATTGATGTAAAATCGGGAGATGTTACACAAAACAGCTTTTACGAAAGAACAAGCCCTTCTCCATCAAAATCATTTAAGGGATATACTCCCGTAGAAGTTGATGTTACCACTATGATTAATTCAATAGTTGAGGCTATTAATTTCTTATATGAGGAAGAAGAAATTCAAACAAGTGGTTTAGGTAATTGCGAAATTAAATTTGGCAATACTCCTGCTGATGTTGTATATAAATTTAGCACACAAACAAAAACCGGATCTACTACAAGCGGTCGTAGAACACAGGTTAGCTACGATGAGTATTCGTTTAAAGCAGATGCCGAAGGAAATATAGAGGTTGATTAATATAGACTTTAGGATTTTAAGACTTAAAGACTTTCATTAAAATTTTCAGACCATACATCATAAAAAACACCCTGCTTATACATGTAATTATTTATTGGGTTTATGGTATTCGGTAATAAAACAAAAGCGGTTTAGAAATATTTCTACACCGCTTTCTTCATATCAAAAATTTGTTGCAAAGAGTTCTAATTTTTGTTAGCCGCATTTTGAGTATCCGCAGTCTTTACAAACCAAGCAGCCTTCTTGATAAACCAACGCATGAGATCCGCATTTACCGCAAGCCTCTCCTTTTTCTGCTTCGGTTCCATCGGGAATGTAGCGCTTTAATGCACGCTCAACCCCATTCTTCCAAGTGTTGATTGTTTCGTTATCAAGCTCAAGTCCTGCAACTAAGTTTACAACATCAAGTATCGGCATGTTGTTACGCAGTACGCCCGATATAAGCTTTGCGTAGTTCCAATACTCCTTGTTGAACATGTGCGATATTCCGCCCAGCGTATTTGTATAGCCAAACTTGTCCACCCACTGAAAATCGTAGCGAGAACCGTTGGCATCTTTTACTTTAAGAATCTTACCCATTGTAACCGCACGAGGAATAGGACGAATATCATCATCTACCAAACCGGTAAATACCTCGTATGGACGACCGTTATATAAACCAACCAGCGCAATCCATTGTTCGTTACCATTCTTAAAGCGGATAACTTCTGCATCAAGAGACTCAGGGCGCTTAGTCGGCATGCCGTTTTCTTTTTCCTTCTTATCCTTATCTTTTCCGGAAACCAGTACACCGGCACGCGATCTGTCACGATATACGGTAACACCTTTACAGCCGCTTTCCCAGGCTGTTTTATAAACCTCGGCAACCATTGCCTCTGTAGTGTCTTCCGGAAGGTTAACGGTAACGCTGATAGAGTGATCTACCCATTTCTGAATCTTGCCCTGCATTTTTACCTTACTTACCCAGTCAACATCGTTAGAGGTTGCTTTGTAGTAAGGAGACTTTTGCACTAACTCTTCTATTTGCTTTTCGTCATACTTCAGAACATCTTCTTTGTTGTAGCCGTTGGCCTCGCTCCATGTAAGGAACTTATGGTGGAATACGTAGTACTCTTCCCACTTATCGCCAACATCGTCAACAAAGCTAACCTTTACGTTTTTGTCGTTGGGATTTACCTTACGACGACGCTTATAGAACGGAAGGAACACAGGCTCGATACCCGAAGTTGTCTGTGTCATCATGCTGGTTGTTCCAGTAGGAGCAATTGTTAGCAACGAAATATTACGGCGACCGTGACGAACCATCTCTTCATATAAATCTTCATCCTCGCGCGCAATACGCATAATCATTGGGTTATTTGCTTCACGCTTAGCTTCGAAAATTGGGAATGGACCACGTTCTTTTGCCATAACAACAGATTGACGATAAGCTTCAATAGCCAACGTTTTCTGTATTTCAACAGCGTAGTCTATACCTTCGTCCGAACCGTAACGAATACCCATAGCTGCAAGCATATCGCCTTCGGCTGTAATGCCTAAACCTGTACGGCGTCCGTTAATTGCTTTATCCCTTATCTTTTCCCAAAGTTCGCGCTCAACACGTTTAATCGAGTCGTCTTCGGGATCATTTGCAATCTTAGTAATAATCGCATCTATCTTTTCAAGCTCAAGATCAATAAGATCGTCCATCATACGCATGGCAATACCCACATGCTTTTTAAACAGCTCCATGTTGAAGGTTGCCTTATCTGTAAACGGATTTTCAACATAGCTGTATAGGTTGATGGCTATAAGGCGACAGCTATCATAAGGACAAAGCGGAATTTCTCCGCAAGGGTTTGTAGAAACAGTTTTATATCCAAGATCGGAATAGCAATCGGGAATAGCTTCGCGAATAACTGTATCCCAGAATAGAACTCCGGGTTCTGCTGATTTCCAAGCATTATGAATAATCTTTTTCCATAACTGCTGAGCATCTATTTCTATCTTATACTTAGGATTTTTGCTCTCTACTGGATATTGCTGAGTATATGGTTTGCCGTTGATTACACAGCGCATAAACTCATCGTCAATTCTAACAGAAACGTTTGCGCCTGTAACTTTTCCACTTTCCATCTTAGCATCAATAAAGCGTTCCGCATCGGGATGCTTTATAGATAAGCTGAGCATTAACGCGCCACGACGTCCATCCATAGCAACCTCGCGCGTTGAGTTTGAGTAACGTTCCATAAAAGGCACGATACCAGTTGAGTTCAGCGCACTGTTCATTACCGGACTACCAGTAGGACGAATATTAGAAAGATCGTGACCAACACCACCACGACGTTTCATAAGCTGCACCTGCTCTTCATCTAAGCGCATGATACCTCCATAAGAATCCGACTCGCCCTGATGTCCAATTACAAAGCAGTTAGATAAAGATGCTATTTGATACTCATTGCCAATACCCGTCATTGGTCCACCTTGAGGAACGATATACTTAAAGTCTTTAAGAACTTCGTATATCTCATCTTCGGTTAGCGGATTAGCATACTTATTTTCTATTCTGGTAAATTCTTTTGCCAAACGACGGTGCATATCGTCCGGACTTACTTCGTAAATGTTGCCATACGAATCTTTTAAAGCATATTTACTCAACCAAACGGTAGCCGCCAACTCGTCGCCCTCAAAGTAAGCTTTGCTTGCTTCAATTATATCATCGTAATTGTAGGTTGCTACTTTCTTTTCTACCTTTTCTTTCGGTTGCTTTGTTTCTTTCGGGCTCATTACTGCTGTATCGTTATAGGTATACATGACGTATAGGTAAATATTTGTGTAACTAATAGTTAGGCTTGTGTTAGCTGGCAAAAAAAACCACCACAGCTGTTCTGCTTCGGTAGGGTTTTTGTGAATACAAGTTTACAACGATTAACTTCGAACGTTGCATTTTTGTCCTTCGATTTATTAACAGATTATCAACGAATGGACTTTCGCCGCTAGTTATCAGGGGCTTTAAAAAAGAGGCTATTCAAATTACAAATTCAGTACTGAATAGGGGTATTTTATTTTAACATTTCGAACTTGCGATAAACGAACTTGAAGCAAACAAAAAAGAAAACCCAGCAAAACCGGGTTAATATTGAAAAAGGGAAATTCGTTACAGCTTATATAGGCAACAACCTCTTAATTCTAATATCTCTTTTCGGATAATATAAAGTACACTTCAAAATTTGAACGCTACCATTTGTGTTCTTTTACTATTACCCTCAAACGGCTCCATCAGGAGCCAAATCTTTGTAGCAAATTGTTTGTTTATCTGCTTTACCGCTCCACTAGGAGCGGCATCTTTATTCAACATTACTTCTCATTTAAGATGCTGCTCCTAACAGAGCAGAACTCCAAGCCACCGCTTATCTTTTTACAAAGAGGTTGCTCCTATGGAGCAAAACTAAAATAACTGTATGTTGAATAAACATAATACAACATCTTTTCTCGTGATTCGTGATACTTGTGTCGTGCTACTATTGAGGTTTCCAATCACCGTTTTCTTTTATTAAAGAAATAAGCTCTTCGACTGCTTTTTCTTGCGGGATATTTTTTTTGACCAAGACCTTTCCTTTATATAAAGAGACTTTTCCAGGGCCTGCTCCCACATAACCATAATCAGCATCAGCCATTTCTCCCGGACCGTTTACAATGCAGCCCATAACCGCAACTTTAAGGTGCGAGAGATGATTTGTTGCTTTTTTTACCTCTGCAAGCGTTTCTTGTAAATCAAAAAGCGTTCTTCCACAGCTTGGGCAAGAAATATATTCGGTTTTGCTAAACCTAACTCTCGATGCCTGTAAAATAGAAAAGCATAATGAACTTACATTCTCTATGCTCACAGCTTGTCCGGCACTAATCATAATAGCATCGCCAAAACCATCGATAAGTAAAGGGCCTATATCACATGCTGATTTTACCTGTAATGAATCCAAGTTGTCATCCTCGTATGATCGATGAATAATAACCGGATTTACTACTTTATGCTCTTTTAGCCTCAAGAAAAATGATCTAAAATCGGCCGGAGCATTCTCATTGTACGATTCAACAGACAGCAAAACTCTTGGATTCTGCTTTAGCCATGACAAAAATTCTGCGTTTAACATGCTTGTTGCGCAGCGAAAAAAATCATCCGATTCTTCTGATATTACTTTCAACCCCTCGTCTATTGTGTTTAGTATTGACGAGCCTATGTATAAAACATCAGGAGTGGTATCACTTCCACGCCAAACACCATTGCTTAACGTAAACCCCAACGCTTTTATATCCGCCTCATATATAGGATTAAACGATGACAAATCGGAAACAACAGCAACAGGATTCTTCCCCCCTATTCCATATACTTCGTTGGTTTTACTTCTCTTATATTCGTAAGGGGTGTACTGCTGCTCATCAACATCGGGAATAGGTTTATGCTTCTCCCTTTTATGAAAATAGCTAACGATTTGCTGTGCAACGGGTAGCTCATTTTCCGGCGCTTCCGTCAGCGATACACGGATAGTGTCGCCTATTCCATCTGCTAAAAGCGTTCCTATTCCTATTGCAGATTTTACTCTCCCATCCTCTCCTTCACCTGCTTCGGTTACACCTAAATGTAGCGGAAACTTCATTTTTTCTTTGTCCATTTTTTCGACCAACAAACGATAGGCATAAACCATAACCCGTGTATTGCTCGACTTCATTGATACCACAACATTTACAAACTTTTCTTTTTGGCAAATGCGTAGAAACTCTATCGCCGATTCTACCATACCTTCGGGGGTATCTCCGTATCGGCTCATAATACGGTCGGAAAGTGAGCCGTGATTAACCCCTACACGAATAGCAGTGTTGTGTTCTTTGCAAATATTCAGTAAACTTGTAAAACGTTGCGTTAGCAGCTCTAAGTCTTTTTGGTACTGCTCGTCGTCTATAGCAGACAAGCTGTTGTTCTTCTTATCAATAAAGTTTCCGGGATTTATACGTACCTTATCAACATAGGGCGCAACAACATCAGCAACCATAGCCGAAAAGTGAACATCGGCAATAAGCGGAATGGTATATCCATGCTCGAGCAAACGCTCCCTTATTTCTTTCATCGCCTCAGCCTCACGAGTTGTTTGTACAGTGCATCTTACGTAGTCAGCTCCGGCATCAGCAATACGGATACACTGTTCAACCGTAGCCTCAACGTCCAGCGTATTGGTGTTAGTCATAGATTGAAGCCGAATGGGATAGCCGCTTCCCATTACAACATTACCAATAGTAACAGCTACCGTTTTACGACGGTTATACTGGTTAAGCTTAGTACAAAACATACTATTAAAAAACTAAAGATTATAAAATAATGCGACCGAAAAAGCCAGACGACTTCTATTAGAAAACATAGTTGGCTCGGTTTCATAGCGAGGTTTCACTATGTACCCAAATCCGTATTGATAGCGCGCTTCAAGCTGAAGCTCAATTTTTTTCAGCTGGAAAGTAAAACCTCCACTTCCTAATATACCGTAATCAAACCGTTTATCTCTATATGTAAACCTATAGGTTTCGGTATATAGGTTTCCCGAGCCATCAGGTCTTTCAACATCCTGTGATGTAATGTACGAGCCATAAACACCGGCATTAATAAAAACCCTAAATCTCGCAAATCGTATAAAGCCTTGTGCCATTATAGGTAGTTCTATCGCCCTTCCGGTGTATATTGTATCTGCCAGCTGGTATCCTGTTTGAATAGAATTAAGCTCTATTTGTGTCCCCATGTGTTTTTCGGCATAAAGCTTATAGGCTACACCAAAATCAATTCCGCTAACACTTTTCAGATCTCCCTGAAAAGGATCGAAAGATGCACTCGACATTCCATAGCCTCCTCTCACACCAAAGTAATGCTCCTGCGAAAACAAGCTACTCGGAACTATAAATAATATAACCGCAATGGCTAACTTAAGTATATGTGTTGTTCTTAGCATACTATTACTATTCTTAATCAACGTGAGGAACCGCTTGTTCTATCTCTTCTGCATGAGATTCTTCGCCTTCCTCATGAACATGATTATGCACACTAAACTGCTGGCTAATATTAATAACCAGCTCATCATCCCAATTTTGCTTAAGTTCTCTCTCGTATGTTCCGTCAGGCATTCGTAAGAACAATACCGGCTCGGGTTGAAGATGATTAAGGTAGCTGCCCCCATCCCAGCGCTTATTACCATTCACATCGTGTATTAAGCGTAGCTTATATTTGCCAGGCTGCACAAAAGAAAACTTTACAACGCCATCCTTTTCAAAGTATTTTTCCTGTACAACTTTTTTATCTGAAAGAAGCTGAGCAATATACGATCCCGAAACATCTTCAAGTTTAAGAGCAAGTATAGAATATTTTGCTTCGCTCGGCGTTTCAATTCGTTGTTCTATTCTTTTGTTGTTTAACCTGTAAATATCCGTCATTGCCAACGAGTCTATAATAAGCTGGTAGGCTTCAGATGTTTCCCAATTCGCCTGTAAGGTGTATAAGCACAAGTTATCGGGCGACAAAGAAAGCGTAAAGGGAATTTCCGTTTTAGCCGTATCTCGTATATCTTTAAACTTAAATACATGTATTTTCGAGCTGTCGAGCATAGCTAACGGAGCAGGAAGATTAATTGTAATACCATTTTCCACTATCTTATCCTGATTAACCGATACACCTACTTTAATGGTTGGTATTTCCGGCTCTTTCTTATCGTCATTTCTTCTTCCTCTACCTTGCTGTTCTTTGTTCTCTTCCGGTTTTTTGAACTCCGGAAACTTCAGCTCTGTTTCAAATGGAACGATGTTGTTCAGCGAGTCAGGGCGCATGTATGTTATATTACCCACCAATAGCTTAGGAACAGAATCGAAGTTAAACCAGTAGGTAAGCGTATCTCTCCAAAAACTTTCCTCTCTAATTAATTCTGTAGAATTTATTCCGTCAAATGCTAACGATACGATCTCCGGATTGCGTTGAGCAAATGTAAGCACAACCTTACGCTCTTCCTTGCGCTCAAAACTTTCGAGGTTTTGCTTTTTCATATTCTCAGAAAACAAGCCAATTTTAAGAAAATCGCTGAACGAAGAAGTTGAATCTTTGCCATAGTCAGAAACCGTGCTTGTATCACTAGATATAACCGCATGTACCATTTCATCAATAAAGCCGATTTTTTCGCTCCCCGGATCGTACTTATTGTTCCTGCTTTTATCCTCAACAGCCACTAACTTATAAGGAATTTCTTTTAACCCACGAGCAACGAAAAACCCTTCAGGACTTACTCTTGCAATGGCATCCGGCAAACGAAGATATGGAAGGGAGTCAGTGTTTTCTTCATATAAGAAAACCATAGTGCCCTCAACAGGCTCCAGCGAAAAAGCATCCATTACCCGCCCCCTAATGGTTGCAGAGTCTATTCTTGCTCCCGTAGAAAACACAACGTTGAAGCTTTCCAGCGGATTACCCTCATTAAGATCGGTGATTGAATTTCCAAAATCTAATAAATATGTTGTATTCGGTTTAAGCGTATCCTGAAATTCGACTCTTACTGTTTTTCCTTTCGTTCTATAGGTTGGAGCAAGGTCCATAGGTGGCGAAATCGTAAAATTTTTATTCGCGTCTTTCAGCTTCAAATACTCGTTAAACCCTATTTCAACCAACTTCCCGTTAAACTGTATTGCTCCGTTTTGTGGATTGGTATATAACGGAACGGGGGGCAATGAATCAATAGGACCTCCGGAGGGACCTCTAGAGGTGTTTGCACAACGCGTAAATACCAACATCGTTGCAACAGAAAAAACGAGTAATACTATGCCTGTCTTTCTCACACTAATATTCAGTAAATTATCACTTAACCGACAAAGTTAAGGATTGCTTTGACAAATAGCTGATTCGAAGTTTAAAAATAAACGATTATTTCGTAATAAATACCAAAATATGACAACCTACCCTATGGATTAGCTAGCCGTTTGTTCCTTTTAGTAAGGGTACAAAAGCAAAATCTCCACAGCTCTCTTGCCTATACTCTTTCTCAGAAATCCTATCAACAACTATCATTTTCTGCGCATTACCTTCGCCAACAGGAATTACCATACGACCACCCACTGCCAACTGATTTAACAGCGGTTCCGGAATGTTCGGCGCTCCTGCCGTAACTATTATTTTTTGAAACGGTGCAAAAACAGGCTTCCCCTCGTATCCATCTCCAAAAAAGAAGTTCGGGTAGTAGCCTAGCTTATGAAGAAGCTGCTGCGAACGAACGAACAACTCGCGCTGCCGTTCTATGGTATAAACTTTTGCGCCTAACTTAAGTAGCACAGCCGTTTGATAGCCGGAGCCCGTGCCAACTTCAAGCACCTTATCCCACTTTTGTATGTCTAACAGCTGCGATTGAAATGCTACAGTGTAAGGCTGTGATATTGTTTGACCCGCACCTATTGAAACCGCTTTATCCTCATACGCATGAACCTCAAGACCGCTATCCATAAAAAGATGTCGGGGGATTTTACCAATGGCTGCTAAAACAGCTTCATTTGATATGCCTTTTTTCCTTAGCGTTGCAACAAGCTTATTACGCATTCCTTCAATAAGAAAATCCTTCTCGCTCTCTTTCTTCATCAATGTTTTTACTTTGGACACAAAGATAGCAAAGATGATGTAACAATTTGCTCGTATAATAACATGCAGATTTACAACAAAATGGTTGTTGAGTTTTATTCAAATAAAAAGCTTATTTTTGTATATTCTTGATTTAAGATGGCGACTATCACTTTCTTATATTTAGGATAGAGTATGTGTTGAACTAAAATAAATTTTATGGAAGGCAAACTGAAAATAGGCTTTATAGGTTATACGGATATTGTACGAGAGTATCTTCGCGTGTTTGATAAAGTGGATAACATTAGCTTTGAAGGAGCATATTGGGGCTCTGATGCTACCGTACCTGATGACTATGAAGGACCTGTTTTTAGTTCGCCTGTTGATTTATATGAGGCTGTTGACGCCGTAGTCTTCTTTGGCGAAAAGGTGCGCAAGAAGCTGATTGCCGATGCGATTCGTTCGCTAAAGCATGTATTTGTAGATGACTATACCGCCATACTTAATAGCGATATAGAAGAACTGTACGATCTGGCAAAAGAAGCAGAAGTTACAGCACAGGTATCTATGCCTAAAATGTACTACTGGAATATTGCAGATATCATAGAATCTACAAAGAACATCCGGTACGTTTTCTTTAGCAAAGAGCAAAGTCACTTAAACAACAAGTTTGAAAACGACTATATCCCCGAACTTACAGCCACGCTAAAGCTTATTGGCGAAGATGTTTTGCGTGTACATAGCTATAAATTTCCGCTACTATCGAAAAAGATAGAGATGGCCGACATTCGCCTTGAGTTTGCGAATGGTATTAGCGCTAGCGTTAGCTCAAACCCTTGCGGATTCTACGATGTACAAGAGCTACGTATCATTTCAGAGAAAGCCCTTGTTATGCTAGACTTGCGTAAACGTGAGTACTATGCGTTAGTTAAAAACTCCAGCAAAGAGCTGCAAAAAGATGTTACAAGCATGGAAGAGATTCCGTTTGTAGAGCTTAACGAGCTAAAAGATTTTGCAGAGGCTATAGAAACAAAGAAGGATAAAAATCCGGCAATAACATTTAGAGATATGAGACGTCTATACCGTTGTTTACAAATGATGGAAGAACGTTAGCCTCTCATAATCATACTGTCATTTCGAACGAAGTGACGTTCACTTTTTTTCTTTTGTTGCGTTATACTTAATATTGTTCTACCTCTTTGATAGCGTGTATGCCTTACCCGGCAGGCTGCGTACATAGCCCGAAAACTCCATATTAAGTAGCAATGCCGCCAGCTCTGAAATAGGTATTTCTGTTTGCCTGCAAAGGCTATCTATTGTTTCTTTTTCATTTTTCTCAAGTATAGAAACAATTAAACCTTCTCTGCCCTCTAAGCTAGTAAATAAAGGCAGCTGTTTTGGGGTAGTATTTTTTACTTCGTCCCAACCAAGAGCATACTCTAAATCCTCTACCGTCTCTATAAGTGCTGCCTTATTTCGCTTAATCAGATTATTACATCCTTTAGAGCTGATATCTCCCACTCTCCCGGGAAACGCCAACACATCACGATTATACGACATAGCAATATCGGCCGTAACTAATGCCCCGCCTTTTTCTCCAGACTCCACAACAATGGTAGCATCGGCCAGTCCGGCAATAATACGGTTACGCTTTAAAAAGTTGTTTCTATCTAACACGGCCTGACTGGTAAAGTCGGAAACCAATGCACCTTGCTCCAGCATTTGATTTGCAACGGAACGATGTTGCGAGGGATATATCATATTAAGTCCTGTACCCAAAACGCCAACAGTGCTCAACCCATATTTAAGCGCGGCCTTGTGAGCGCATACGTCTATGCCATAAGCAAGTCCGCTGACAATAATAGGGTTGTGCCCACGTATGCTTAGCTGTTCAACCAACTGCTCGCAGCATTCTAGTCCATATGGAGTAGCATTTCTTGTACCTACAATGCTTACAATCTTTGTAGCGTTTAGATCTACAGAGCCTTTTACAAATAAAACGGTTGGGCAGTCGTCGCAATTCTTTAAACGAATAGGATAAGCATCGTCTGTATATATTAACGCGGTAATGTTGTTCTTGGATATATACTCCTGCTCTTTATCTGCCTGTTGCAACACCTGCTGATCGACAACTGCCTGAGCAATTATATCGTTAATCCCTCTTATTTTTTGAAGTGATGATTTCGCCTCTTTAAAAACAGCTTCAGCACTACCACAGTAAGCAATTAGCTTTTTTGCGGTAATGCTTCCCACCTTGGGAATCATATCAAGAGCTATCAGATATTTTAGTTCAGTTGATGACATTTGTTTGCTATTATGGCTAGCAAAAATAAGCTCTTTTTGAACGTATGCAATAAATAATTAAGATATTCGAGCAGTATGATAGGGTTAAGTCGTTTGTTCTTTTTTTGATGTTTGATCATTTAAAACAAATATTGTATTTTTAAGACAAAAATTTGGTTATGGTATTTCAGTTCAAAATTCAACTTAAGGGAGTAACAAAGCCTCCTGTTTGGAGAAAAATTGCTATTCCTGCAGATTTTACATTCCTTGAGTTTCACGAGGTAATACAAATAGCATTTGGTTGGAATAATGCTCATTTATTCGAGTTTAAAGATAAAGAGTTCCAAAGTAATGTTCGCATAGTGATTCCTCCGGAAGACGATTTTTTCGATCCTGACTTTTTCACTGGAACACAAGACTCTTCAATAGTTAAACTATCTGACATTTTTGTAAATAAATTTTGCAAGTTTCTCTATATCTATGATTTTGGGGATGGATGGGTACACGAAATAACCCTAGAGTCAACTACAGAAGATGAACAAAAAGAAGCCGTTTGCCTTTCGGGAAAAGGGGCTTGCCCGCCAGAAGACTGTGGCGGAATATACGGGTATGAAAGAATGAAAGATGTTTTTCGAACAAATCCGGAAAGCGAAGAAGCCGATGAGTATAGAGACTGGCTTATATTAGACGAAGATGGAATTTGGGATGTTAATGCCTTTGACATTAATGAAGTAAATGATTGCCTAAAGCATTTTAAATAAACAAAAGAGACATCTCCAATTCAGCATTACTGCTGCTTTTCAGGAGATGTCTCACTTCGTTCGACATGACGTGCCATTATTAGGACACATACCTTTCGCATATCGCTGTACACAATACGCTATACCTTACTTTTTCGTGACACGTGTATCGTGCTTCGTGATACTTTCTATATTACCAACATGGCATCTCCATATGTACCGAATTTATACTTTTCTTTTACGGCAACCTCATAAGCCTTAAACAGCAGATCATATCCGGCAAAGGCAGCAACCATCATAAGTAGAGTTGATAGCGGCAAATGAAAGTTTGTTACAAGAGCATCGGGAACGCTGAAATCGTAAGGTGGGAAAATAAATTTATTTGTCCATCCCTCGTAAGGTTTTAGATGACCTTGAGTTGTCACCGAACTTTCTATAGCTCTTAAAACAGTTGTTCCAACCGCACATATCTTATGCTTATCATCCTTAGCGGCATTAACGATATCTGCCGTTTCTTCAGAAATAATCATCTGCTCTGAGTCCACCTTATGCTTGGTAAGATCTTCAACGTCCACGGCTCTGAAACTGCCAAGCCCTAAGTGTAGCGTAATCTCAGGAAGTTTTACTCCTTTTATTTCCAAGCGTTTTAATAGCTCTCTACTGAAGTGCAAGCCGGCTGTAGGTGCAGCAACAGCACCTTCGTGCTTTGCAAATATTGTTTGATAGCGCTCTTGGTCTATGGGCTCTACTTTTTTACGTACCCAGCGAGGAAGAGGAACTTCTCCTAGACGAAAAAGTGTATCTCTAAATTCTTCGTAGGTACCATCGAATAAGAACCGCAGCGTACGACCCCTTGATGTTGTATTGTCGATTACCTCGGCAACCAGCACATCATTCTCGCCAAAGTAAAGCTTATTTCCAATACGGATTTTACGGGCAGGATCTACCAGCACATCCCACAAACGCTGTTCTTTGTTAAGCTCGCGAAGCAAAAATACCTCTATCTCTGCTCCTGTTTTTTCCTTGTTACCATACAACCGAGCAGGGAAAACTTTCGTGTTATTAAAAATCATCACGTCTCCATCATCAAAATATTTGATGATATCTTTAAAAGTTTTGTGCTCGATTTTGCCCTTTTTTCGGTCAACAATCATTAGACGAGACTCATCTCTGTTTTCAGCGGGGTACTTTGCAATTAAATCGGTGGGAAGCTTGTAGTTGAACTGTGATAGTTTCATGCTATATTTTATCTATTGATTAATTTAACTTACAATAAGTTAGACCTGTTTTCGGCTTTTACAGGTTCTCTTTATACGTAAGAAGGCCGATTTTGTTTCAATTCTTCAAAACTTTTTCTACTTCTTCCATAGAAAAACAATCTTCTACCCGTAAGGAACCGCTTTTAGTACGCTTTAAACCAATAAGATGAGCTCCACTTTGCAGTTCAACGCCTAAATCGCGGGCAAGCGACCGGATATAAGTTCCTTTACTGCAAGAAATTCGTAACGTAAGAACAGGAGTGTTATATGAAAGAATTTCTAAATTGGAGATGGTGATACGAGCAGGCTTCATTTCAACCTCTTGCCCTTTACGAGCAAACTCGTACGCCCGCTTACCGCCAATCATTTTTGCAGAGAATATAGGCGGTATCTGATCTATCTCGCCCAAAAACGAGGGTAAAGCAGCGGCTATACTCTCTTGAGTTATATGCTCATATGGGTAGGTAGCATCCACCTCTTTTTCTAAATCGAAGCAGGGAGTTGTTTCTCCAAACTTTATTTCGGCAACATACTCTTTTTCTTCTGCCTGCAACGCTTCCGCTCTTTTAGTTGCTTTACCAATACAAACTATTAGTACGCCTGTAGCTAAAGGATCGAGCGTACCGGCATGCCCTACTTTAATATTTTTCTTCTTAAGCTTATGCTGCAACATAAATTTTACCTTACGAACAACATCAGACGATGTCCATCCGTAAGGCTTATCTATACCAAGTACATAACCTTCTTCAAGGTTGATGTTGGTCAATTCTGAAAGATTACTCATAAATAATGTATCACGATACAAGTATCAAGAATCACGATATGAAAACCTAGACATAAGCATCAAGAAAAAGAAGTTATTACCTCATGATTCTTGATACTTGTATCGTGATACTGTCTTTTTTAGCACTCTATTTTTTCAATGCGTTTTTGGTGTCGGCCACCTTCAAATGGAGTTGATAAAAACGTTTCGACAATTGTAGCAACCTCGAGGTCAGAGATAAAGCGAGCCGGTATGCTGCAAATATTTGCGTTGTTATGTTGACGGGCAAGACAAGCAATTTCAGCAGTCCAGCATAACGCTCCTCTTACACCTTTATGCCGATTTACAACCATATTAACACCATTGCCCGATCCGCATAAGGCTATGCCCAGCTCTACATCTTTGCTTACTACAGCACCAGCTAACGGGTGAGCATAATCGGGATAATCTACGCTTTCTTTAGAGTTTGTGCCAAAGTCCACAACCTCATGCCCCAAAGCCTCAAGCATTCCTACCAGAAATTGCTTCATTTCGTAACCTGCATGATCGCTTGCCAGTCCTATTTTCATTTTAAACTTCTATTTTTAGTTGCACAAAGGTAGCTAATTGATTTTTAGATTTAAAAGACCCTGCGATTATATCCTTGCTTCTTAATCTTTCTGCATATAAAACAATAGTAGCCCATAAAAGTTTTTACTCCTAAACATTTATATCTCTGCTCTATAATACCATTGGTTGTACTTTATTGATGTTTTTGCTATTTTTACCTGATAAACCTATTAAACTAGCATCATTATGAATAACGCCATTTTTCCATTTAAACAACCCATAAATGAGCCCATATACGGCTACCTTGAAGGAAGTACAGAAAGAAAACTTTTGCTTGAAGAAATAGAAAAGCAAAAAAAACAACAGCTGGAAATTCCGCTGATTATTGGCGGAAAAGAAGTAAAGACAGGTGAGCTGGGTAAGGTTGTAATGCCTCACGATCATCAGCATGTACTTGCTACTTACCATATGGTAGGCGAGAAAGAAGTACAAATGGCTATTGATGCTGCTATGACAGCAAAAGAAAAATGGTCGAACCTGCCGTGGGTAGAGCGTGCATCAATTATGATGAAAGCAGCTGAGCTAATTTCTAAAAAATACCGTTACGTTCTTAATGCTGCGACGATGTTAGGGCAAAGCAAAAATATTTATCAAGCTGAGATTGATTCTGCCTGCGAAATTGCCGATTTCTTACGCTTCAACGTTCACTATGCATCTCAGATATACGCCGAGCAACCCATGTCGAGCAACGACACTATTAACCGTGTTGAACACCGTGCTTTAGAGGGGTTTGTTTATGCTATCACCCCATTCAACTTTACGGCTATTGCGGGTAACCTTAATATGGCTCCGGCACTTATGGGTAATGTTTCGGTTTGGAAACCTGCTACAACAGCAATCCTTTCCAACTACTATCTGATGAAAGTTTTCCAGGAAGCAGGATTACCGGATGGTGTAGTAAACTTCCTTCCCGGACAAGGCTCTGTTATCAGCAACGTGGTAATGAAAGATAAAAACTTTGCAGGTATTCACTTTACCGGATCGAACAATACATTTAATAACTTTTGGAAACAAGTTGCAGAAAATCTTCCAACCTATCGTTCGTACCCTAGAATTGTGGGAGAAACCGGAGGAAAGGACTTCATTTTTGCACATAAATCTGCAGATGCTGACGTAGTAACTACGGCTATCGTTCGTGGTGCATTCGAGTTTCAGGGGCAAAAATGCTCGGCTGCTTCTCGTGCGTACATTCCACAGTCTATGTGGCCAACGCTGAAAGATAAGCTGGTTGCTATGGTTAGCCGCATAAAAATGGGTGACCCTACCGACCCTAAAATCCTTATGAGCGCAGTAATTGACGAAAAATCGTTCGACAACATTATGAAGTATGTTGAAGAAGCAAAGAAATCGCCAGATGCGGAAATTGTTACCGGAGGAAATGGAGATAAATCTAAGGGTTATTTCATTGAACCGACTATAATTCTTTGTAAAACGCCAAAGTATGTAACCATGCAGGAAGAGCTGTTCGGACCTGTTATCAGCATTTATGTTTACGAGGATGACAAGTACGAAGAAACGCTTAAGCTGTGTGATGAAACTTCTGTCTATGCGCTTACAGGCTCAATCTTCAGTAGCTGCCGCTATGCAACACAGATTGCATTTGACGCACTTCGTTACTCTGCCGGAAACTTCTACATCAACGATAAGCCAACGGGTGCAGTTGTTGGACAACAACCGTTTGGCGGTGCAAGAGGCTCAGGAACGAACGATAAGGCTGGCGGATGGCAGAACTTAATTCGCTGGGTTAACCCAAGAACAATAAAAGAAACGCTGGTTCCACCAACAGATTTTCCTTACCCGTATATGGGGTAAAAGATAGAAGCACGATACACGTATCAAGTACACGATTTGGGATATGCGATATGAGTAGTGCGAAAAAACCATAACGTTCTAAACATGGCACGTCTTGTCTCACTTTGTTAGACAAGACGTGCCATGTTTTACTTAATAATACCCAAACATTTGATAGTATAGCCTATCAAACGATCCATCCTCATACATCTTAACCAGCTCTTCAAGCACAGCATCTTCGCCATTCGGGTCGTATCTGGTTTTAAGGTTATAGCCGAATAATCGCCCGATATTTTGCCAGAAAAAAGTAGTAAAGTTGCCCTTCAGCTCTTTTACTATGGCATAAGAAGATTGCCCTGTTTCACGATCCACCAACTTGATTAGCATTTTTCCTTGAGAGCGGGTTAGCTTACGCAACGGACCTTCAAACTCGGCCATCATTTCGTTTTCAACCCTGTCAATATAGTCTTTTCGTTCTTTCTTTGTTTTTAATCGGGAAAAATGGGTGTCCATTTCTGCCAGCTTATTCTTTGCAATCTGCGTATATGGGTAAACTTTTTTAAGGTTATAAACCATGCGGCGGTATTGCTTCCAGTCATGCTTACTCCTTACCGAACTATGACCAATAATTGTTGCCTCTTTAATTTTTGAGTAGAAAATAGTATCGCCATTCTCAATGATGTATGGCAACAAATATTCCTTACGCTCCTGCGCGTGAGCACCCGAGAATAGTAAAACCATAACCATTAATAGGAACAACTGTTTCTGCATCGTTTTATTCCGTTTAGGTATATATAAACAGCCAACGGAATGTTTTGGCTATGTTTAAGCCCTCAAATAATATACCAAACAGCCTTAGGTAGCTTAAATAAACAACGCGTAGATGGCAAACGATGCAAGCCAATGCTCTCCAGAGTAGTACCCATTGGCAATTGTAGGCAACGTAACCTCTATATGCTTTGCTGCCGATTTAACCAACATATCCTTGACCTTTGCATCATCAATGTGGCGAGAAATAGCAATCATACACCAAGCACGGCTAAGGTTAAGCCCATCAAGATGTACCAGCTGCATGTCTTCTCTGTCGCTAACGGTGGCTGGGTTTAGTAAGCTTGCGGGTTTTCCGCCTTTCAACTCAGGGAAAAAGCCTGTTAGCCATTGCTTGTAAACCGATTTGTCTAACACTTTGCTCATCAGCTCGGCTTCCATCAGGCAGGGAGAAATAAAATCAGAGCCACTTGGTTCCCATCCTGCCGGACAATTTTTATCGTTGTTGTAGTAGGCGATACTTTGCTCTTTCAGCAGGTTTTCTAACTCTTTATTTCCTGTAGTAATAGCATAGTCTAACGCCAACGAAATACCAAACGCCGTATTGGGATGAACTCCGGAACGAATGGCATATGTCTGGCGAGGCAGAAAATCGATATACTTCTGTACTATCAAATCAACTAATGGCTTAAGATTCTTGTACCATTGCTGCATTTCGGTATCGGTGCTTGTGTATAGCTCTTCTTGCAGCTTTAGCAACCAAGCCCATCCGTATGTACGCTCATATGACTTATTATGCCCTTGAAAGTATTCTACTTCTGTTTTGATATTTTGGGCTGTAATATTATTGCCTATCGCTTTTCTTATAGCCTCCGCATCGGGCATATCTGGGAA
>JAVBOE010000027.1:0-50527 GCA_031550925.1 Bacteroidales bacterium | reverse complement strand
TTCGCCGAGCTGACGGTTCTCACTACATTCGAAATGACCTCTGTTTTTCGCTATACGCATATCGCAATACGCTGTACCCTCTTTTTCGTGATACTTGATATGCGCATCGTGATGCTATTACTAAGAATTAGTCTTCACTATCCACTTCATAACAACCCGAATCTCATTCCAGCTATAGCTATCGCCTAATGCTTGTTTTACTTGGGTTAGAGAGCTGATTTCATTCTTGGTAATATAGTTACTTATCGCAGCTATTTTATCGTTAGGAATTAAATCGTGAATATCCAGCTCATCCGTTTCTACATAATGGGCAAGATGCGTTTCTACTGTACCTACTGTTAATCCACGCTCTGTAGCAATATCATCTACCGACCAACCCTGCTTAAACAGCTCGAAGCTTACTCGTTTGGTATCTACCTTTTCTTTCTTTTTCTTCTCCTCAAACTCAAACGAGGTTTCCATATCAGGTACAGGCATATCATTACGGAAACGGTAGCTGCGAATAATTTCGAGTAAATCCGCGCCAAACTGTTGCAGCTTCTTTTTACCTAAGCCTTTTATTTCTTTTAGCTCGGCATAGGTTGAGGGTAGTTTTTCGGTTAGTTCCAGTAGTGTTTTTTGCTGCAAAATTAAGTACTCATCTACATCCAGCTCTATGGCTTTTTCGTGTCGCCACAAGCGAATTTCGGCATACAGTTCGGCATGCTCAGCGTTAACGGTGCCCGTAGATCTACTTCGTATTTTTCGCTCTGTCTTAGGCTCATCTAGCAAAGCTTTTGCTCGCACGTTGAGGTAGCCCGCAATATAAAATTCGTTTTTGGTTGTTTGCAGGCATATAAGCTTAACGCGAATATCTGTTCGCAAGGCTCTATAGTATTCGTTCCATAGCTGGCGAACCTGCTTGTTATCTGTCTCTGTTGACAAGCCCTCAATGGCAATACTGATGTTTTGCAGCTTATCTATAAAATATACCGAACCCTTTCTAATACGCTCTTGTATGGCTTGGCAATTCTCAATATCCCGATATTGGTTTACCAGCTGTTGTAGCTGCAGCTTAAACTTATCGGCAACAGCCATTACATCATTTTTTACAATATCAATTTGTTTGCTAAGCTCATTGCGAACGCTGTCGGGCATGGCTCCCGGGTTTTCTCTAACTACTTTTAGTAGCTGAAATAGCAGGCGTTGTATGCTGTTAAAGTCAAATAAATCGCAGAGCAGCTGAAAACCATATTCCAGCTTCGATTGAGTAAGGGTATCGTTGTTTGGTGCGTTACGTTCGGCATCATCGGTAAACTGCTTTACCGTGCCATCGTTTATAATGCTGGTGTGCGATAGCGGAGTGCCAAGCACCAACCCCTCTAGCGATTTGCAACGGCTTAGAGCAACATATACCTGTCCATGTGCAAACGACAAGTTAGCGTTTATAATAGCCTTATCAAACGTCAACCCCTGACTTTTATGGATGGTTATTGCCCATGCGGCACGTAGAGGAATCTGGGTAAATGTACCGATTATTTTTTCTTTTATTTCTTTAGTATCGCTATCTATTTCGTAGCGCGCGTTAGTCCATTCAAGCGGTTTAATATCAATAGGCATAGGCATATCATCGCATTGCACGGATATACTTTCTTCACTTATCTCAATAACTTTACCAATCTTTCCGTTGTAGAATAGCTTCTCGGGCGATGGGTCGTTCTTAACGAACATCACTTGTGCACCTTCTTTTAGTATCAGTTCGGGCTCGGTGGGATAGGAGTGTTCGGGGAAATCTCCGTCAATGGCTGCGTTGAATGTGTATGGCTTACTATTTAGCTTATCAAGTCTGCCTTGGTTTATTTGTTGCGCCTGCGCGTTGTGTGTAGTAAGCGTAATATATCCCTCGTGTTCTCCCTTTGCAAATACGGAGTCGTAGCGTTTATTCAGCTCATCCAAGCACTCTTTGTCAACACGGTTTTCACGAATTCTGTTTAGTAAACTTATAAAATGTGCATCGCTTTGCCGGTAAACTTTCTTCAGTTCAATCGTAACGTAGTCGCTTTGTTTCAGCGCATGGCTACTGAAAAAATAAGGTGTTTCGTAGTGCTGTTTTAGTATGTTCCATTCTTCTTCTCGCGCAACAGGTGACAGCTGTTGCAAATCGCCAATCATTAGTAGCTGAACACCTCCAAACGGTTGATTGGTACGGCGTGTACGGCGTAGTATATCATCAACAGAGTCGAGCAAATCGGCGCGTACCATGCTTATTTCATCAATAACTAAAAGGTCGATACTGCGAAGAATGTTCAGCTTTTCTCTTGTAAACCCCTTTGATTGCTGGCTGTTCTGCGCATGCCTGTACTCCGGTAAATAAATGCCAAACGGAAGCTGAAACATAGAGTGTATGGTAACACCTCCCGCATTAATTGCGGCAACACCTGTAGGGGCAACAACTACCATGCGCTTTGGCGATTGTTCTCTGAGGTTGCGAAGAAAGGTGGTTTTTCCTGTTCCCGCTTTTCCGGTAAGGAATATATTTTTCCCTGTGTACTGAACAAAGCGAAAAGCGAGCTCTAATTCAGGGTTTGTTTGATGTACCGACATACTTTTTACTAGGTATTTGCTAAATGTAATGGTTCGTGTACACTTCTGTAATAATCTTATTTAAATAGTCGCTAAGTACTGGTGTTTCTCTGTTGCCCATTATCCATAAGGGGTGGCTTAGATTGCTATCACTATACGATGGTTGCTTATAGCTTTTATCAAAAATCTTGTATCCGTTGCGCTCGTAGTACGCAATGCGGCGAGAGGCGAATTCGTTGCTATCTGTGGGCTCTACCTCCATTAAGCGTAGTCCGTTAAGATGTTGGGCTATCCAATCCAAGACTTGTTGTCCTATTTTATAGTTGCGCATATCGGTAGAAACGGCAAGGTGTTCCAAGAAGAAGAAATCACTGAAATCCCAGTAAACAAATAGTCCGGCAATTTTTCCTTCAAAAAATATAGCATTAAAATGCATGATGTTATTCTTCTCAATCAGTCGTTTAAGCTGCTCTTCGGCGCGCCGTTCCTCAGGTGGAAAAGCTTCGATATATATCGGCATCAGCTCTGCCAGAATAGAGTCATCTGCCTTTGTAATACGTATCAGCGTTATCATTTAATAATGTTTGCAACATTTGACTAATATACAAAGATAGCCCGCTTAAATTCTATATGCAAAATGAAAAGGTGTTGTATGCGAATATGAAAGATTTTTTTCGAATAGAAATAATCCTTAGCAAATATTTTATGTAAACATAAAAATAATATATACCTTTGTATTCGGTTCTAAAATATTGTGTATAGGTAAAATGATGATAATCACAGGTATAACCGATAACATACAAAAAGCATACTATTATTATTTTTAAACGGCAGAGGTTCGGCGCTTCTGCCGTTTTTTTATGTTACAAGTTGAAACAACAAAATAAAGTAAATAGCATAAATGAAAGCAACATTAACTCTTGACAACGGAATTGTATTTGAAGGAACTTCTTTTGGTAGCGAAAACCCTACCTCCGGAGAGGTCGTTTTTAGCACGGCTATGGCAGGTTATCCCGAAAGCTTAACGGATCCGTCTTATCTCGGTCAGATTCTAACGTTAACATATCCGTTGGTGGGAAATTATGGAGTACCCGATTGTTCTTTGGATGAAAACGGGTTATCACGATTTCTTGAGTCGGAAAAGATACACGTCAGTGGGCTTATTGTTTCCGACTATTCGGAGCATTACAGCCATTGGAATGCAAAACGCAGCCTTGCAGAGTGGCTGAAAAGCGAAAATATCCCCGGTATTACAGGTATTGATACCAGAAAGCTGACAAAAATACTACGCGAAAAGGGTTCGATGTTAGGACGTATTACTATAGGCGATAACGTTGATAATAGTCCGATGTACGACCCTGCTAACGAAAATCTGGTTGCTAAGGCATCATGCAAAGAGCCGATAACCTATGGCAATGGAGATATACGCATTGTGTTGGTTGATTGCGGAGTAAAAGAAAATATTATACGTTGCTTGCTGAGGCGCAATGTTACGCTTATTCGTGTCCCTTGGAATTACGATTTTTCAACGATTAAGTATGACGGGCTGTTTATTTCTAACGGTCCGGGTAGTCCTACTTACTGCACTGAAACCATTGCCAACGTTAAGAAGGCAATGCAAGGCAGCAAGCCGATATTCGGAATTTGCATGGGAAATCAGCTGCTTTCGTTGGCTGCCGATGCACAGGTATATAAGCTGAAATATGGTCATCGCAGCCATAATCAGCCGGTGCAGTATATGCCTACAGGTAGGTGCTTTATTACCTCGCAAAATCATGGATATGCGGTAGATAACGCTACGCTTGGTAAAGATTGGGAGCCGCTGTTTGTAAACCTTAACGATGGAACAAACGAAGGTATTAAGCATAAAAATAAACCGTTTTTTTCGGCGCAGTTCCATCCCGAAGCGGCAGGCGGCCCAACAGATACATCGTTTTTATTTGACGAATTTGTAGATTTAGTGAGAAAAAATCTAAAATAGTGAAAAGCGTAAAGTACATACTGCTATTGCTGTTGACGGCTACTTCTTTTGTAGGATTGGCGCAGAAGAAGTTAATACTGTCTCCGGGAGTATCATACCAAAAAGAGTTTTTTGGAGAGTTAAGCATTATGTATGCCGAAACAGCTATGAACCATACAGGTCTTGGCATATACGGACCTAAGCTAGGTGTTGAAATGAACTTTAAATCAGATAATTTTATCTATGCACCTAAGCTGGGATTCGAAGTTGACGTGTTGTTTTTCTGTGTCCGTGCAAGCGCTGTAGGTTATATAGAGGATAGTAATGTGGATCTTCGCATATTACCCGAAGTAGGATTTAGCTTTTTCGGTTTGGCAAATCTTACCTACGGATACAGTATTCCTGTTATGAACTACAGGGTAGAAGATATCTCGCGGCATAGAGTAACGTTAACGTTTAACCTCTCTCGCGATTTGTGGAGGGATATATTTAAGTGAGAAGAAAGAGCAAGGACAATAGAACAAAGAGAATAGAATAAGGTCTTTAATAATTAATAATTTACAATTAATAATTATCACATATAATGGATACTCAAATTAAAAAAGTAGTATTAATAGGTTCGGGAGCGTTGAAAATCGGAGAAGCAGGGGAGTTCGATTATTCAGGAGCACAAGCGTTAAAAGCGTTGAAAGAAGAGGGTATTGAGACGGTATTGGTTAATCCCAACATTGCAACAATACAAACTTCGGAAGGCATTGCAGATACGGTTTACTTGCTTCCTGTAACACCCTACTTTGTTGAGAAAATTATAGCAAAAGAAAGGCCCGATGGTATTCTGCTTGCGTTTGGCGGACAAACTGCGCTTAACTGTGGGGTTGCGCTTTACCGAAGCGGAGTGCTTCAGAAGTATAATGTTCAGGTGCTGGGTACCCCCGTGCGGGCTATTATGGACACCGAAGACCGTGAGCTGTTTAACCAAAAGTTGGAGCAGATAAGCGTAAAATATATTCAAAGCGAAGCTGTAACCGGCATTGATGATGCGCGTAGGGCTGCAAACGAGCTGGGTTATCCCGTTATTGTGCGTGCAGCTTATGCGTTGGGTGGCTTAGGTAGCGGATTCTGCAATAACGATGAGGAGTTGAACGTTCTTGTTGAAAAGGCGCTAACACATTCTCCTCAAGTGTTGGTAGAGAAATCGCTTAAAGGGTGGAAGGAGATTGAGTACGAAGTTGTGCGCGATAAGTACGATAACTGTATTACCGTATGTAATATGGAAAACTTCGACCCGCTTGGTATCCATACCGGAGAGAGTGTTGTGGTTGCTCCGTGCCAAACGCTTACCAACAGCGAGTGTCATTTTTTACGTGAGACCGCAATTAAAATAGTTCGCCACGTTGGTATCGTGGGCGAGTGTAATGTTCAGTATGCTTTAGACCCTGAATCTGAAGATTACCGCGTGATTGAAGTAAATGCCCGTCTTTCTCGTTCATCCGCTCTTGCATCAAAAGCTACAGGATATCCGTTAGCATTTGTTGCTGCTAAGCTTGGTTTAGGCTACGGACTGAATGAACTGAAAAACGCTGTAACTAAAGAAACGCCTGCATTTTTTGAACCGGCTCTCGATTATGTTGTATGCAAAATACCTCGTTGGGACTTAGGAAAATTCCACGGTGTTAGTCGTAAGCTGGGCAGCAGTATGAAGAGCGTTGGCGAAGTAATGTCTATCGGGCGTACATTTGAAGAGGCGTTGCAAAAAGGCTTGCGCATGATTGGTCAAGGTATGCACGGGTTTGTGGGCAATAAAGATATAAAGGTTACCGACATTGATAAAGCGCTATCAGAGCCTACCGATATGCGTGTATTTGTGATAGAAAAAGCGTTTGAAGCAGGCTATTCGGTAGATAAAATATGCGACCTAACGAAGATTGACAAATGGTTTATATATAAGCTGAAAGGTATTTATGACCTCTCTGCTGAGCTGGAGAAATACCAACGCATGGAAGAAGTTCCGGCAGCTATGCTGGTACGGGCTAAGCAGCTGGGATTTTCGGATTTTCAGCTGGCACGGTTGGTTCTAAAGCCCGGCAATAAAGATGCTGAGAGTGCTATGCTTGCAGTTCGCACGCATCGTAAGCAGCTAGGTATTATACCTTTCGCAAAGCAAATAGATACGCTTGCGGCAGAATATCCGGCATACACCAACTATCTATACCTTACATACTGCGGTAATGAGCACGATGTCGCTTTTGATAATGATTCTAAATCTGTAATTGTTTTGGGGTCGGGTGCGTATCGTATCGGAAGCTCGGTAGAGTTCGACTGGTGTTCGGTAAATGCCGTACAAACCGCTCGTAATGCCGGTTATAGGTCGATAATGATTAACTATAATCCTGAAACTGTTTCGACCGATTACGATATGTGCGACCGCCTTTACTTTGACGAGCTGTCGCATGAAAGAGTGCTGGATATCGTGGATTTAGAGCATCCTAAGGGATTGGTAGTATCGGTGGGTGGACAGATTCCGAATAATCTGGCCATGAAGCTGCACCGCCAGAATGTACCTATACTTGGTACATCGCCTGTATCTATCGACCGTGCAGAGAATCGCCATAAGTTCTCGAGCATGCTCGACCAGCTTGGTATCGACCAACCTAAGTGGCAGGAGCTTTCAAGCATGGACGAAATTTATAAGTTTGTAGATAAGGTGGGTTTTCCGGTGCTTATACGTCCATCGTATGTGTTGTCGGGCGCTGCGATGAACGTATGTTCTAACAAGGAGGAATTAGAGTACTTCCTTCAGCTGGCAGCCAACGTATCTAAAGAATATCCGGTAGTAGTTTCAGAGTTCATACAAAACGCGAAAGAGGTAGAGTTTGATGGTGTGGCAGATAAGGGAGAGGTTGTACAGTACGCCATTTCAGAGCATATAGAGTTTGCGGGTGTACACTCGGGCGATGCTACGCTTGTTTTCCCCGCGCAGAAAATCTATTTTGAGACAATGCGCCGTATTAAAAAAATTAGCCGAGCCATTGCTAAAGAGCTGGGTATATCAGGACCTTTCAACATACAGTTCTTGGCTAAGAACAACGATATAAAGGTTATTGAGTGTAACCTTCGCGCATCACGAAGCTTCCCGTTTGTATCCAAAGTGTTGAAGAATAACTTTATCGAAACAGCTACTAAAATCATGCTGGGCGAGCCTTATAGCAAACCCGATAAAACGGCGTTCGATATTGATTATATAGGTGTAAAAGCTTCGCAGTTTTCGTTCTCTCGTTTGCACCTTGCCGACCCTGTGCTGGGTGTAGATATGGCTTCTACAGGCGAAGTTGGCTGTATTGGCAGCGATATTAACGAGGCGTTACTGGCAGCTATGATGTCGGTGGGCTACCGTCTTCCGGAGAAGAATATCATGCTTTCTACGGGCGATTCGCGCTCTAAAATAGAGCTGGTAGAACCTTGTCGCAAGCTGGTGGCTAAAGGTTTTAAGCTGTTTGCTACGGCAGGTACGCAACGCTTTTTAGCCGATAACGGAATTGAAGCAACATCGGTGCATTGGCCCGACGAAACCGAGCAGCCTAATGTTATGGATATGATCCGTAACAAGCAGTTCGACTTGGTTATCAATATTCCAAAGAACCTTTCGAAAGATGAGCTGAACAACGACTACAGCATACGTCGCGGTGCGGTAGATCATAATATACCGTTGCTGACTAATGCCCGATTGGCTAGCGCTTTTCTTACAGCCGTATGCGAAAGAAGCATAGACGAGGTAAGCATTACCAGCTGGCAAGAGTATAGCTAGAGGGTGTTAAGCGAAAAACATAACGTCATTTCGAGCGGAGCGAGAAATCTTCTCAATCAACGTACTGCTCCTATTCAGGAGATTTCTCGCTCCGCTCGAAATGACGGGTTCGCTATCATAGATACACCGCTCCCTTTGCCCGTTTATCTGCGCCATGCCATCTTTCTTACTTAGATTGTGATACATATTTGTTCTACAAAAGATGGATCGTTTTTTACGCTGTCGGCAACCCAGCTAAGTATTGCTCGATAATCTGACATATACTTCTTGCCATTAGCACCCTTGTAGTTATTAAGTACTTCAATCATCCTGTCCACTTTAGATCTGCTGAATTTTTCAATGAGTGATGAGTATTCATCATTGGTCATTGTTACAAATTCTGCATAAGAAGTTTTTTTCAGCTCTTCTGCACTTCTTTTAGTTTCAGTTTCAGTTATATTTTCAGTATTAACTACAGTATCAGTTATAGTTACAGTATCAGTTCCCATATGTTTATCATGTGTAGAACATATGTTTTTCATATCTGTACTATTTTTCTCTTTTTATTTTTAGAATTTAAGGGAGTAATTTCTTCTTTTTTCTTACGATTGTTTCTTCTGCTCTCGCTATATGCTTTTCTGCGCTCAATTTCTTCGTCAAGGCGAGTATTAGCATAGGTTCCGTTCGGTTTACGAACAAATTTTTTAAGAACATCATCGCTTGTGCATACTTTTTTGATGTCTTTTTCGGTAAGTACGCCTTTTTGGTGCTGTATGCAAAGTAGCTTAATGTACTGACCGATTTCTTCGTCGCTCATCAGTACGGTTTCCGAAAGAAAATCGGAGGTGTAGAACAGAACTGCAGGGTCTTTTGTCATGAGAATACGGGTGTTGGTTATAACACAAAGGTACCCACAATCATAGGTGTAATGTATGAACAGTTTTGTTCAGTTTTGGGACTGAACAATGAAAGTTCTTGACATTGAGCTGACAGCAGAAAAGGAGATAGTCTTGGACTTGTATTGCTTAATTCAAACCGCTAGTATATTGCCAAGAGGATGTGTTAAAAGTCGCTTAGCCCCTAAATCCCCTAAAGGGGACTTTCCGAAGGCGCTGGCTTAAAGTCCCCTTTAGGGGATTTAGGGGCTAAAACAAGCTATTAGTATTTTTGATATCCCCTTGAGGTAAGTTAGCCGCTTGAGCTAATTAAGCAGCTTTCTTTCTCAACCTAATTTTCCCGATTTTATCCGAAAGAATGGTTAGCATTACCGCCGCTAATACCAACGTAATGCCAATGGCAAGGTTAACAGTAAAAGGTTCGTGAAAAATGATTATCGTTATGGCTACAGCTACTATTGGCTCCATAGAACCCAGTATGGATGTTGGTGTTGAACCTATTAGCTGTATTGCTTTTACCAGCGTAACGAGCGAGATAACCGTTGCAATCAGCGCAAAAAAGGTTAGATTTAATCCGGCTTCTATTGATGGGATGGGCTGAAAAGAATTCATAATGCCAGCCTTGCCTAAAAAGAATACGGTACAGAATGCCATAGAGTAAAAAGAAACTTTCAGTCCCTGCATATTCTTTACGCGAGATTTGTTTACAATAACCATGTAGAGCGCGTATGAAAGGGCAGATAAGAATAGAATGATGAAGCCAATGGCAGAAATTCTAGTATCCTCTTCGCCTCCGTTTAAAGCGGCAACTCCAAGAAAAGCAATAGCAATGGCAACCCAGATTATCCACGATATTTTTTCTTTAAAACCAACGCTCAGAATTATTGCCACCAATACAGGATATAGAAATAGCATGGTAGAGGCAACTCCGGCAGGCATATAGTCGTAGCCTAAGAATAGAAACTCCGAAGAGCCCGAGTACATAAGACCCAATAAGGCTAATATTCCTAGCTCTTTCAGGTTAACTTTAAAATCTGCTTTTTTGTATAAAAGAAGCAATCCTATGGCTATAGTGCTGAACAGAAACCTATAAAACAGAACAGTGTCAAAAGAAAGATGCATTTGCTTTAGAGGGACGGCAAAAAGGGGAATCATGCCGTATGTTATGGCCGATATCGCTGCCAGTATGTAGCCTTTTGCTTTCATTGTTTTTATGGGTTGCCGGTTATTTGGCGCACAAAAGTAACAATAAAACGTGAAGGGTAAAGGGTAAAACGTGAAGCGAGAAAGACTAATGTGGCAATGTTGACAATATATTAAGAAAAAGCGTATCAAGCTCAGCAGATACGCTTTTTACTTAGTGACCCCAGAGGGATTCAAACCCCCGACCTTCAGAACCGGAATCTGACGTTCTATTCAGCTGAACTATGGGGCCGGATTCCTGATAAAAGTGAGGCACAAAGGTAAAAAAAATCCGATTGCTATAAAATCCTTATATTTGCTTTCTCAAGCTACTTGAGGGTAAACAAAGAAGCTGTCAGAAAAAAGAAGTTTAACTAGAAAAAATTATATGAAAGCATACGTATTTCCGGGGCAGGGCGCTCAGTTTGTAGGAATGGGTAAAGACCTTTACGACAACGTTCCTCAGGCAAAAGAAATGTTCGAAAAGGCAAATGAAATTCTTGGTTTCAGAATTACCGATCTGATGTTTGCCGGAACAGATGAGGATTTGAAGCAAACTAAGGTTACCCAGCCTGCTATTTTTCTTCACTCTGTTATTTTGGCAAAATCGCTGCCCGATTTTAAGCCTGATATGACTGCTGGTCATTCGCTTGGCGAATTCTCGGCGTTGGTTACCGCCGGAGCCATGAACTTTGAAGACGGCTTAAAGCTAGTATCGGCACGTGCTTTGGCCATGCAAGAGGCTTGCGAGTTGGAACCTTCTACAATGGCTGCTATTCTTGGTTTAGAAGATAGCAAGGTTGAAGAAATTTGCGCGCAGATAGACGGTGTTGTTGTGCCTGCAAACTATAACAGTCCCGGGCAGCTGGTAATATCCGGCGCGGTAGGAGCGGTACAAGAAGCTTGCGAGAAGCTAAAAGCGGCAGGTGCGAAGCGTGCGCTTATTCTTCAGGTGGGTGGTGCGTTCCACTCTCCGCTTATGGAGCCCGCACGTGTTAAGCTGGAGGCTGCTATTAAGGCTACCAACATCAGTAAACCTATTTGTCCGGTTTACCAAAATGTAGATGCAAAGCCTTATACCGATCCCGAAATGATTAAGCAGAATCTTATTGCACAGCTTACCTCTCCGGTGCGTTGGACACAAACCGTACAGAATATGGTTGCCGATGGCGCTACTGAGTTTGTAGAGCTAGGTCCTGGCGCAGTGTTGCAAGGCTTAATTAAGAAAATCAGCAAAGACGTAGCGGCTGAAAGCAAGCAAAACTTGTAAAATAAAGAAGCCCCCAAACCCCCAAAGGGGGCTTAAGCGGTTTAAGTGATTTAAAAAGTTTAAGGTTTCAACAAATCTTCGCTTAAACTCTAAACCTTAAACTTTGGACTTTTAAGCCCCCTTTGGGGGTTTGGGGGCTTTTACTACCTTTGTATTTCAACTAAAAAAAACATAGCTATGGCAACTGCTAAAACCGTATATTTAGGTGATCTTAGGACAGAGATTACCCACTTGCAGTCGGGCAATAAGATTGTTACCGATGCACCAACCGATAATCATGGTAAGGGCGAATTTTTCTCGCCAACCGATATGTTTGCAGCATCGCTGGCAAGCTGTATCTTAACCATTATGGGGCTTTCGGCTAAAACCTACGGGTTTGATATTGACGGAACAGAGGTAATGACAACCAAAGTAATGGGAACCAACCCCCGTAGGGTAGTGGAGATTATTGTTGAGATGACTTTTCCGCACAATCGCTATACAGATAAAGAACGTAAGCTGATGGAGTTGGCTGCTAACGAATGCCCTGTTGCAAACAGCCTTCATCCCGATATAAAGAAAACAATTACATTTAAGTTTAAAGAGTAAAGGAGTAGATGTTTGCATCTATTGGTTATTCTAAAGAGCAAGCTCAAAAACATTCTTAAAAATTATAGATGAGGCTATCTTTTTACTACATTTGTAGGATAGCCTTTCTCCTATTGGCTGGTATTTGTTTAATCCAAAACTTACCTTAACAATGAAAAAAATAATTGCACCAATTGCCGCTATGGTATTGTTATATTCATGTGGGGGCCAATCATCTGGACCTGCTAAGCCTGTTTATCCCGAGACAAAAAAAATAGATCATGTTGACGAATATTTTGGAGTAAAAGTTGACGATCCTTACCATTGGCTGGAAGACGATAACTCTGAAGAGACCAAGGCATGGGTTATAGAAGAAAATAAAGTAACGTTTGCCTATCTTGATGCGATACCTTTTCGTGATGCGCTAAAAGAACGTATTACTAAGCTGTGGAACTATCCTAAGCAAACAGCCCCTTCTAAGTATGGCGATTTTTACATTTACTCTAAAAACGATGGGCTGCAGAACCAGAATGTTATCTACATAAAGAAAGGAGAGGACGGGGAAGAACGAGTGCTTATCGATCCCAATAAGATGTCGGAAGATGGTAAGATTTCGTTAAGCGGACTGTCTGCCAGAGAAGATGGTAAGTATGTCGCCTATATGATATCAGAGAGCGGATCGGACTGGAATACTGCTTACGTGTTGGATCCTGCAACTGGCGAAAAGTTGAGCGATGAGCTAAAGTGGATTAAATTTTCCGGTATTTCTTGGTATGGCGATGGATTTTTCTATAGCCGTTACGATGCACCCCAAGCAGGAGCAGAGCTGACTACCAAAAACGAGTTTCATAAAGTGTGCTACCATAAGCTTGGCGACAAGCAAGAAAACGATAAGCTTATCTTTATGGATAAAGATAATCCGTTGCGTAACCACAGCGCAAGCGTAACCGATGATGAGAAATACCTTATCGTTTATCAAAGTCAGGCTACAAGTGGAAACATACTATATGTTAAAAATCTAGAAAAAGACGGCCCGTTTGTTCAGTTTAACGACAGCTTTGATAAGGATTGGGGGGTGCTAGATCATATTAACGGAAAGCTATACCTCCAAACAAACTATGGTGCACCAAACTATAGGTTAGTAGTTGTAGATGCCAATAATCCTAAAATAGCAAACGTAAAAGACCTTATTCCCGAAAGCGAAAACGTAATGGGTAATGTAAGCTATGCAGGAGGCAGGCTTTTCGCATCGTACTTAAAAGATGCGCGTAGCGAAGTTAAGATTTTCGATCTTGATGGTAAGTATATTGACGAGGTAAAGCTTCCGGGTTTTGGCTCATGCAGCGGAATATATGGTAAAGCAAAAGAAAATACGGCTTACTTTACGTTTACATCGTTCACTTTCCCAACAGTTATTTATAAGTATGATGTAAAAGAAAACAGCTACACCGAATACTTTAAACCCAGCATAGATTTTGCTTTTGATAGCTACGAAACTCATCAGGTATTCTATACTAGCAAGGATGGAACAAAGGTTCCGATGTTTATCATACATAAAAAAGGTATAGCAATGGATGGAACGAATCCGACTTTACTATACGGATATGGCGGATTTAATATTAGTATGACACCCGGTTTTAGCGCGCATCGTTTGGCGTGGCTAGAGCAAGGTGGAGTATATGCAATGGCTAACATTCGCGGTGGTGGTGAGTATGGCGAAAAATGGCATGAAGCGGGTACCAAGCTGCAAAAGCAAAACGTATTCGACGATTTTATTGCTGCGGGAGAATATCTTGTAAACCAAAAATATACATCGTCAGCTAAGCTGGCGGTACAAGGCGGCTCTAACGGTGGCTTGCTGGTGGGTGCTGTTATAAACCAGCGTCCCGATTTGTTTGGTGTTGCTATTCCCCAGGTTGGAGTAATGGATATGCTACGCTTCCATAAGTTTACTATTGGTAGAGCTTGGACCGGCGATTATGGCTCGAGCGATAACGAAGAAGAGTTTCAATACTTATATAAGTATTCTCCGCTGCACAACATAAAAAGCGATGTTGATTATCCTGCAACGCTGGTTACTACTGGAGATCACGATGACCGAGTAGTGCCTGCGCACTCGTTTAAGTATATTGCAACGTTGCAAGAAAAGCAGAAAGATAGAAAAAATCCAATGTTAGTTCGCATACAGACAAATGCAGGGCATGGAGCAGGAAAGCCTACTTCGGTATCTATTCAGGAAGTGACTGATATCTATTCGTTTATATTTTATAATATGGGTATTACGCCAAAATTTTGATTAAATACTTGGCTATTGAAAGTTTTAAGTTGAGTGAAGAATATACTATTGATTGAACAATATTAACTTCCTGCTTGTTTGATTTATAGCTACTTTTTTTTGAAAAGATAACAAGTACTTAATATAGTATATGTCAAATAAGTAGATGTAAACCATTAAAAGTATCCATAAGTTTTGTATATTTGTAATTGCATAATATGTACCATTAATGCGTAGTTTAACTAATTAACTCTATAATTATGAAAAAGTCCTTATTATCATTTGCTACAGTATTAGCAACTTTACTCATTTTCACGTCTTGTAACAGCCCAAAGAAAATGATAAAGAATGCTGATCAAGTTAGTGTACAATGTACACCTCAAGTATTAGAAATAAAGAATGATGAAATTGTTGCCCGCTGGACAGCAACCTTCCCTGATGGATATTTCCACAAGAAAGCAGTTCTTAAGCTTCAACCGGTTCTTGTTTATCAAGGTGGCGAAGTTGCCGGACCTGAAAAAATGTTACAGGGAGCAAAAGTAACCGACAACTACGATGTTATCGCAACTACAGGTGGTTCAACTACTCAGTCTGTAAAATTTGACTACAAGCCGGGTATGGAAAAGAGCCGTTTAGAGCTTCGCGCTACGCTTGTTCATAAAGGAGAAAATCTTCCATACAACCAGCCTTATAAGCTAGCCGATGGAGCAATTGCTACCTATAAGCTGGTTAGCACACAAGGTATCTATACTTATGAAAGCGACAGATATCAACCATTCCTTAGCGAAAGTAAAGAAGGTGAAATTAAGTACGTAGTTAACCGTTCGGATGTTAGAAAGACCGAACTTACTAAGGCTGAAATTACTGAGCTTAAGAAGTTTATTGAAGAAGCTGAAAAAGATCCTAGAAAACAATACCAGGGATTAGATGTTGATTCTTATGCTTCTCCTGAAGGTCGTTACAACGTAAACGAAAAGCTTTCTATTGACAGAGGTAAAACCGCGCAAGAAGCTCTTCAGGGTCTTTTGAAGAAAGATAAAGTTGAAGCTGGCGGAACTGTTAATGCAAAGAATACTGCTGAAGACTGGGAAGGTTTCAAAGAGTTAGTTGCTGCTTCTAACATTCAAGATAAAGATCTTATTCTTCGCGTTCTTTCAATGTACAGCGATCCTACAACTCGCGAACAAGAGCTAAGAAACATGTCTAAGGTGTTTAAGATTCTTGAAGATAAGATTCTTCCTGAACTTCGTCGTTCTGTAATGGTAGCAAAAGTACAGGTTGCTAACTACACCAATGATGAGCTTAAGGCTATGGTTAACGCTAACAATATCGAAAGCCTTGATAACGAAGCTTTACTATATGCTGCTACTCTTTACAACGATCTACCTACTAAGGCTAAGCTTTACAAGAAAGCTGCTGATAAGTATGGCGATGACAGAGCGTATACTAACTTAGCTAGCGCTTACCTTGCTCAAGGAGATATTGCTAGTGCAAAAGCTGCTGTTAACTCTGTAAAGAGCAAAGCTGCTGCTGCTAAGAACGACCAAGGTCTTATAGCTTTAGCAGAAGGTAATGTTGACAATGCTTATCAGCTATTCAGCGAGTCAGGCTCAGCTGCTGCTAAACAAAACGCAGGTATTGTTTCTATCTATAAAGGACAGTATGATGCTGCTGCCAGCGCATTGTCTGGAACAGGTACATATAACGAAGCGCTTGCTCTTGTTTTAACCGACAAGCTTGATGCTGCCGATAATATTCTTGCTAAGCTTGATAGCGGTAAGGCTTCTTACCTAAGAGCAGTTATTGCCGCACGTAAGGGCAATGCTAGCAATGTTTCTACTTACTTAAATGCTGCTTATGCTAAAGATCCTTCTTTAAAGGCTAAAGCACAAAACGATATTGAGTTTGTAAAATTTGCCAGCTCTATCTAATCAGCAATGGATAAATAAAAAAGCCGCTTGAAATTTCAAGCGGCTTTTTTATTACGGTATTACGTTTGTAATAGTACGTATTGCGATATGTGTACAGAGACAAAAACGTCATTTCGAACGCAGTGAGAAATGACTAAAGCGTTGAGCTTTTTTCCGCGTCACATCTTTTCATTACTACATTTCCACATCCTCACATTAGCACATTAGCTAGTCTTCGGTATGTATGCCGTTAATGCTATCCAGTCCTAGCTCTTTGGCAGATATTTCGCGCATTTCAACCTTACGTATTTTACCAGTAACAGTCATCGGAAACTCTGTTACAAATTTCCAGTATTTTGGGGTTTTAAACGTTGCGATACGTCCTTTGCAGTAGCGGAGTAGTGAGTCTGCATCAATATCTTCATAGCCTTCGCGCAGTATAACCCACGCCATTACCTCTTCTCCGTATTTATGGCTCGGAACACCAATTACCTGAACATCTACAACACCCTCGTGCTTACGGATAAAATCTTCAACCTCTTTAGGTGATATATTTTCGCCACCACGAATGATGATATCTTTTATGCGTCCTACAATGTTTACATATCCTTCATCATCCATTGTGCCCAAATCTCCAGTATGCATCCAGCGGTTGCGGTCGATAGCATTTTGTGTATCTTTTTCGTTATTCCAGTAGCCTAGCATTACGGAGTAACCGCGTGTACAAAGCTCGCCTTTCTCGCCACGAGGAACTATTTGACCTGTTTGCGGGTCGATAATCTTAATCTCAACATGCGGATGTACCTTTCCTACCGAACCTACTCGTTTTTCAAATGGGTCTTCGGGTACAGTTTGAGTTGAAACAGGCGAAGTTTCGGTCATGCCATAGCAGATGGTGACCTCTTTCATGTTCATCAGGTTTACAACCTTTTCCATCGTATCTCTCGGGCATAGCGACCCGGCCATAATGCCTGTGCGCAATGTAGAGAAATCGTACTTGCTAAAGTTAGGATGCTCCAGCTCTGCAATAAACATGGTAGGTACGCCGTAAAGAGCAGTACACTTCTCGTCTTGTACGGTTTTCATTACCAGCTCAGACTCAAAAACCTCTCCGGGGACAACCATACATGAGCCATGCGTTACACAGGCCATATTGGCTAAAACCATCCCAAAACAGTGGTAGAACGGAACAGGGATACATACTCTATCCTTCTCGCTAAAGTACATCCGTTCGCCAATAAAAAAGCCGTTATTTAGGATGTTATGGTGGGTAAGTGTTGCCCCCTTAGGATAGCCTGTAGTACCCGATGTGTATTGTATATTTACAGGATCATCGAAGCCGACTGAAGACTCGCGCTCTTCCAGCTGTTTGTCGCTTATTTTTGTTGCTAAAGAAAGAAACGCATCCCAGTTGCGCCCTAAAATAACCGTTTTACTAGGGTATTCACAATGAGGGCGAATTTGGTTTAGCATTTCGATATAGTCGGTCTGACGGAAATTTTGCGCTGTAACCAGTAGGCTTACTTCCGATTGCTTAAGCGCATATTCTAATCCCGATTGTTTATATCCGGGGTTAATATTTACGAGAATACCCCCTACGCGCGGAACGGCAAACTGCATAAGCACCCACTCGTAGCGGTTGGCCGACCATATACCTACACGGTCGCCTTTCTGTACCCCAAAAGCAAGTAGGGCTTTTGCAACGGTGGTTATCTGCTCCCAAAGCTGGCTGTATGTTGCTCTGTAGCCTTGTGATACTACTACCAGCGCTTCTCTATCGCCATACTTTTCTGTAATTTTCCGAAGATTCTCGCCTAATGTATCTCCCATTAAAGGTACGGTGGAGGCCCCTTGTGCGTAAGATTGTTCTTTCATATTACTGCTGATTTTGGTTAAGCAAAACGGAGCACCTATTACCCCATTTTAGCAATAAGGGAGCAATGTTAACCATTATCTATAAACTTGTAAAAGTTACAGAATGCTTGATGATACTAAACGAAAGGATAAATTATTGAAGTTGGATTTATAGCTTCATTTAATTCTGAAAGGAAAAATTGATTTTATGTTTAAAGCTATAGCTAGCAAAAACATCGTTATTTTTCTCTTAAAAAGAGATGAGCATAAATGCTAGGCGTAGATTTACAAATGATTAAACGACAAACTTAATCACTATATTTTTCTATTTTTTCAAATTTATCTTGCAAGTTATTCCCGAGAATAAAGTTGTGACCAATGTCTAAGGTAATGGTAGAACCATCTTTAAGAGATATCTTGTAGTACTGACCATCTGTAACTATTGGCAGCTGATTGAAAAAAGTTGTCATGCTATACAGAGAGATAAATTCTTTCTTATATACTTCCGCTTCAAAAAGCAAGTTTTTTAGATAGAAACTCTCAGAATCTTTTAGTATTAAGCTTTTGTTATCTGTATCATGAAATGCGATCATTCTCGTTACCTGTGATAGATCAATGGGTGTAGGCAGAGTATCAAGTTTTAGGTGCTGGTATAGGTAACTTGTAGAGTTATAAGCCCATTGAAACTCGATAGGCGATTGATGTCCGTAATCTTGTATTGTCTTATATATTTTGTTATCCTTAATAAATGATACTGATATTTCTTCATCATCTGTCCAATTTGCATAATAGCTATTTTTTAGCTGTTTAATACTCGCTTTTTTAAAGTTATTTTCAATAAAAGAGTATAACTCTTTATCAATACCCGAAGAGAACAATCCATTTATAGAATTATGACAAATGCCATTATATACAACATTACCATTTTTGCATATCATTATGCTATTGCTTGGACAATAGCCATAACACCCTGATGAGGAAATAACTATTCTATCAAAAGTTAATGTATCATTATTCTCATATTTACATCTTGTGAACTTTCTTAATATACTGTCATTATCAAAAGATAGAGTTAGGGTATCGTTGGCTATATCAACAATTCTGGCATTCTTCCATTTTCCGTTGCTTAGCATTAATGTTTTTAGACTGTCATTCTCAATTAGATACTCACTTTTTGTACCAAGATATTCTGTATTACTTATACATTCTATATCTTGTTGCTCGGGAAATCTGAAAGCCCCTTGTTTATAATGTAGAACTCCCTTGGGTTCAAAACTATAGCCCCTTGCTCGAAAGTCGAAATATTCAGGAGGAAGGGGGATTGTATCCCCATCAATTGTTAGTTCATATTCTGGTTCTTCTCTACACTCTCTCCAATCACCTAAAATCAGCTGTTTGTATTCTTCTGTTTTATCATGTTTACAAGAAATAAGAGAGGCTGATAGCAGCGCAAAAAGTAGGAGCGTAGAAGTCTTCATAGATTGTGTGTTAAGAGTGTACTCTAGAGAGCTTACAATTACTATGCCAATCGCAAATAAAAAACAAAGCAGCCCGTTTCTGAGCTGCTCTGTGTGAAAATATATTGGGGTAAGAATGTTTTTACATCATGCCTCCCATTCCGCCGCCCGGCATTGCAGGCATTGGGTTGTCTTCTTTCTTGTCAACCAAGATACACTCGGTAGTTAGCAGCATACCTGCAATAGAAGCAGCGTTCTCTAACGCAACGCGGGCAACCTTAGTAGGATCGATAACACCTGCATCAAATAGGTTTTCGTATTTATCTGTGCGAGCGTTATAGCCGAAGTCGTTCTTACCTTCCTTTACTTTCTGAACAACGATAGAACCTTCGATTCCGGCGTTTTCTACAATCTGGCGAAGAGGCTCTTCGATAGCACGCTTAACGATTTCGACACCTGTTGTTTCGTCTGCGTTATCACCTTGCAGCTTATCTAAAGCAGCAATGGCACGGATGTATGCAACACCGCCACCTGGTACAAATCCTTCTTCAACAGCAGCACGAGTTGCGCTAAGTGCATCGTCAACGCGGTCTTTCTTTTCCTTCATCTCAACTTCGGTAGGAGCACCAATGTAAAGAACAGCAACACCACCGGCTAGCTTAGCAAGACGTTCTTGCAGCTTTTCACGGTCGTAATCAGATGTAGTAGTCTCCATTTGTTTACGAATCTGACCAATACGGTTGTTGATGTTTTCCTTATTACCAACGCCGTTTACGATAGTTGTATTTTCTTTATCTATGGTAATCTTCTCACAGTTGCCAAGCATATCAAGGGTTGCAGCGTCTAGTCTGAAACCTTTTTCTTCTGAAATAACTGTACCTCCTGTAAGAATAGCAATATCTTCAAGCATTTCTTTACGACGGTCGCCAAAGCCCGGAGCCTTAACAGCAGCAATCTTCAACGAACCGCGTAGCTTGTTTACAACAAGGGTTGCAAGAGCTTCGCCATCTACATCTTCTGCAATGATAAGCAATGCACGACCGCTTTGAGCTACCGGCTCAAGAACCGGAAGAAGATCTTTCATAGTAGAAACCTTCTTATCGGTAAGAAGAATGAATGGGTTGTCAAGAACCGCTTCCATCTTCTCGGTATCGGTCATGAAGTAAGGAGAAATGTAACCACGGTCGAACTGCATACCTTCAACAACTTCAACGGTTGTATCGGTTCCCTTAGCTTCTTCAACAGTAATAACGCCATCTTTTTTTACCTTAGCCATAGCTTCGGCAATAAGCTTACCAATGGTGCTATCGTTGTTAGCCGATATGGTAGCAACTTGCTCTATTTTGGTAATATCGTCGCCTACGGGACTGCTGTGCTTCTTAAGCTCTTCAACAACGGCTGCAACAGCTTTATCGATACCACGCTTTAAATCCATAGGGTTAGCACCGGCTGCAACGTTCTTTAAGCCTACGTTGATAATAGCCTGTGCCAAAACGGTTGCTGTGGTTGTACCATCACCTGCATCGTCTGCGGTTTTAGATGCTACTTCGCGTACCATTTGTGCGCCCATGTTGGCGTTACGATCTTCTAGCTCTATTTCTTTTGCAACGGTTACACCATCTTTAGTTACCTGAGGTGCGCCGAATTTTTTATCGATAACTACATTACGACCTTTTGGGCCAAGCGTTACTTTTACTGCGTTTGCCAATGCATCAACGCCTTCCTTAAGTGCGTTGCGGGCATCAATATTGAATTTAATTTCTTTTGCCATTTTTGTATGCTATTTTTTTAGTTTCGTATAAATAAAAATACCGGATAAATTAGATAATTGCTAAAATATCCGATTGCTTCATCATTAAATAATCCTTGCCATCAACGTTTAGCTCGGTGCCTGCATACTTGCCGTAAAGTACCTCGTCGCCTACCTTAACTTCCATTGTAACATCTTTTGTTCCGCTACCAACAGCAATAACTGTTCCGCGCTGTGGTTTTTCTTTTGCTGTATCAGGAATATAAATTCCGCTTGCTGTTTTTTCTTCAGCTTCTTTAGGTTCAATCAGAACTCTGTCTGCTAATGGTTTAATTTTTACTGCCATAATAACTATTGATTTTAAAGTTTATAATATTCTATTTTTATGATTAAACATTCTATCAGAATCTGTGCCACGTATAAGAAACTGCACTTTTTTCAGAATCTGGCGCAAAGCGAATGACAAATTTATGACAAAATGTCAAAACGAACAAAAAAGATAGTAGCGTGATACACATATCATATATATTAATCGAACTCAGGTGTATTATAGTAAAAAAGCCGATACTCTAACAGCATCGGCTTTCTACTCTATTGCTATATAATATTAGTTTGTGGGCTGTTGAGGTTGCTCCTGTGTTGGTTGCGTTGCAGGAGGAGTTTGTGTTTGCTCTTGCGTTTGTGGAGCAGTAGTTTGGTTTTGTGGCTGCCCTTGCGCAGGTGCAACAGGATAAGGCATGGTAGAACCTGCAGGTTGTGTGTTCTGCATCTGTTGTTGAACGGCCGATTTAGCAGCAACACCTTCTCTAGGAGCAGCAACAGTTCCTACTAAGCAAAGAACTAGCACAACAATAGCTAAAGTCCAAGTAGCTTTCTCTAAGTAGTCGGCAGTTTGGCGTACACCAAACGTTTGGTTACCCGCGGCAAAGTTAGCGGCAAGGCCACCGCCTTTAGAGTTTTGTACAAGAACAATCAAAACCAACAAAATGCTGGCTATTATTAGTAAAACGCAGATAGCTACAAACATAATTATAGTGTTTTATTTTATTTCTTCTTTAACCTTCTTAATAAGGGCTGCAAAGTAAGCTCTTTTTTTCGGATTTTGCAAGCTTAGCTCCTTATAAACAGCTAATGCCTTGCCATAAAGCTTCTGTTCTATATATATTTGAGCCAACGATTCGCTGGCTATCCCTTCGGTAGAATTGGCAAGCTTAATTTCCTCATTGCTCTCTTCATCTTGCTGACGCGGAATGATTTTTGGATTTGCCGAGATGAATTTGGCTAGCAGCTCTTCGTTTTTGTCTGCAACATCTTTGGCCGTAGCTTCCTCATCTAAAGCAAAATAATCAATAGTGATTTCTATAGGAATGGTCGGCTCCTCGTTGTTTTTTGCTTCTACTGATATATTTTCTTCTTCTGGAACGGGGATGTCCACCTCGTCGGGCTGATAGTAGAAGATGGGGTCAACGCTTTCTTCGTTAACAACAAGTGGTTTATCTACAAAAAGATAGCGGTGCAGCTGCCCGCGGTTAACGGTATGTACGGCGGTTAATGGTAGCTGGTTGGCGAATAATTCTTCATCAAATGCTTTTAATACCTTTAGTCTTAGCTGGTAGGCTATAGAAAACCAAGGGTATTCTGTGGTTAACAGCTCTAACTCAGGCAGCAAATCAATTGTTGGTTGCCTGTTTTGTTGCATTAGCTGAATAAATTCGTTAAGCTGCATCTACTACCAGTTTGCTGCCGAAGCATTAAATATGTCTTCTGCCAATTTTTTTGCAATCTCCTCAACTAAGCTACTTTCAACACTTGCGAAAGTGGTAGTGGTAGGGTACTCTGCGTATTGAGAGAATGTTTTATCAAAGCTTGTGGATTCGTCGTATCTGTTTTTAAATACGATTTTTACAGTTATTGTTAGCCGTTCTTTTGCAGCCACATCATTTGAAGTGATTGCCTGAGGGACAACTATATAGCTTCGCACTTCGCCTTCGAAAGCAAAATCGCCATCTATTTGTACCATCTTAAGCTTGGTTTGCTTTAGAAATATATCTTTCAGCTCCTCGGTAAGCACATTGGTAAGTCCTGGCATAGTTGCATCTTGTGCCATATTGGTAAAGTTTGCAACGCTGAAGGTTGTTGCTTGTGCAGGAATAGAAGCACCTGTAAATGAATAAAACCCACAACCAGAAGTGCTTGTAAGGCATAAAACAGCAATGCATACCTTGGTAATTTGCAGTGCTATTGATGAAAGTTTAGTTTTCATATATGGTTTTAGTATCACGATGCAAGTATCACGTATCACGAAAAGAAGCATTAAGCTTCAATTCATACATCGTGATGCTTGTATCGTGTGTCGTGATACATATTTTCAGCTATTTTATATCGTATTCTTTGATTTTACGGTAAAGCGTTCGTTCGGAAATGCCAAGCTCTTCGGCTGCGGCCTTGCGTTTACCATTATGCTTTGATAGCGCTTTACGGATAAGCTCTGTTTCCTGATCTTGTAAAGATAGCGATTCTTCAACAAACTCCTCTGTATCGGTGATATGAGATTGGTTTCCGTCAACAGGATCAATGCTTATAGGGTTAACTATTTTTGTCCCTCTTACTCCTGCATAAGGCGTCTGATCTACGTACTGCGGTTGTCTTCCGTCAATTTGACCTGTAGCCGCTGTCAGCTCATGAACGACTCTTTTTAGATCATTCATATCATTTCGCATATCAAAGAGAATTTTGTAGAGAAGATCTCTCTCCGAAGCAAATGATCCGTCATCGTTATGTACCGTGCCTGTGTATAGCGCCGGAAGCTTTTGCATACCAACATCCGGTAAATAGTGCTTTAATGTTTCGGCGTTTATTACCCGTTCGTTTTCTATAATAGAGAGTTGCTCAGTAACATTTTTGAGCTGGCGGACGTTACCCGGCCAGTAAAAGTTCTCGAGTAAATTGCGAGCCTCGGGATTGAGCGATATAACAGGCATCTGATATTTCTCGGCAAAATCGGCCGCAAACTTACGGAACAGCAGGTATATATCTTCTTTACGTTCGCGTAACGGAGATACTTGTATGGGTATAGTGTTTAAGCGATAGTATAAATCTTCGCGAAAACGCCCGTTTTGTATCAGCTGCGAGAGATCTACGTTGGTTGCTGCGATAATACGTACGTTTGTTTTTTGCACGCTTGATGAACCAACTTTAATAAACTCTCCCGACTCAAGCACTCGTAGTAACCTAGCCTGAGTGGCAATGGGCAGCTCGGCTACCTCGTCCAAAAAAATGGTACCGCCGTTGGCTACCTCAAAGTACCCTTTACGTGTTTCGTGCGCTCCGGTAAAAGAGCCTTTTTCGTGACCAAACAGCTCCGAGTCTATCGTTCCTTCGGGAATGGCACCGCAGTTTACGGCTATATACGCCCCATGCTTACGAGCGCTGTAGGCATGAATTACCTTTGGAAATGCTTCTTTACCTGTTCCGCTTTCTCCTGTAATTAAAACAGATAAATCGGTTGGTGCAACTTGGCAGGCAATATCCAGCGCTCTGTTTAGACCGGCGGAGTTGCCAACTATATCGAATCGTTGTTTTACGCTTTGAATGTCCATATCATTATAACAATACTGACAAAGTTACAGCTTCTTTATATTAACCCAAAAAGTATTTAGCGTTAAAAAATATGATTGCTCTCATATCGTTATATATAAACATATTAGAGTATTAAGAGTTCGGAATGGAGTTGCTGAAAGTTTGTCAGAATACGGCTTATAAATTCTCAAGTTTGCGGATTAGCTGATTAAAGGTAAGCTCTTCGAACTTGTATTTTTTGGAGAGTAAGCCAGCTCCAACTTTTATGAAGCCGCTTAAGGTATATTCTTCCGATTCGATATCAAAATCATCCTCAAGTAGTGCGAAAGGGTTTTTGAAGTGAATTTGCAGCTGCAGCTCCTGCCGTTGATTTGAGTGTGCGGGAATTTTTAATGTTTCGGGAAGGCTTAGCGCGGCAAACGTATATCCCCTTCGAAAAATATCGAACTCAACTTTTTTTACCTTCAACGCATAGCTTGTAGGATTATCGACTGTTGCTGGAATTACAAAAATAGCTCGACTTCCTCTTATTGATTTTAGTTCAACATCATCGTCATAGTCAACATCAATATTGCTTAAGCTTCCGCACGAAGAAAGCAAAATCAGAAATGCAAATAGTATTTGGATTGAGCGCTTCATTCTCTAAAAATATTTACGAAGATAAATAAATGATGCTAAACATACGCTTTATGTTGAACAAATGCTTGTTTTATTTGTTGCATGAACCATATAGCTTATTTTATAAGTATAAATTTATGTAAGAAAGGTATTGTAATGAAAGTGCATATAAATAAAATAATAATTCAGGTTGCTGCTATACTGGTTCTAATTCTTGTTCTTCCTCTTGGGCAGGAACAATTTCTAGGTAATTACTCATATCTTTCCGGTATAAAATATATTTTGGCAGTTATTATAGCTATTCCTACTATTATCTATGCGATCAAGGAGTACCGTAAAACGGCAAAACGCTTATATCTCTTTCCATGCTTTGTGGTAGCTTTGGGTTTTTGGGTTGCAAGTATGTTTTTTATGCAGCAAAAATTGCCGGATTCTTTATATCAAAAGAACCCTCCGATTATGGTAAAAGAAGATAATGAGTTAAATGAAAATAAGCTGATAAGTAACGAAAAGTACTTTCACTTAACTCATGGCTTCAATAACAAATACAATAAAGCAGGGTTGTTATTTTTTGATAAGGAACTTAGGCTAAAGTCGGATACTACTTTGTTGGTTGTTTATAGGTAGTGAATAATTTACACATTTAAAAAAGAGCAATCAATTTTGATTGCTCTTTTGCTTACAGTAGAATTATTATACTTTACTTCTTTACCAATCTGATTAAGCATTTTACAAATTCTACAATGGGCAGTGGAGCAATTGAGAGTATGCCCACCCACATCCATTGTACTCCTGTTAGTGTTGTTAGGTGGAACAGGTCGTGAAATGCTGGAATTTCTAAAAGAGCAATCATTATAAGCAGCACTATTGCAACAGCACCTAAAAGATATTTATTGGAGAACATATTTCGGAATGCTGTATGAGAGTTAGATCTCACATTAAAGACATGCGTAATCTGGCTTAAAGCAAGTACTCCGAACGTCATTGTTTGTGCGGCATCTAAGCTCGTTTGTAACCCTATATGGTATGCCGTAAGCGATAAAGCTCCAATCATAATACCTTGCAGCAATATTCTCATAGAAAAATCTCGAGTCATGATGCCTTTGCGAGAGTCTATAGGTTTGCATTTCATACTATTGGGATCTGCAGGGTCAACACTAAGGGCAAGTGCCGGAAGGCTGTCTGTTACTAGATTAATCCATAGAATGTGTATAGGTAGCAGCGGGCTTGACCAGTTGGCAACAACAGCGGTAAAAAGCACCAATATCTCTCCGATATTGGTAGATAGCATAAACTGTATAGCCTTTAAAATATTATTGTATATCCTGCGCCCTTCTTCAACCGCTGTAACTATAGTTGTAAAATTATCGTCGGTTAGTACAATATCCGAAGCCTCTTTCGCAACATCGGTACCTGTTATACCCATTGCACAGCCTATATCGGCCAGCTTAAGGGCCGGGGCATCGTTTACGCCGTCACCGGTCATGGCTACAATATCGCCCGATTTCTGAAAGGCTTTTACGATACGAACTTTATCTTCCGGCGCAACACGTGCATATACCGATACGTTGTGTACTTGATTGAATAGTTCATCGTCTGACATTTGCATCAGCTCAGAACCGCTAATAGCCCTGTCTCCATCTACCATAATGCCTAAATCTGTAGCAATGGCAGTAGCTGTAATTTTATGGTCGCCTGTAATCATTACCGGCTTGATACCGGCTGTACGGCATTCGGCTACAGCATCTCTCACTTCAGGACGGGCAGGGTCTATCATGCCAACCATACCCACATATATAAGGTCATTTTCTAAGGTCAACATTTCGTTATCATTAGGCTTATGGTCAAGCTCTTTGTAGCCCATTGCCAGCACACGTAAGGCGCTTTTTGCCATTTGCAGGTTTGTGTCGGCTATGGCTTTTAAGTGTTTTTCTTCTAATGAGACGGCTTGACCATTTTCTAAGATTCTAGTGCAGCGTTCTAGCAGCTCATCCAGCCCGCCTTTAGTGCATATCATGTATTTACCGTCATCAATACGATTAACGGTAGTCATCAGCTTGCGCTCAGAGTCGAACGGAATTTCTTTTACACGTAGATATTTATTATCAAGTTCGTTTTTATCGATAGCGAATTTATGCGCTATATCCACCAACGATGTTTCTGTGGGGTCTCCGGTAGTTTTTCCGTCATTCGTGAAGTTGGTATCGTTTGCCAATACGGCTATCTGTATCAGCTTTTCAATATCGTCTGATTTATGTTCTATTGCTTCTTCTGTAGAGCGTGCAGTACCATTGGTGTATAGCCTTACAACCGTCATCTTGTTTTGAGTGAGTGTACCCGTTTTGTCCGAACATATTACGGTAGTGCTGCCCAATGCTTCAACAGACGGAAGGGTACGCACAATAGCATTCTTTTTTACCAAGCGTTGTACACCAACTGCCAGCACAATGGTTGATACGGCCGGAAGTCCTTCGGGAATAGCAGCGGCGGCAAGACTGACGGCTGTCATAAACATATCTAGAGCGGGCTTGCCGTATAAAATTCCGATAACAAAAAGTAAAGCGCAGATTATCAGTGCGGCAACACCAAGCATTTTACCAAGCTTATCTAGCCGTTGTTGTAGCGGAGTTTTTATATCGGGCACCGACTGAATCATGGCGGCAATCTTACCTACCTCGGTATGCATTCCTGTTTCGGTAACAATACCGGCACCACGCCCGTAGGTTATAGAGCAGGAAGAGTATGCCATATTATCCCTGTCACCTAGTGGAAGATTCGGATCAGCTAAAGGATGGGTAAATTTGTCTTCGGGAATGGATTCTCCGGTAAGAGCAGCCTCCTGAATTTTAAGGTTTACTGCCTCGGTAAGCCGTACATCAGCAGGTACAGAGTCGCCTGTTTCAAGCACAACCAAATCGCCAGGAACCAGCTCTTTTGACTCGATAACGCTCATTACCCCATCTCTAATTACCTTGCAGTGAGGAGACGACATTCTCTCTAAAGCCTCTAGCGATTGCTCTGCTTTGGCTTCTTGGGCAACACCAATTACGGCGTTAAGAATAACAATGGCAAGAATAATTATGGCATCAGTAAAACCCTCGCCATGCAGAAAGCCTATAACTCCTGATATGATAGCAGCTGCAAGCAAAACAACTATCATAAAACTTTTGAACTGTGATAAAAACTTTACAAAAAGACTTTTCTTTTTCGTTTTCTTCAGCTCGTTATAGCCATACTCTTTAAGTCGGTGTTGGGCATCTTCTTGAGATAGTCCTTTGTTCGCAGCTGTTTTTAGCGATTCGACCAACTCTTCGGTCGTTTGGGCGTAGTAAGGTTTTGCCATTGGCTTGTATATATTGAGGTTATATAGATACTATTAACAGTTAATACGCATAGAAAGCTAAACGTGGATTTATATCCTACTCTTTTCTTTGTTCTTTTGTCTTTATATCCTTTGTCTATTTATTGTGCAATAAACCGATAAACAATAGTGCCTTGCTGTTTTTTAGGAGCAGTAGAGCTGGCTGCAAAGCGTGACGATTTCGCCGCTTTTATAGCCGTATCTTGTAATGTAGGGTTTGACGACGATTTAGTTTTGTCAATCTCTGCTTCTACAACGTATCCGTTCTGATTAACTTGAATAATGACGGTAACATCGCCACCATGCTCGCACTTGTATGCCGGTATTGGCAAGTGCATAGCTCTACGTCCATCTAACGTATATGATAGCACAGACGGACCTTGGTAGGTTTCTTGGGTAGTAGGAGGCGGTGTCTCTGTTAGAATAGGAACGGAATTATCGGTTGTCTGTAGCTCTTGCATCTTTTGTCTATTGGCATCCATCTTTTCTTGCAGCTGCCGTGCCTCTTCATATACAGAGTTGTTTATGCCCTTAGAATCTCTTAAAGTAGAGGTTGGTCGGTCTTGCGTATTAACCACCACATTTCTTACAGACGAGGATGTTCGCGCTTCGCGTATAAGAGCATCAACTTCCTCTTCTACTTTTTCGCGCTTTGTTTCTTCTATAACTTCGGGGTCCGGAGCAACCTCATCATCAAGTGTGTTTAGTAAAGTAAAAGTATAGGGTTTAGAAACTGAAGTTGAAATTTTATAGGCCAGTAAAAATATGGTAAGTAACATGGTTACAATGATACCTACATATATACCAATACGATATTTAACCAAGATACCTTTAAATGTTCTTGCCTCCAACAGCTCGGCCGAAAAATTCTCAGAGCTAAACTGCCCGCCGTTGTTGTATGCTTTGCCTATATAGTCGTTCAGATTATTCATTTGGCCACAAAGTTATTAAATCTGCCAATGATGTGAAATAGGTTAACAACAAATAAAAGCATATTGTTATCATTTATCGTTAATATTCAATATAGTTTAACACTTACCAGTAAAAGAAATTAATATTACTTTTGTAAAACGTACAATTAGCAAAAGATAATGACAGAACAGATATTTAGCATTTATAACACGCTTAGTAGAACAAAAGAAACGTTTATACCTATTCATCCTCAGCATGTGGGCTTATATGTTTGCGGGCCTACGGTATATGGCGACCCGCATTTAGGGCATGCCCGTCCTGCCGTTACGTTCGATTTGTTGTTCCGTTATCTCAAGCATATTGGTTATAAGGTGCGCTATGTACGTAATATTACCGATGTGGGGCATTTGGAAAACGATGCTGATGTTGGTGAAGATAAAATAGAAAAGAAGGCTCGCCTTGAAGAGCTTGAGCCAATGGAGATCGTTCAGTACTATACGCTACGCTATCACAAGGCAATGGAGAGCTTAAATGTGCTTCCGCCAAGTATAGAGCCTCGCGCGTCGGGGCATATCATTGAGCAAATAGAGCTGATAAAAAAGATACTGGAACATGGGTTTGCATACGAAGTAAACGGCTCTATTTATTTTGACGTAGAGGCGTACAATAAAAAGTATAAGGACTACGGTAAGCTTTCGGGGCGTGTACTGGAAGACCTACTGACAAATACAAGAGACCTCGATGGACAAAGCGACAAGCATAATTCGTTTGATTTTGCGCTTTGGAAGAAGGCTTCGCCCGAGCATATTATGCGATGGCCTTCGCCTTGGGGAGAAGGTTTTCCCGGTTGGCACTTAGAGTGCTCTGCCATGAGCATAAAATATTTGGGTGAGCAGTTTGATATTCATGGAGGCGGAATGGATTTAATGTTTCCGCATCATGAGTGCGAAATTGCTCAGAATGTTGCTGCCGATGGAAAAGAGGCTGTTCGTTATTGGATGCACAACAACATGATTACCATTAACGGACAGAAGATGGGTAAGTCGTTGGGTAACTTTATTACGCTCGAAGAAATGTTTACGGGGAGTAACCCCAACCTCGAGCAGGCTTATAGCCCAATGACTATACGTTTTTTTATACTTCAGGCACATTATCGCAGTACGCTCGATTTTTCTAATGCGGCTTTACAAGCGGCCGAAAAAGGGCTGCAACGTCTGCTAAAAGCAGTAGAAACTCTGGATAAGCTGAAGCCAAATGATAAGTCAAGCGAAGCAGTAAAAGTTGATGAATTAAGAGTGTCTTGCTACGATGCGCTGAATGACGACTTAAATAGTCCCATTGCCATTTCTGTTCTGTTTGATGGGGTGCGTGTTATTAATTCTATCAGCGAAGGTAAAGAGAGCATCTCTGCTGTTGATCTTACGCAGCTGAAACAGCTATATCATGATGTGGTATTTGATATACTTGGATTGCAAGACGAGCAGGCGAACGAAACAAATAGCCTCCTCACAAGCGAATTGATAGATTATATCCTCAGCTTACGGAAAAAGGCTAAAAAAGAAAAAAACTATGCCGCAGCAGATGACATAAGGGTTGCTTTGGCTAAGCTGGGTGTTATTATAAAAGATACAAAAGACGGAGTAGAGTGGGAGGTTAGGTAAACTAAATGGCATGTTTATTGTTTTATATCTATAAGCATATAAAGTTAAACAATAATACATATAGCTATGAATGATAGTAAGCTTAACGGAGTGGTTCGTCAGCAAGATAACGGCCACTTTTCGATGGTATTTAGTCGTACTCTTCATGCTCCTATTAATGAGGCGTGGAACGCCATAGCCAAAGAAAAAGAAAGAGATAGCTGGTTTCAAGGGCTAAGTTTTGTAAATAAAGAAGACGGTATTATCCGTTTGGATTTTGGAGATGAAGGGTTGGCTACAGGAAAGATTGTAAGCATAAATAGACCTACTGAAATAGTTCATACCATAGTATGGGAAGATATGCCTACATCTGAAGTCAGCTGGTCGTTTGTTCGAATTGATGACGAAAATACGATGGTAGTATTAATGCACCAGAATTTAACGTCGGGATCATTGGTTGATTGGGCCGTTGGCTGGCATATCATACTTGACGATATGGTTGCTTATGTGGAGCATAAAAAGGCACCGCTTCCCGACTTTGAAGAGCTTGGCAGCTATTATTCAAAGCAGCTCGCTATGTAAAGTAAATTGTAATACTAAAATCAAAAAATGAGGAGGATATTAGGGATAATTCTTATACTATTACTATGTTTTGCTAATTGTACGCTAGCTCAAGGAGTTGATCTTAATCAGGCAGTTCCGGATACTACGGGGTACTACATTAAGCTTCCTTATGAAGAGGTAAACAATAAGTTGATAGTAAAAGCTGAACTGGGAGGTAAGCAACGACGCTTTATTTTTGATACAGGGGCTGTAACCTGTGTTAGTCAGGTATTGATGAATGAGCTGAATTTAAGCGATAAGGAAAATCTTAATGTTGTTGACCAAAGCGAAAAACAAGATACCTCATCTATTATAGTTGTTGATAGAATTAGCTTTGATAGTATTGGATTTAATAATATTCCTGTCCTAACGGTTGAAAAGTCCACTTTTTTTGACTGCTTTAATGTTGATGGGTTTATAGGTAGCAATTTGTTGCATAAATCTATTGTCCAGTTCTCGCCAGAAGACAGCACAATTATTATTACAGATCGGTTAGATTCGCTGAAGTTGAATAAGAAATACGCAACTAAGCTATATTTAGATAGCGAGCAAAGTAATCCATATTTTACAATCAAACTTGGAAACACCAAGCTGAAGCTATTATTTGATTCCGGCTCAAATGGTTTAATGTCAATGAATATTGATGAGTTTGAGAACCTGAAAGATCGTAAGATTTTTCGCATACTTGGATTTACCTACGGAAATTCGTCTGCTGGTATGCTTGGTACTACCGAAAATGTTGAGATGTACAGGTTATACCTTGCTCGATTTTTATTAGGAAAAAATAAGATGGCTAATGCCATTATCCATACAACTGATGGAGAATCTAAAATGGGAATCAAACTTACTAGCTATGGCAAAGTTACTATCGACTATTTGAATAAGCAGTTCTATTTTGAGCCGAACGATCCGTATAAAGTATATACTAATGTAAGAGAGCGGTTTTGGACGGTTGACCCTAGCATACAAGATGGAATGCTTATAGTAGGTACCGTGTGGGACAATCTAGGACAGAATATAAATCAAGGGGATAGGATTATTGCAATTAACGGTGCTGGCTACAGGCAAAGAACGGAGTGTGAGATACTGCTCGAACCATTAATAAATAGCGAAGAAAAGGAAGAAGCAGTATTTACTATAGAGAATAAAGATGGTGTACGGCGCAATGTGAGGATAATAAAGCAGTAAACTTCCCGTCAATTTCGACCGAGAGGAGAAATGACGATTAAGCTACTCTTCTATCTCACTCAGCTCCAGCCAACGCATGCCTTTTTCGTCTAGCAGATTATTTACTTCGCCTATTCGTGTTGATTTTTCTACTAGTTCATCATTGCTGAGGACTCCTGAACTTAGGGTCGTTTCCAATTCTGTTTTTTCTTTTTCTAGCTGCTCAATGTCTTTTCCTAGCTGTTGTAGCTCTTCCCTTTCACGATAGCTTAAGCGGCGTTTTTGTTCGTTACCATCACTACGAGAGACAGATGGTTTATTGAGTTTAGTGTTATCAGCTTCGTTGGATTTTCGTTGCCGTTCTATACGTTCTTGCTGTTCTCGCCACTCACGGTATTGTGTATAGTTTCCGGGGAAGTCTTTTAGCTTAGCATTTCCTTCAAATACCAACAGGTGATCTACTATTTTATCCATAAAATAGCGGTCGTGCGAAACTACTATTACGCAACCTTCAAACGATTGAAGGTATTCTTCCAGAACGTTTAGCGTAACAATATCTAGGTCGTTGGTAGGCTCGTCGAGTATAAGAAAGTTGGGGCTTTTCATAAGAACGGTACATAAGTACAGCCGTCTTTTTTCTCCTCCGCTAAGCTTACTCACATAGTTGTATTGCACTTCTGGTGTGAACATAAAGTAGTTCAGAAATTGCGAAACGCTCATCTTACGACCGTCTCCCAAGCGGACTTCTTCTGCAATTTCTCGCACCACATCTATTACTTTCATACCCTCGTTAAACCGCAATCCATCTTGACTATAGTAGCCAAATACAACAGTTTCGCCTACATCAATAGAGCCTTTGTCAGGCTTTACTTCGCCCATCAGTATTTTTAAGAAGGTAGATTTACCGGTTCCATTACGACCGACAATGCCCATCTTCTCGGCTCGATTAAAGGTATAGGCAAAATCTTCAAGAATTTTAATATCGCCGTAGCTTTTACTGATATACTTTGCTTCGAATATTTTTTTACCAAGATAAGAGCTCTTTACATCCAGTCGTACTTGTTTATCGTAGCGCTTTTGCGATGCTTTTTCTTCCAACTCGTAAAATGAATCAATCCTCGATTTTGCTTTGGTTCCACGGGCTTGCGGCATACGGCGCATCCATTCCAACTCTTTACGGAGTAAGTTATTCGCCCTATCAAGTTCGGCGTTAAAAACTTCAACTCTTTCCTGACGCTTTTCGAGAAAGTAGCTGTAGTTGCCTTTGTAGGTGTATAGCTGCTTATTATCAATCTCAAGTATATCGCTGCATACACGGTCGAGGAAGTAACGGTCGTGCGTAACCATTAACAACGATATTTTTGAACGGATGAGGTAGTCCTCAAACCACTCAATCATATCTAAATCTAAATGGTTGGTGGGCTCGTCGAGAATCAGTAGCTCGGGCTCACTGATCAATACATTGGCAAGCGCGATGCGTTTCAGCTGTCCGCCCGATAGATGTTCAACTTTTTGCGTAAGGTCTTCAATTTTTAGCTTAGTAAGAATCTGCTTGGCTCGCAGCTCATAATCCCAAGCTTTAAGCGCATCCATTTTGGCCATTGCTTCATCCAGCTTGCTATGATTGTCTGATAGTAGAGCCTGTTCGTATTCTGCAATGGCTTGCACCGTCTCATTTTGAGAATAAAAGCAAGCATCTAAAACGGTTAATCCCGAGGGGTAATATGGGTTTTGCTCGAGGTAGCCTATGCGTAAATCTCGACGAAAGACAACAGCACCGCTATCGCTACTTTCGCGAGCTGCAATAATATTTAGTAAGGTAGTTTTACCTGCACCATTTTTTGCAACAATAGCAACACGCTGTCCTTCGCCAATTCCAAACGAAATATTTTCAAACAGCGTAAGGTCTCCGAACGATTTAGTGAGGTTTTCTACTTGTAATATGCTTACCATTTATTTAGAATAAAGAACATGGAACAAAGACTTAAAGACATACAGACAAAAGGATAAAAGAGCATAGACGCTTTATCATTTCTTGATACTTGATTCGTGCATCGTGATACTCTCTTTGTTTATGTCTGCTTGATTTTTGCGTACACTGCCGTTTTTATTTGTATGTGCTGTAAAATTCCTCGCAAACTTAAGAATAAAATAAATGCTAACCATAGGGTATGCGCATACCAGTGTGGGTAAAGCAAGTAGTAAACGGCAAAGAACACACCTGTTGCTACTAACATGGCATTGCGCATTGCGCGCGATGCCGATGCTCCAATAAGTATTCCATCCCACAGAAAGGCTGAAAACCCTGCTATTGGTACAAGCAGTACCCAGTAAAAATAATCAGACGATGCTGCTACCACTTCTTTTTGGTTAGTCAGCAAGTTGAGCAAACCGTTGCCCCATAAAAAGTAGAGTAGGGTAAAAGTAAGGCTCAGTATTAATCCCCAGCGCAATAGCAAATGTATAGTTTGCTTTAATAACGAACGATTCTGCGCTCCAATATATCTCCCAACTAAAGCCTCGCCCGCGTATGCAAAACCGTCCATAATGTAAGAGAACAACGTGAACAGCTGTAGTAGCAATGCGTTTACGGCTAGCTGTGTATCGCCCATTTTTGCAGATGCGGAAGTGAAAAAGGTAAATACGGCAACAAGACAAAATGTACGAATAAAAATATTACCGTTCACTTTAAAGAAATCAAGCATAGGCTTGAGCTGGAAAATACTTTTTATATTTAATTTCGGTAGTAGCTTTCCGTACTGAGCACGGAAAAAAAGGAGAGCCGAAATTAGTCCGCCGTATTGTGCCAGCAACGTACCTAAGGCAACACCTTCAACTTTCATTCCCAAACCTAGCACAAAAAATAAGCTGAATGCAATATTGAGTATGTTGATAATTATTGCAATAAACATTGGTGTTTTGGAATTTTGCATTCCGATAAACCAACCTTTTAGTGAATATAACGAAAGTGTAGCAGGCGCGCCCCATATTAAGATACTGAAATAAGCATGAGAGAGCTCTTCAACGCCTTCACTTGCATCAATAAAGTAAGCGGCTAGCTTATACATGGGCTGCTGTAATGCAACTAGGGTAAGCGCAATGGCTAGCCCAACAACAACGGAGCGGCCAAGAATGAGAATTGCCTCCGATAAATTTCTTCGTCCGTATGCTTGTGCCGTAAAGCCGCTTGTACCCATACGCAGAAAACCGAAATTCCAGTACAAAAGGTTGAATAACGCAGCACCAACGGCCACCGCTCCAATATATTGCTTATTGCCCATGTGCCCTACAATTATCATATCTACCATACCCAGCAGCGGAATGGTAATGTTTGATATGATATTGGGAATAGCGAGCTGTAGAATCTTTTTATTCATGGCGATGCAAAGCTACATCAATTGATAAAAAGAACAAAAGCCCGAGATAGATAGAAAAAGACAATCGCTAATAGATAAAAGTAATGGAATAGTTAATTATTTGATGTAGTAATGCTTATGAAGGTGTTGAACAAAATGTAAAACGGAACTGTTTATAAGGGACAATAATCAGAATTTATTTTTAAAATATTTACCTACCTTTAAGAAAACAAAACTATAAAGGTTATGAAAACAACAATAATTACAATATTAAGCATGGTGTTGCTAACATCAGCCCATGCTCAAACAACAAAAACAAATAATGTTATGAAACACGAACTACCAGCATTACCATATGCTACAGATGCTTTAGAGCCAGCGATTAGTAAGGAAACAATGGAACTACATTGGGGAAAACACTTACAGACCTATATAAATAACTTGAATAACCTTGTACCTGGTACGAAGTTTGAAAGTGCCAGCCTTGAAGTTATTAGCAAAGAGGCAGATGGTCCTATTTATAATAATGGAGCACAGGCTTGGAATCACCAGTTTTACTTTGATACATTCTCTCCAAACGCTAAGAAAGTACCTACTGGTAAGCTAGCCGATGCTATTAATAGCACATACGGCTCATTAGATAAGTTTAAAGAAGAATTTAATAAGCAAGGAACAGGTGTTTTTGGTTCAGGCTGGGTTTGGTTATCGAAAGATAAAGACGGAAAGCTTGTCATTACTCAAGAATCTAACGCAGGTAACCCACTACGTCAAGGTTTGACTCCACTTTTAGGGTTGGACGTTTGGGAACATGCATACTATGTAGATTATAGAAACCGTCGTGCAGACCACCTACAGAAGGTTTGGGATGTTATTGACTGGACAGTTATTGAAAAGAGATTTGAATAAGCTATTTGTTTAACGGAAAAGACCTCTCAATTTGAGAGGTCTTCTTTTTTATAAATGTTCTTAGCTTGGCAAGATGCTATTATTAAAACGAGACAAGACATATTGAATAATATTATGCTAAATTTGTATGGATAAGTGTAGTTAACTAAATGTATTGTTATGGTAAAAGATATAGTATTAAAGAACCGCAGCTATCGGCGTTTTTATGGCGATTCTAAGATAGAACGAAGTGTTTTGGTCGAGCTGATAGATTTGGCGCGTTTATCTCCGTCGGGTAGAAATTTGCAGCCGCTAAAATATTTCATTGTTAACGATAATGATACAAATGCCAAGGTCTTCTCTACCTTATCGTGGGCAGGCTACTTAAAAGATTGGGATGGTCCTGAAGAGTCAGAAAGACCAATGGCATATATTGTTATGATGGTAGATAAAAACCTCACATCGGGAACACCTGCTATAGACGAGGGTATTGCATGTCAGAGCATTCTTCTGGGTGCGGTAGAAAAAGGTTTGGGCGGATGTATTATTCAATCGGTAAAACGTGCGGAGTTAGCGAAGATGCTAGATATTCCGGAATCGTTAGAAATAGCGCTTGTCATTGCATTAGGAAAGCCGAAAGAAGAGGTGCGAATAGTGGATATACAGAATGATGATATAAAGTACTATCGAGATGAAAATGGCGTACATTATGTACCTAAACGTAGGATGGATGATATAATTATATAGATGTCAAAATTTTATGACTTAAAGACTTTTTTGAAGACAGCATAAAAAAGAGCGAGAAAATTTTCTCACTCTTTTTATATCCTAAATGTATGTAGTTTACAATAAATAATTACAATTTGATTTTATAATGATCTTACTATCAACAAAATTATCTTAAAGTTTTAAAATCCTAAAATCTTGGAGTCGATATAGTATTATAGATTTCTCTTAACCTCAACCATTTCGTATGATTCAACAATATCGCCTACTTTTATATCATTAAAGTTGTCGATATTTAATCCACATTCATAGCCGGCATTTACTTCTTTTACATCATCTTTAAAACGTTTAAGAGAGCCAAGTGTACTAGTGTAAACTACAATGCCATCACGGATAACACGTACTTTCGAGTTACGGGTAATTTTACCTTCGCGAACCATACAACCCGCAATAGTTCCTACTTTCGAAATCTTAAATGTTTCAAGAACTTCAACACTTGAGGTAATTTCCTCCTTAACTTCAGGTGCAAGCATACCTTCAATACCATCCTTAACCTCGTTGATAGCATCGTAAATTACAGAGTACAGACGAATTTCGATTTCTTCTTGCTCTGCCAGTCTGCGTGCGCTGGCCGAAGGACGAACCTGGAACCCGATAATAATGGCATTTGATGCGGCAGCCAGCGTAACATCCGACTCAGAAATTGCACCAACTGCTTTATGGATAACGTTAACTTGAACTTCATCGGTAGATAGCTTGATAAGCGAATCTGATAACGCTTCAATAGAGCCATCCACGTCACCTTTAACGATAATGTTAAGCTCTTTGAAGTTACCAATTGCAATACGACGACCAATTTCTTCAAGCGTAATATGCTTTTGTGTGCGTAAGCCTTGTATGCGAAGCAGCTGCTCGCGCTTATTTGCCAAGTCTTTTGCTTCGCGTTCATCATCAAGTACATTGAATGTTTCACCGGCAGCGGGAGCTCCGTTTAATCCGAGTACAAGTACAGGCGTTGATGGACCTGCCTTTTCTACACGTTGTCCACGCTCGTTAAACATTGCTTTTACACGACCGGTATAGCTACCGGATAGCATAATATCTCCAACTTTCAGCGTACCATTCTGAACAAGAACAGTAGCAACATACCCTCTGCCCTTATCTAACGATGACTCAATGACGCTACCTGTAGCATTTTTATCCGGATTGGCTTTTAAGTCGAGTAGGTCTGCTTCAAGCAGTACTTTATCAAGCAGCTTCTCAACATTTAAACCTTTCTTTGCCGAAATTTCTTGCGATTGATATTTACCGCCCCAATCTTCAACCAACAGGTTCATTTGAGCCAGCTGATCTTTAATTTTTTCAGGGTCGGCACCCGATTTGTCAACCTTATTTATGGCAAATACCATTGGTACACCTGCTGCCATAGCGTGGTTGATAGCCTCTTTGGTTTGGGGCATCACAGCATCATCAGCAGCAACGATAATAATTGCAACATCGGTAATTTTTGCTCCACGGGCACGCATCGCTGTAAACGCTTCGTGACCTGGAGTATCAAGGAATGTAATACGTCTGCCATCCGGAAGCTTTACGTTATACGCACCGATATGCTGAGTAATACCTCCCGCTTCACCTGCAATTACATTTGCTTTACGAACATAGTCGAGCAATGATGTTTTACCATGGTCAACGTGTCCCATAACAGTTACAACAGGCGGACGAGGCTTCAAGTTTTCCTCAGAATCCTCTTCTTCTTTAATGGCATCCTGTATGTCAACGCTAACAAAGTTTACTTTATAACCAAACTCTTCGGCTACAATAGTTAGCGCTTCTGCATCTAAACGTTGGTTGATAGATACCATCAACCCAAGATTCATACATGCTTCGATAACTTTGGTAACCGGAACGTTCATCATGGTAGCAAGCTCGTTTACAGTAACAAATTCGGTAATTTCGAGCGTATTACCTTGCTGTATTTGACGTTCTTGTTCTTCGCTTATGCGCTGACTAACAGCGTCGCGCTTTTCTCTACGATACTTAGAACTCTTGGTCTTACCTTTACTAGCGGTAAGTCGTGCAAGCGTTTCTTTTACCTGACGTTGAACGGCTTCTTCGTCCACCTCTTGACGTACAGGTTTAAAGTTCGGTTTATTCTTGTTCTTATTATTATTCTTTCCAGCACCTTGATCTTTCTTAGCATCGTTGTTCGCTGCAGCTTCTATATTAACTTTCTTGTCTTTCTTTATGCGCTTACGTTTCTTCTTTTCCTTATCCTTATCGGCAGAAGTGGTATTTTCTTTTTTTGTTTGAAATTGACTAAGGTCAACCTTCATACCCTCAACAATTGTGGGACCGGAAAGCTTTTCTATTTTAGTAGGAATAAACTCAGCTTCTTTCTGTTTTACTGCCTGTTCTGACTCTGTGTTATTCGCAATAAGATCAGAAAGCTTAATATCAGCTGGTTTTTCTTTGGGCTTTTCCTCTACAGCCTTTACTGGTTTTTCTGCTATCAGTTTTTCTTCCTCTTTTTTCTTTGCTTTTTTCTTTGACTGCTTGTCGTCAACGTTTTTTTCTTTGGCCTTTGGCTTCTTTGTAAGAGCGTCGAGATCTATTTTATCTACAACCTTTGGACCTTTTAGCTGCTCTGTTTTTACTTCTGCTTCTTTAACCTCTTCTTGCTTTTTTTCTTGAGCAACTTCTGGTTTTGCAGTTTCTGGCTCAACAATGTCTTTTGGTTGTTCTTCTTTTTCTACTTTCTTGGTCTCGACTTCTACGTTCTCTTCTTCTTTCTTTGGTTGTTCTTCTTTCTCAACTTTCTTTTTCTTACCGGAGGTGGCATCAAGGTCAATCTTATCAATAATCTTTATTGATGGAGATTCTACGGTAGTTACCTTAATAGTAATCTCTTTTTCTTCTTCTGGTTCTTCCGGTTCGTCGTTCTTGGTATCATCAACAGAAGCTTCATCTTGAACGGTTCGAATGCCTTTCAGATTAATCTTCTTAGCAGCTTCCTTCAGATCGTGCTCGTTGCCAAATTCTTTTGCAACCAACTCATATGCTTCAGACGAAATCTTTGCATTAGGGTTAGCATCAACCTCAATTCCTTTCTTGTTTAAGAAATCTACCAAGGTTGAAATACCTATGTTGAATTCTTTTACTACTTTACTAATTCTTATGTTGGCTTGTGACATACTTACGCCCCTAATTATTTATGTGAATTTTTCTGTTGGTGGTTTTTTCTTTTATCTATTGAGCAACTATTCGAACTCAGATTTCAGAATATTAACAACATCTCTAACGGTTTCTTCTTCCAGATCGGTGCGGTTTACTAAATCCTCAAAAGGAACATTAAGTACACTCTTAGCTGTATCTAACCCTACTGACTTAAGAATATCGATAACCCAACTATCAATTTCGTCTGAGAATTCATCGATGCTCACATCTTCTTCCTCCTCACTTTCAGCAGCCTCGCGATATACGTCTATTTCGTAACCTACCAGCTGACTTGCCAGCTTAATATTCAACCCACCTTTACCAATGGCAAGAGAAACTTCGCTGGGTTGAAGATATACGTTGGCGCGCTTATTCTCTTCGTCTATTTGTATGGATGATATTTTAGCCGGATTTAGCGCACGCTGAATATATAGCTGAAGGTTTGTTGTATAGTTAATAACATCAATATTTTCGTTACGCAGTTCACGAACAATACTGTGTATGCGAGAACCCTTGATACCAACGCATGCACCAACGGGGTCGATACGATCATCGTATGATTCTACAGCAATTTTAGCACGTTCTCCCGGAACACGAACAATTTTTTTTATGGTAATTAACCCATCAAAAATCTCAGGAACTTCTTGCTCAAACAACCTTTCTAAGAACGCAGGAGAGGTACGCGATAGAATAATTACAGGCGTGTTATTCTTCATATCTACTCTTGCTACTATTGCTCTAACAGTATCGCCTTTGCGGAAAAAGTCTGAAGGTATCTGTTCCGATTTAGGAAGTATCAGCTCATTTTCTTCATCATCAAGAACCAGCACTTCTTTCTTCCAGGCTTGATAAACCTCTGCTACAACAATTTCTCCAATTCTTTCTTTATACTTGTTGTATAGGTTAACTTTTTCCAAATCCATTATCCTTCCTGCAAGGTTCTGACGAAGTGCAAGAATGTTACGACGACCAAAATCGCTTAGCTTTACTTCTTCTGCCACTTCTTCGCCTACTTCATAAGACTCGTCAATGCGTTGAGCGTCTTCCAATGAAATTTGAAGATTAGGATCTTCAACTTCTTCAACCACCTCGCGATTACGCCATATTTCAAAGTCTCCTTTGTCGATATTGATGATAATATCGAAATTGTCGGCAGAACCATAGAGTTTTATCATTAAGTTGCGGAATACCTCCTCTAGTACCCCCATCATTGTTGGGCGGTCGATATTCTTTAGCTATTTAAATTCCGAAAAAGTGTCAATTAATTTCAGATTTTCAATATTGCGATTTATTCCAGTTTTCTCTAGCTTATTTTACATTTATAACAACCTTGGTAGATTTAACATCGCCTAAATTCCATTCTTCTGTTTTTACAATGGTTTGTTTGCGCTTTTTCCCTTCTACCAACTCTTTTGTTTCATACTCTATAGTGATTGTCGAATCTGTTGCTGCACGGAGTATTCCTGTTCTTTTCTGTCCGTTTTTTAGAACAACGTCAACTTCTTTTCCTATGTTTTTTTCGTATTGTTTTAGAATCTTTAGCGGTTCGCTTAAACCGGCAGAGGCTACCATTAGCTCGTAGTCTTCTTCGTCACGGTTCATATTATCTTCTATAAATCGGCTTACACGCACGCAGTCGTCAATACTAACACCTGCAAAGCTATCCAGCGATATTTCTATGCGATTATCGGGGGTTACGGCTACTTCAACAAGAAACATCTCGCTACCCTCAATAGCTTGCTCAACAAGCTTTACTATATCGCTAACTTTAATCATTCAGTACATTTTACAAAGGAAGGGGACTCCTGTCCCCTTACCTCCCATTTGCCACCTTTGGGCTACAAATTCGATACAAAGGTATAGCTGAAATGGCTAACTTCCAAATTTTCAAGCATGTTTTTGCAAAAAAACGATTATCTAAATGTAAATTCTATCATAACATTTGATTTTTTGTACATTTGCTTTCTAACCAATAAATCAGAACCATGCGTAAAATATTTATGTTAACGGCGGTCTTGTTTTTCTTTATAGGTACTGTCAACGCTGCTAAAGTAGATTCGCTAATGACTCGCAGCAGTGTGATGAGCAAAGAGATAAAGGCTGTTGTAGTAACGCCCAACAGCTATTCACCTTCCAATCCCTTACCTGTTATCTATCTTTTGCATGGACATGGAGATGTTTCGGGTGGCGGATGGTTTAAGAGAAATACAGGCTTTGAGCAGCTGGCAGATATACACAATGTTATTATCGTTCTGCCTGACGGAGGGCATGATAGCTGGTATTTCGACAGTCCTATAGATGCGGCATACCAATACGAGTCATACATAGTTAAAGAGCTAATTCCGTTTATCGACAAGAACTACAGCACTATTGCAAAGCGCGAAGGTCGTGGAATTACGGGCCTTAGCATGGGAGGGCATGGTGCATTGTACTTAGCTATTCGTCATCAGGATGTGTTTAGCGTTGCAGGGAGTATGAGTGGAGGTGTTGATATCAGACCGTTTCCGGGAAGTTGGGGTATCATTCAGCGATTGGGTAGCTATGATGAATACCCTGAACGATGGGAGCAAAATACAGTAATGGGTATGCTACAGCTGATAAAACCAAAATCGTTAGGGCTGATTATTGACTGTGGAACTGCGGACTTCTTCTATGAAATAAACTGTAAGCTACATAGCGAAATGGAATACCGAAATATTCCGCACGATTTTATTTCTCGTCCCGGAGGACATACATGGGATTACTGGGCCAATGCCATAAAGTATCAAGTATTATACATGGCAGAGCATTTTAAGAATATAGATAAAGAAAAGAAGTAATCTTTTAGTTAATCATGGCAAATAATAAATCGAGAGCATCGTCCTTTTGGATAGCAGTTATTGCGGCAATTATTACGTATGTTGCAACTGATTCCATTGGTGCCGTAATAGGTGTTGGTTTTATTATTTTGATTGTGGGTTCGTTTTTTGAAGGAACAAAAAATAAACAAAAGCAAGAACAGCATGAAGTGGAGACAGAAAAATATGCTTTCAATTTTGATGCATTGAGTCCTGCATATAAATCGCAGCTGTTAAAGCAGCAATTCGACTATTTTTTTAAGTATAAAAGTATTAGTAATAGTTTAGAATTTTATTGTGCTGAAGACGAGTTGGATGGTTATCACTTTTCTTTTTGGGTGGAATATTTGGTTGAAAATACGTATTCAAGTAAAGCCATTAGAGTAAAAGAAGGAGATCCGATTTGTATTGTTTATATATCATCAAATAAAGGCAAGTCGTATGGGCATGAGAGTTTTACCATTCATGCTTCGATGAGTGGAGCTGTTACAGGGCTTCTTAAAGGTGTGTTGCAGAAAAATTGTGTGTTATTCAGAATAAAGAAAGAAGACGAAGTAGTAGAAGTTGTAGAACAAAGAGAGGTCAATCAAACGCAAGAAATACCACAGGTACAAACAATCTCTTTTGAGGATGCTTTAGATGATTTAGTAGTAGAGAATGGAAATATTGAGGTGGAAAAGTTGGAAGATGTATTGAAATGGGAGATGCCCGATGTTGATGATATAGAAATGCCCGAAGAAGATGGGGAGAATTCAGCGTATGATGCTTCTCTTGCCTATCATGCTACAATTACCAACCTGTCTGATTTTGACTGGTATAAATTTAAAGCGGTTTGTTTTTCAAGTACAGATGATACGCAAAAAGAAGTTAAGCTAGTAGGAAACGTGAAGATAGGAACAAAGACTTTGCTATCTTCGCGTCATAATATGTTTTATTTGGAAGGAGAAAACGCACAAGGAGAGCAAAAACGTTTCCGTCCGTTTGCTTTAGAGAAAGATAGCGATATTACAGTTACAACCATTTTCATAGAGCGTAGTTAAAAATAGTAATTTTATTTATTAATAGTTTTGTTATATGATAAGCATTAGAGAGGCTAAAGATGATGATCTGCCAATAGTGTATGAATTGCTGCAAGAGTTTGCCGAATATCTGGATGAGGCGGAAAGGATGACAATCAGCCTGGATGATTTTATTGAATGCAAGGATTTATATAAATGTTTACTCGCTGAAACTACTGGTAGTAAAGAAGTAATAGGGTGCACGTTATTTTACTATATCTTCGATTCGTGGACGGGTAAGATGGTATATATAGACGACTTGTATATTAAATCGGAGTTTAGAGGTCATGCAGTGGGTAAGCTACTGATGAGTGCTCTGATTGCTATGGCAAAAAGAAATAAATGCAATAAAATAGAGTGGACGGTTCGCGAAAACAACAATGGTGCAATTGAATTCTATAGAGACTTTGGTGCAAACGTTGGCGATGACAGGTTAAATTGCTCTATTGAGCTATAAATATAACAATGGTAAATATATCGAGATTGGCTATGTTGTTAGCCAATCTTTTTTTATGTGGCTTTGCGTGCCATGCCTCTTGCTATAACGCTTACCACCATTAATTGTAACGCATGGTATAGCATAAGGGGAAGTAAGATAATTCCAACAGAATTTAAGTTAGCAAATAGAACCTTCGACATAACCGTTCCATGAACTAATGATTTCTTCGAACCACAAAATAGAGTTGTAATCTTGTCTTCCCTATTAAAGTGTAGCACTTTGCATATAATATATATAATTCCGTATATTAAGAAAAAGAAAGCAACCATTGCTACACCTAATAGTATGATATTCCATATTGTAAAACTACTGAACATATTGCTGGCAAATGATTCGCAAAAAGAGCAGTAAATAATAATTACAATAATTGTTTGGTCGAAAATACGAAGAGCGTTCTTGTACTTTTCGGCTATCCAACCGAATTTTTTGTTAAGCAACATACCTAATGCCACAGGGACAAGCACTTGAAGAATTAACGAAAGAATAACGTGTCCTAAATCCATTCTTCCGCTGCTTGTTGTGAGGAATATGCCCATCCATAATGGAGTAATAAATACGCCGATAATAGCGGATATGCTTGCGTTGAATATAGCAGCAGGAAGGTTTCCTTTTGCAATAGACACCATTACTACCGATGAAGATACTGTTGACGGTAGGCTGGCAAGAAAAAAGAACCCTAGCCAAAGAAGGTTGCTTGAACTGCCACCTGAAGCAAACATCACAGCTAATGCGATTATGGGAAAGAGAACGAAGGTTGCTAGCTGTACAATAACATGTAGTCGCCAGTTAGAAAGCCCTACACGTAGTTTTGCGGGGCTCAATTTTAGACCATAGAAAAAGAAAATAGCAGATATTCCATAGCTCCCAATATTGTTAAGCGATATAACACCATCGTAAGTACCCGGTTCGTTCCAAAAGTAAGCGAGAATAACCGACGAAACCAGAGCAAGCAAAAAGCCATCTAATCCGGCATTTTTCAGCATTATAAGTATCGGTTGCTTAGGCATGGCTAGCTAATTCTTTCGACAAAAGTGTTACTTCGCTCAAATCTCTTCCAGCATGTTAAGCTGATCCAGTAGATAAAAGGCGCGGTAATAAAACCTGCAAATACATCAACCAAGTAGTGTGCCTTAATGTACACGGTTGAGCATATTAACAGCAAGGCTACGGGAAGCAACAGGTAAAAACCCTTACGTGCATACTTATAAAGCAACGTAAGGTTAATAAGACAAATAGCAACATGAGAGCTGGGGAACGCTCCCGTAGGTTGTTCACCTAATTCCTGTGTCAACTTAACAAGGTAACGGAAAATTCCGGCATCGGGTATGCTGTTCAACGGTTCGGGAAAGTAAAACTGGGGTCCCATTACCGGAACTAAGGCAAATATCAGGTAGTAGCATAAAAATGAACATAGAATAATGAAAATTGACCGCTGTATCTGTGATCGCCTACAGAAGTAAAAGTAGAACGCCGTACCAAGAATCATAAAGAAGTAAGAAAAGTAGCCAAAGCACATTAACTCGCTGAACCACTTGTACGGTATGGCTTTACTGAACTCTATACTAGGCTGGCAGCCAAACAACCATTGGTCTGCCGACATAAAAAAGCTATCAAGAGGACCCATGATGCACTTCCCTAAATAGTAGGTTTCGGGGTACCAGTATAAGATAAGCCAAGATATAAGAAAGTTACGTAGAAACCACAACGATTTGATTGGATAGCGTTTGTACGCAACACTCATTACAATAACACTTGCAACTACTACAAGACGAACAAGCAGCATATCCGCTGCATTATCCACCTTATGCCATGAAAAGAGAACCAGTAATCCGGTAATCAGGATATATGTCAGCGTAATAATTTCGCTTGGGGTAAAGCGACTAGAGCCATTTTTCATTTCTATACCAGGCAACAGATTCGGCAATACCTTTATCTAAATCATATTCGGCAATAAAGCCTAAGTCTTTTTGAATTGGCTCAACTTCGCACTTCCAGTTCATACATTTTAGAATATTGTACTTATCACGATTTAAAGTTGGGGTGCTACCAAACCATCCGCAAACCGTATCAAGAAAATAAGATATGCTTTTCACAAGAAATAGCGGAACTTTAAGCTTCAGCACTCGTTTCTTACCTAAATGTTTTTTTACAATATCGCCGTACTCCTTATTGGTATATATGTTTCCATCGGTAACAAAATATCCCTTACGCACTACATCCTTTTCAATTGCGAGAAAAATGGCTCTTACTAAATCTTTAGAATAAATAAAAGTAAGCAGCTGCTCTCCAAATCCCATCGAGGGTTCCAGCCCACTCTTAACCGTTTTAAGAAACACAAAGTAATCTTTTTCTCTAGGGCCATACACGCCTGTAGGGCGCATAAATATATATGGAAAATCGGGAATGCCGGAGATAAACTGCTCCGATTTTAGCTTGCTTTTTCCATACAATGTATCAGGTTTGGGTTCATCGCATAGCATTATAGGATTCTTAGTTTTTTTATTACCGGAGCCCCATGCAGAAAGGCTGCTCATGTAGATAAACTTTTTTGGAACCATATCGGTTTCAATCAAAGCTTCGACAAAATTCTTGGTGTAGCGATAGTTTACACGATCAAAATCATCTTTCTTCTTACATTTTGTAAGCCCGGCATTATGTATAATATAATCCCATTTACCGTTTTGCTGTTTCCATTCGTTTAGCTGCGCGGCTAGGGCTTCTTTATCAGAGTATTTTAGATCGATGAATTTAATACGCTCATCTTTCAGATAGGCTTTGCTACTCGAGGCTCGAACACCGGCATAGGTTTCATAGCCTTTTTCAAGAGCGTGCTCCACTAAAAAGCTGCCAATAAATCCGCTGGCTCCAGTAATGAGAATTTTTTCCATGTTATTGGGGTTTACAATCAGCAAAGATACAAGAAAGTCTTTAAGTCTTAAAACCGAGCCTGCGAGCTCGACGAAGTCAATCCTTAAATCTTGAAGTCTATATTAAGTTATAATGCTTAGTTTTGTAGGGTAAATAACAGGAATGAATAAGCAGGAGTTATCAACATATATCAAACAGCAAGCCCAGTTTCTGGGGTTTGATGCTTGTGGTATTGCTGCTGCCGATATTCTTTCGGATAAAGAAGCCGCTTTGCAGCAATGGCTTGATAGTGGAATGAATGCCGATATGGGCTATATGGCTCGCAATGTGGATAAACGTTTGGATATACGGTTGCTTGTTCCCGGAGCAAAATCGGTAGTTTGTTTGTTAATGAGCTATAAACCACAGGTAGAACAAGCCGAAGGTATTCCCAAAATAGCCCGTTATGCATATGGTAGCGATTATCATGACATTATCAGAGGTAAATTGAAATCGTTACTTGGGTTAATACAGCAGCAAGTTTCTGAATGTGAGGGCAGAGGGTTTGTTGATTCGGCTCCTGTACTCGAACGAGCATGGGCAACTAAAGCAGGTCTAGGGTGGATAGGTAAAAACGGAACATTAATCTCAGAGGAATTTGGCAGCTACACTTTTTTAGCCGAACTGGTGGTAAACATTGAGCTGGATTATGATAGTCCATTTGAGAAAAGCTTATGCGGCAGCTGTACAAAATGTATGGATGCATGTCCAACGAAAGCAATTGTAAAGCCTTGTGTGGTTGATGCCGGAAAATGTATTTCTTATCAAACAATTGAACATAAAGGCGAATTAAACGGTTCACTATATGGGTGGATTTTCGGATGCGATATTTGCCAGCAAGCGTGTCCGTGGAATATAAAGGCAAAAACGGCCAATAATGTTGAGTTTACTCCTATAGAAAATATTCTATCTATGGGCAAGGATGATTGGGAAAGTATGGATGAGAATACATTCAACAATCTTTTTAAAGATTCGGCATTAATGCGTACAGGATTTGAAGGTATAAAACGAAATCTAAAATATTTAAAATAGCTATGCAGCTTACAACTCCGGTACATATAAACCCATTGCCATTTAAGCTGGGATATCAGCACCCGACTCTTGTTATCGGTTCGTGCTTTGCCACTAATATTGGCGAACGGTTGAACAGGTTAAAGTTTCCTGTTTTAGTTAACCCTTTTGGTGTTGTATATAATCCTCTGTCTATTGCTAATAGTATAGAACTGCTGTTAGGTGTTCGAGAGTTTAATGAGTCAGACTTATTCTACAATAATGGTTTATGGGCTAGTTTCTACCATCACAGCTCATTTTCTTCGTCTAATAAGGATGAGGCTTTTCGGCATATTGAATCAGAATTAGAGAGAGGAAGAGATTTCCTACTGAAAGCAGATAGGTTGATTATCACGCTAGGTACGGCAAGAATATATGAGTATAGTAGAACAGGAGCGATCGTTTCCAATTGTCATAAGCTGCCCGCTTCAGAGTTTACACATCGATTAATGATGGTTGACGAGGTATATACCGGCTTATTCAATACGTTGTCGTTGCTAAAAGAGAGTTGCCCCAAGTTGAAAGTGATATTTACTGTAAGTCCTATTCGTCATATTAAGGATGGCGCACGTGGTAATCAGCTGAGTAAGGCAACGCTGTTGCTAGTTGCTGACAAACTATGCGGGAATGTTGAAGATGTAGCCTATTT
>JAVBOE010000127.1:0-3253 GCA_031550925.1 Bacteroidales bacterium | reverse complement strand
AGATGAATAGACAAGTGGACTTAGAGACTGTAAGACAAATAGACAAAAGACTTAAAGGAAGGGGCAAGAGAAGAATAGGGAGTAAAAGAGCGGGGGCAGAATGTAATATCACTCTGCCCCCGCTCTTTTATCTTTAAATCTATTCGTCCTTAAGTCTTAATATCTTTAAGTCTTTTGTCTATAAGTCTAATATCTATATAAAATTCACTTCTGGCTCTATTCTTACATCAAAAGTACTTCTTACCGATTCTTGTATAGCGTTAGACAGGTCAATAAGCTCCTGGGCTTTTGCGCCACCATAGTTAACCATAATTAGGGCTTGGTCTTTATACATACCCACGTTGCCCACTTTTTTACCTTTCCAACCGCATCTCTCTATTAGCCATGCAGCAGAGAGCTTCGCCCCGTTTATTGCCGGATAAGTAGGTATATCGGGGTATTTTTCTTTTAGCTTTACCGCTTTAGATTCCTTTACCACCGGATTCTTGAAGAAGCTGCCTGCATTTCCTAAATCTTTAGGATCGGGAAGCTTACGTCCTCGAATATCAATAATGGCTTTACGTATATTTTTGAGGTTTATTTCATCGTACTTTTTCAGCTCTTCATCAATGTTTCCGTAGTGAGTTATGTACTTTGGAAGCTTGCTTAACCTAAAGCTTACATGAGTTATGATAGCTCTTTTCTTAAGGTCGTGCTTAAAAATACTATCGCGATAACCGAATGCACAGCTGTCGTTACCAAAAACAAAGGGTTTTGCTTTATTAAACAGTAAACCTTTAACCGAAACGATGGTATCTTTGGCTTCTACGCCGTATGCTCCAATATTTTGTACCGGAGCAGCACCAACATTTCCGGGAATCAACGACAGGTTTTCTATTCCACCCCAGCCGTTACTAACACAGAACTCAACAAACCTATCCCAGCAAACACCGGCTCCAACGCGCAGGTAAATATCTTCTTTTGTTTCAGATGCAATCTCTATATTGTTGAGATTTGGATGAAGAACAGTGCCCTCAAAGTCTCTACTGAAAAGCATATTGCTACCACCGCCTATTACCAAGATCGGTTTTTTGCAAATGGACTTGTTGTACAATACTTCACGAACATCTTCAACATCATTAAGCTTAATATACCTTTCGGCCTTGACATCAAGACCAAACGTATTATGAGGTTTGAGGGAGTAGTCTGTTTCTATTCTTAGCATCTTAGTATCTACGGGTATCTTTTAAGGTGTTTATAATAAGTGCTCCGGCTACTAATGCTGCGATGATGATAAAGTTTAGCCAGAATTCTTTTCTCTCATGATTCTTTATTGTTACATCCGGAGATGTTGATAAAATTTTTGTAATCTCGCTTATGCTTGGTATAGCTGCATTGCTCCATTTTGCCAATATTACGGCATCTTTTATAAGCATAAGACCGGGATTTGACCTGACCATGCTTTTAAGCGTAGTTTCGTCGGTAATGTGAATGGGATAGCTTGCGTTTGTAGCATTAGCGAAGCTATTGATATCCTCGCTTGAAGATGCGGTCATGGCAAAGAATGAAATATTCTTCTGTTGATTGCAGAAATTTGCCAGCTCGTTTATTTTTGAGATGTTATCGGTTTCGGCCTTTGCCAGCTTAGGGCTGGTAAGCATTAGCGTGTAGCTGGGATCGCTCAGCACAATATCGGTAATATCGCCTTCTTCGTATGATGTAATAGAAAAATCGTGAATAGGAGGGGTGTAGCCTTTTTTTACAAGAATAGACTTTGAATCAACAAACGTCCAAGTAGAGTCTTGCCAAGGAAAGTTAGTATCGTCAAACTCTTGCTGTACACCGTCTTTTTCGTATATCAGAGCTGTTTTGTATTGGTCTGCTTCGGCACCTTCGGGAACGCTCATATCTTCGTGTATGTTCGTTCCGACTTTATAGGCCATAAAGTCGATAAGCGGAAGGTGGCGGTTACAGTATAAACCAATGCCCGAAGCGCACATGAAGAATACGATAAGTAAACCCCACTCAACAAACGGAGAGGCAACACGGCTGAACTGTTTGCGCTGGAAGAAAATTATAAGCACAAATGGCATAAAGGCAACATTTTTGAGGAATGTAGCCCAGCTTGATAGCTTAATGGCATCGCCAAAGCAGCCGCAATCAGAAACAACATCGCCGTTTATTGCAATGTATAGCGTAAGCAGCGTGAAGAACGACATAAACAACAGCACAGCCCAAGCCGTTGCTGCCATTCGTAGGCGGGCAATAAGGCATAACCCCATAGTTAGCTCTGCAGCAATAACCAGTATTGCAAATGTAAGGGCTAAAGGTTCTAGGAATTCGATATGAAGGCTTACAAAATATTCACCAAGCTTAATTGCAAACCCCTGTGGATCCACAACTTTTACATAGCCCGAGAATATAAATAGTGCACCGATTAAAAATCTACTTATTGTTCTTAGAGCTTGCCACCACTTCATCTTTAAATTCTTTTATGCTTTAGTTGTGATAAACTTATCAATAATAGTTTTTATCTTACTGAAAATGACATCCGGAGCTTCCATTTCTCCTTTTATATTAGCGCAAGGAACAATCTTGAATGTGTTGTCTAGCATGGCTTGCTCAAGATACATTTCCCGCACTTTTCGTTGAAGCTCAAAATCCATTTCGTGAATATCTTTTTGTCCTTTCAGGTAGTGCCTGTCGTCTCCCTTACGTTCGCTCTCCAGCTTTTGCCGAATAAACGATAACGGAACATCAAGAAATATATTTATATCCGGTTTTGGAATATTGTAATGATCGTATTCTAAATCTAAAACCCATTTCCGTAGCTCGTTTTTCTCTTCGGTGGTCTTTGTTTTAGAGCATTGGTATGCTATATTAGAGTACACGTACCTATCTACAATTACAGTACATCCTTCATCAAGCCATTGCCTTATAGTGGGTGCGGCATCGTTGCGGTCGCCTGCATACACCAAGCCTATCATATAGGGATCTACGGTATTTACATCACCAAAGTCGCCACGAAGAAATTTTGCAATTAATTCGCCATAGATAGGAGCATCAAAACGCGGGAAGTGCATATTTTTTATTTGCATACCCTTATCATTCAAATACGCTTCAATTAGCTTTATTTGAGTGGATTTTCCCGCTCCGTCAAGCCCCTCAAGAACTATAAACATTTTATTGTATCTTTGATATAATTTTACAAAGATACTAAAATGCCTTTAACATTTCCTTCATTAACGTTTAAAAAGACAACGGTTCGATACGG
>JAVBOE010000038.1:0-25999 GCA_031550925.1 Bacteroidales bacterium | reverse complement strand
AAGTCCCCTTTAGGGGATTTAGGGGTCGGCCAGCAAAAATCTCTTATACTTCATTAGTTTCCACTGAGCATATGAAAAACCTTTTCCTCCTTCTTCTGTCCATCTTAATTCTTGTTGATGCAAATGCTCAACAGAAAACAGTATGTATTCCTCTGAAAATCGCAATGGTACAGGCTGTTCCCGCATGGGGAGATGTAGAGAAAAACTTAGCGAATTATGCGGAACGAATTGAAGAATGCAATAATTGCGATCTGATAATTTTGCCCGAGTTCTTTACTACAGGTGCGCAGATGAGTAAGAAAGACAGAGAAGAATCTATCAAAGAAAAACAACAGGTTGCTTCTTACTATACTCATATTGTAGAAACAATGAAGAGTTGGGCTGCACAAACACAAGCACTGGTAATGGGTTCGACCGTATATGCAGAAGATGGTAAGTTCTTCAACCGGTTAATCGTTGCTTTCCCCAATGGCAACATTCAGCACTACGATAAGCGTAATCCGTTTAAAAAAGGACTATACACCCCCGGAAACGAACAGCTAATAGTGGCTTATAAGGGCTATAAAATAGTTACATACATTTGCTACGACCTACGTTTTGCCGAGTGGAGCCGCAACACTATGGGTTACGATATTGCGGTATATGTTGCCAACTGGCCTGAGTCTCGTCACGAAGATTGGGAGAGCTTACTTTGTGAGCGGGCAATAGAAAATCGAGCTGCTGTAATCGGGGTAAATTGTACGGGCGAAGACCCTGACGGTTTAAAATACGCGGGAGAGTCTATGGCAGTTAATTCTAAAGGAAAGATCATCAAGAAAGCGGATAAATTTGTTGAGCAGGTTGTCTTTGCGGAGATCACCAAGTAAACCCCCCCAACCCTCCCCAAGGGAGGGAGATTCCCTCACCCTTCGGGGGAGGGTTAGGGTGGGGGTGAGTACTAGGAGGCTTGTATATCCTATATGATTCTTAAGCCCGAAAACTTCGGACTTTTTACATTCCTTAACGTAAGGTTTGGCGCTTGAATGGGTATATATACTACTTTAGCTTTTTTAAATTAATATATAGTGGTTTATATCTAAACCTGAAACGTATGAACAAATCTTCTCTTCCGTATTTTGGCGAACTTGATTTAAGCGAAGGCGATTATTACTTTGAAACCGATGCTTCTATCGACAAAAGCAGTTTTATGATTAGTATTGATTTTGAAGATGAAAGACCTTCTGATGAAGTATTAAGCCGTATAAAGCAATTCTTATTACAGCTGCCTTTGCATCTTGATAAGACGAAAACATATATAAATCAAGAGTTTGGTAAATCGTCAGGTTATGTTGCAGACTATATTTCCTTTTTTAAAGAAGCCATAGAAGAGAATGAAGAACTTGAAAACTTTGTTGATAAGAGCAACCGTACTAAATCGGCAGAAGAACAGTTGCTTGATCAGTTTTACTTATTAAGAATAGGCATCTATTCTAACGGAAGTGTTTTTGCTGTTCTCGATTATACCATAGATGATGAATATACTGATGATTTATTGGTGGTTTATCTCACAGATAAGGGAGAACTTGATGGGATGTCTATTGAAAGTTAAATAACTAAAAATTAAAATAAATGAAAAAATTGCTTTTGGCTATTTTTTGTTCGTTGCTTTTAAGCGGAGGAGCAATAGCTCAATCGGGCTATATTTATCCTACTGCCGATCTGCTTAAGGAGTCGGAAGGGCTATTTGATAAGCTTAACAAAAATAGAATCGATGGCAAAATGTTTATGGATTTGCTGGCAACATCCGATAACGAAGCTTTATTGCCTCAAAAACAAACCGGATGGTTTGTATATATAGAAGCGGCAAACGGAAGGCAGAAATTTAAAGATATCTTTGAAAAGGCTTACCCGTTTAACAGTCAGTTTGCGTTGGTGGTGCAAGACGGCAAGCAAGGTATCATTAACCAATCGGGGCGTTGGGTAATAAAGCCAACAGACCCCATGTTTGCTCAACTTAAAGCACAAGGCATGTTCCTGGATGCTCGCAATGGTAAGTTCGACTATGTGCTTAACGAGGAGCAGCCTGCGCTTCCTCATTTCGCGTTCAAGCAGAAAGGCAAGTGGGGTATTATTATCAGCGATCCGCTTAAACCGGTAGTTCCATACGAGTACGATGCCATAATAGCAATAGATATGAACGGTTTTATCGCGCTGAAAGATGAACGGCTGGGCTACGTGCGGCTTAAAGATAACAAGCCGTTGAGCGAGTTTGAATATGTACGCCTAACTTATACCAAGAGCGAAAGCGGCTACAGCGATTTGCGCTACTTTGCATTATACGATATGGAAGCAGAGGTTTGGGATTACTACATGAGCGATTTAAACGGACTAAAAAAGCTGTTTTCTGCCAATCAATATAGCTTTAACTATAATATGGGCGAGTTCTGTGTTGCAAAGTTCCGTATTAACGGCAAATACAACGTATTTTTTGAAGATAGCTCAACTTTGCCTAAAAGCTACAAATGGATTACCGATTTACCAAGCAAACAGCTAATTTTGGCAGTTGATGATAAAGACCACATCCTTATCGTAAATAAGAAAGGCGATGAGTTTGTGGTGGTAGAATAAGAAGCCCCCAACCCCCCAAAGGGGGCTTAAAGATAGGTTTTGTGCAAGGTACAAAAGATGTATAGGTTTGTTTTGAAAAAATAATTTCGCAAGCCCAAGCTCCTCCCCAAGGGGGAGGTTGAGTGGGGCTTCTTAACCACTAACAATAAATGAAAGTAGTAGCGCTAATACCCGCCCGTTATGGGTCAACCCGTTTTCCGGCTAAGATGTTGGCTGTACTGAAGGGTAAAACCATTATCCGCCGTACTTATGAGGCGGCGTTGGAAACAGGCCTGTTTGACGATGTATGTGTTGTAACCGACGACGAGCGAATATACAACGAGATTGCCTCTAACGGCGGTAAAGCCATGATGAGCAAAAAAGAGCATGAAACAGGCAGCGACCGTATTGCAGAAGCCGCCGCCAATATTGATGCAGATATCATCATCAACGTGCAGGGCGATGAGCCGTTTATGCAACGGCAATCGCTAGAAGACTTAATCAACGTTTTTAAGAACGATACAGCCGGAAATATCGACTTGGCGTCGCTAACGCAAGAGCTGCACGACCCCGAGCAGATAAAGAACCCCAACTGCGTAAAAGTGGTGCTGGATGCTAATAATTACGCCATGTACTTCTCACGCTCGCCCATACCTTACCATGCTAACGATAAGGTTAAGCCAACCTACTACCAGCATATAGGCGTTTACGCGTTTCGTCGTAAAACGCTGCTGGAGTTTGCTCAAACCCCTATGGGTATTGCCGAAAGCATGGAAAAGATAGAAGCTATCCGTTACCTCGAAAATGGTAAAAAAATGAAAATGGTGCTAACCGATACCATCGGCATTCGCATTGATACACCGGAGGATTTTAAGAATGCGGAGAGGTATTTGGATGAGGTAGCCCCCAAACCCCCAAAGGGGGCTTAATGTAGCGAAGCTCAATACTCCCGTCATTTAAAGCTCTCTTCTCAAATAATTCTCTATCTCGTAATACGGAAGAAATATCTCTTTCTCCCAAAAACCGCCGCCAAGAGAGTAGGGAGGATAGTGTAACCATATACCTGTGGGGAGAATAAAGAAATCGGTGGGCATTTCTACCATATCCGGTCCTATCTCGTACTCTTGCATCAGTTTATTTGTGTGGTACTCCAAAAAATTTTCGTTTGTGAGGTCCAGCACCTCTTCCAGCGTAATCAGCTCGCCTGTTTTTCTGTCGATATTGTAGTAGCTTGTTGCATACATTCCGTGGGCACCGCCCATGTATATGTCGCTGTAGGTAGCAATAACATAAATAGACGAGTCAAGGTATAATGGTTGGGTTACCGTATGGTCGTACATAGTATAGCAGTAGCTCTCATCATCATCGTCTTTAACGTCTGTCAGAACCGTTCTTTTAATATCGGTTTTCAGCTTCTTTAATTCGCCCAAGCCTGCAACCAATCTGGCATTTGCAAAAAAGGCTGCATCTTCATCATTTCCGTTTACTGTAAAATCGAAAAAGTACGACCAATGCGATCTTACCATATCCTGAAAATCGCAGTAAACGTTGGCATAGGCAAAAGCATCAACGGGAGCGAACGTTGTCGTATTTTCTTCAGTTAAAGTAAAGCGACCCTTAGCTGTTTTAATCGTTATTTTGTTGCTGCCGTCCTTATATTCATAATCGTAGGTTTTTTCTTTATCATCATCTACAACCGTATAGTTTCCGAGGTATTCATCGTCTAACAGGAAGAGGTGAATGTCTTTATCTCCATCAACATAAAGATGTGCCTTTCGCACGTATTGGGTGCATAAACCCTCCATTGACGGCAGCGAATAGGTAAGCCATAGCTGCGCGTCTTTACCATTAACCTCTCCGGTGAAGAGTTTAATATACGGCTGATCCAGAAAGATGGTGTCTGTGAGGTTTAGCAGATAGGCATTTTTTGCCAGCTCCTGCACAACAAAAGTTGTATCGATACTATCATCATTTACCGCTTCTTGTTCTATAGCAATTGAGTCAGCAGCAGAACTCATACTGCTATCTTTTTTTGCACCTCCGCACGATATGATTGCGAGAACGAGAACGGGGAAAAATACTTTTTTAAGCATTGCGGTTGTTTTTGGACTTAATGCAGCCAAGGTAATAAAAATCCACAAAAGCTAACATTTTGCTTTTGTGGATTGGGTAAATAGACTATTGATTCATATACCGAATACCCGTATTAGTTATCGGCATATTTTCAAATTATTTTTTTCTTACTTCGCCTGAGTACGAAATCATATCTCTGTCCATAGAGTTTACGTTAAATGAGGCGCTGCCGTTATTGAATACGGTAAGAGAAAGTTCATAGTTATGATTTTTCGTATCAACCTTAAAGCTGATATCCCAGCCGTTGTTCTTTTTGTTAGGCGTAATAGTGTAATTTTTCATGGGTTCATTAAACTTAACGCCGCCATCGGAATCTCCGTATGTAGGTTGTTGCGCAACGCCGAAATAGGGCAAAAAGGCATACGCGGAGTCGCCTTTAACGCGAAGCTCGTAGCTATCGGTAAGTATAATGGATTTACCCCGCAAAGGGTTTACCATATTAACATCGATTGTATAATCTTTTGCTTGCACCTGCTTTGTAACGTTATCTGCAGCTTCGGGGGTTGCTTTTACAGACGAGCATGATGTTGCAGCAAGTATTACTGCGACTATTGATATAGAAAATAAAAATGCTTTCATAATGTGCTGTTTTTAGATTAGAATATCCTTTTGATTAATAACTGCTTACTTGTCAAATTGTTCAAAAATCCTGCCAAAAACGCACAAAAACAAGCTTTAGCCGAATAAAAGGTAATAGTTGCCGATGAACACTACAGCTCCGATAAGATAACCCAAAATGACCCATATACTGATACGTTTTAAGTACCAGATAAAGTCTATTTTTTCTATCCCCATTGCTGCGACCCCTGCGGCCGAACCGATTACAAGTATAGACCCTCCCGTTCCTGCGGCATAGCTTAAAAAGAGCCAAAAGTAATCGTTCATCGGGAAGTCGTACATGGCTTGTGCTGCTGCTACCAGCGGAACATTATCGACTATTGCGGAAATAAACCCGATTATCAGTACAATAACGCTTTGGTTGCCTACAGTTTCATCTAACCATAGTGCCGCATTAGACAGGATACCGGAGGTCTGCAACGCTCCAACAGCCAACAGAATACCCATGAAAAAAGCTATTGTACCCATATCAATACGGCTGATGGCCGTAGTTACCGAATACTTTGCGCGTAGATTGTGCGAGTATTTACGGTAGATCATTTCTGTATATACCCATATCAAGCCAAGACCAAGAGTAACTCCCATGTATGGGGGAAGGTGAGTTATGGTTTTAAAAATAGGAACAGCAATTAACGCGCTAACACCTACAATTAAGATAGATTTGCTCAGCTTAACGGGCAGTGCGCGTTTTTCGTCTTTTGATTCTATAACAGCCGCATCAATGGTTCCTTTAGACATAAGGCTAAAAGCAATTAACGGAACAAACATACAAACCAAGCTGGGAAGAAAAAGCGCGGCCATTGTTGTTCCAGCCGAAATGTTTCCGCCAACCCAAAGCATGGTAGTGGTAACATCGCCGATGGGAGTCCATGCGCCGCCGGCATTTGCTGCAATAATAATCATTGAAGCAAATATGAGCCTGTCGTTACGACTAGCAATCAGCTTCGTCATCAGCGATACCATTACAATGGTTGTTGTAAGGTTATCGAGTACAGCCGAACAGAAAAACGTAAGTATCGAAACTATCCATAGCAGCTTACGCTTTTGGGTGGTGCGAATCCTATCGGTAACCAGCTTAAAACCTCCGTGCATGTCTATAATCTGCACAATGGTCATGGCCCCGATTAAGAAGATTAGTATGCTGCAAATTTCGCTAAGATGCCTTTCAAGATCGGTTAGCATTCTTTCTGCTCCTGTTGCATTCAGAATAGCCAAAATAGACCAAGAAACTACCCCGAGGCAAAGTGCTGTTGCAGCCTTGTTGATATTAATTTTATGCTCGAGAATGATGCCTAGATAACCGACAGCAAAAGCCGTAAGAAGAATAGTTTCCATACAAAAATTTATATTTATCTATATAATTCCTTTTGAGGGATTCCTTTTCAAAAGTAGAATTTTTCCACGCATCAAGCATTTCTTGTCCGATTTCTTCATCTCGGTAAATAATATTTAAATCAAATGATTGTTTGTCGAACAAGCGACTATACATTAACATATTCATTTGTGTTCCATCAGGATATGTAATGCTTATTTTGAAAACATGAAAATCGAGCTTATCAATTTGTTCAACAGTTGTTAATGTATCAATAACAGCATCGGGCATTTGTGTTTCAAATGTTGTGTATACTATTTCGTTGACAAGCTTACAGGTCTCTAAAAAATCACCATCAACTTCAGGGTCGAAAGGTTCGTACATTGCTTCAAATATATTGAACGGACCTTTGCTAAATGTAAAAATCGGTATCGTATAATCTTCTATTTTTTCGCCGTATGTGTTTTCTATTACCTGCATACCTGACCCTCTAGCTTTTTCCCGCTTTTCGGAATTTATTGTGTCCAAGTCTGCTGGAATTTTGATTTTCCATTTAAAAGTTTCATTATAAAATTCTTGTGCTGTTTTTTGTCCGTTACTGCAGCTGCCTAAAAACAACGTAAAGACGCTTAAAAAAATTATTATTTTTTTCATTTCTTGGCTGTGGTTAGCGGTTTGTAGTTTGTAAAAAATGGGCAATCGCTAAATGTATTTTTTCTTCGTTCTATTAATTTTTTGTTTCTATTTTCATGCGGAAGTTCATCAAATCGTTTGTTTGAATTTATAACCTCTTTCCCCGTATATTCATAAACAAAAATAGAATCTTCCAATATTTCAATATGTGCGACTTCAAAAAGGGAGTCATTTTCAAGTCTTAAAAAATACTCATCTTGTGTACCGGTAAAAATGTACGAAGTGATACAATCTAAATTCTTGTTATACTCCAAATTAGGATAATCTTCCGAGTTTTTTATGTAAGTAAACTCATCTTTCTCGGGTTTGTAGATAAATAGCTTTCTCGTATCATTGCCACCTCTTGCTCCATCAAGAGAATGATATGTAAAATCGTTGTAGCCATCGTTATTAAAATCGGATACTTCGGGTAATAGCGCCATGCTGCAATCATCAAAAATAAAGCTGTTGCAAAACCACCAGTCTGTTTCTCTTACCTTATTGTATTTTCCCTTACTGTAAAAGAATATCCTTACAAAGCAATCATCATTAAAGCTGTTTGCATACATTGAAATCTCTACTTTATTGTGCCCTTTTTTGCCGATTTGAGTAGAATCAACAAAATAGCTACGCAGGTAGTAGGCATTATCGGATTGCACAACACCATCTGTCATACAAGTTTGCGTATCGGCTGTGGTTTCCCTTTGTTCTTTTGTCTCGCTTTGTTTACAACTGCCCAAAAACAACGTAAAGACACTTAAAAAAATTATTACTTTTCTCATTTATATGTTTATTTTTAAACTTCACACCCTTCGTTGAGCAAGTAAATGCTGCCAAACATGGGGGCTCTCATCTATCTTTTCTTTTTATGGCCGAAATCAAATGGTTCTCATGTCGTCCAGTATTACCGATAATTCCTGGCTTAATACCGTTTGGGTCACAGATGCAATTGACATACAACGTGTCGCCAAGTAGCAAAATCGTAATACGCTTACCCCAATTGAAAGATGCTGGTGGCAACAAGGCTACCATGAATTCTTTATCCATCGCATATAAATTCCAATCCAATTCTTCGGCTACTTGCTTGATAGTTTTTATAGCTTTTGCCCGCGAAAGGGACGAAATATCTACGGTTTTGAATCGCAACCGGCGGTATTGCACTATAAACGTGAGCACCGACAAGCTCAAGCAAACAATGGCTATCGTTTTATTTTCCTCGTGCCTTGCCGGATTCGGATTACGAACAAAGAAGAAAATGACTACTATCATTAGAAAAAGAAGTGTAAAAAAATAATGCCATACGGTTTCCCAAAAATATAATTTCAACCGTCTTGTTGTCATAGCATGTTCTACAATATCTTTCTTCTTATTTTGATAGGTTCTCATTTTTTCTCAAGATTCTACTTTATTACTCTTTTACCTTTATTGACCTCCTTGTTGGTTGGCGTTTGTATACCTCTTTTGTTATTTTACGAATTACAAATTCTGCCGAATGAGGGGCTATATTTTTGTAAATTTTTATTCAACATTTTCATGAGTTCTATATGACTTAATTGTGTCGCATTTGCCGAAATATTAAACGGCGATTTACAATAGCTGAGGTTAAACTTCATCATTCTTTTCCGAATTACGTTCTCTTCCTGTTCAATCCAGTGATTCGGATTATTTACGTTAATAACGATAATCTTTGTACCATGTATTTTGATTTCGGAAAAACCCTCTATGTTTTCCCATTCTATTCTTTCCGATAACGATTTTTTAGGATTAATATTTATTCCTTTACTGTCAATAACAAGAACTACTTGGTCTTTCACTAACCACTTAATGGAAACGAATACTCCGAAGCCAAAAAATAAAATAGCGGCAGTTCCAATTATTCGTATGACAAGAGGATTAAGGCTCGTAAAATTTTCTGCATCCCATAACATGTAAATTCCACCAATGACAAAAAGTAATGAGCCCATCAGTAGTAAAACCGATTTTTTCTTACTTGTATAAACTTCTATTTTATCCATTTTTTCCGCACTATTCCCAACGGGCTATAGCCTAAGCCGAACATGAGGGAATGCAAATGTAAAACTCTTTTTGTTAACCTCTATTTATACAACCCGTTGTTAATAGAGGAATAGAGCTGCTATACTAGCAATAATGTTACCAACACAATGTTAGTTTATTGCGTAATAAGTTATTGTATAGTAGAATATTTAATCCTGCTTCGTGATTAAATCCGAACGCTTTTTTAGCGTTGCTTGAGAAAGAATTAGTCCGCCAATTACGCACCCAATGCCAAGCATTTTCATAGCTGTTAAATCCTCAACACCCAGGAAGAAGGCGAAAGAAGCAGTCGTTACCGGAACAAGTGTGCTGAATACGCTGGCACGATTCATTCCTAGCGTTTTAACGGTATAAACGGATAGAATAAAAGCAACGCTCGAAGCTAAAACACCCAGCATTAGTAAGGGATACAGCTGTTCCCAACCTATTGTCAGCTGTTTAAACTCTTGGTAGTCGAGGAGAAAGAAAAGCGGAAAGAAATAAAATGCTGCTATAAGATTTTGCACAGCAACAATTACAATGGGATTATATGTGCTGGATAACCGCTTAATGATAGAGTTATACATAACGGCGCACGTTACGCCTCCAAATAGCAACAGAATGCCTGTAACGCTTACAGTTGTTTCTGCTCCTCTATGGAATAGTACCATGCAAACCCCACCTATTGAAACTGCCGTTCCAATAAAACGACTTATGGTAAGCTTCTCGCGATAAAAATAGTACGCGGCAATGGGTATAAACAACGGAATGGTTGAAACAATAACAGCCGAAATGGTGGGCGATGTTCTTTTTAGTCCGTTTATTTCGCAGATGAAGTAGAGAAAAGGTTCGAAAAAAGCAAGTAAGAGAAACCACCTGATATCTTTTTTTCTTATACCCTTAAACATTCGGGTAATAAACAGCAGAGAAAACAGAAGTATAGACGAAATTATTAACCGGAAAAATATGATTGAAACAACGCCGAAGCCGGAGGCTAGCAGCTGGTTTGTCCATATATATGACATGCCCCATATTGAGGCATATACAAGCGGAAAAAAGTAAATAAACTTTTTAATGTTAGCAGGCATGTGGTAGGCGGTTCAAAATATGCGCAAATGTAGAAATGTTTTTTGTAGCAGATACTACGCAGAAATATGTTTTTTAAGTAGTGTTATCGGCTTTTTGTTATCAATAACCTGAGTTAGACCCTTCCTGCTATGAACATTCAAATCTGAAGGATTCAATTGGCTTGTGTCCCTCACGGGACAGATTATACCCTACAAAACCTATGTACTTATGTAGTTTTTCACATATCTCATACTATCGGTATTAGTGGAATCCAAATCAATAGTACTCTATCTCTCTTTTGGTGGTGTCTGTGTTGTTTGATGCCGTATTGCGGTAGGTTCTTTCTATCCAGTTGCCCTGTTCGTCATATTTATACTCGTACACAGCTTTGTCTTCAGTGTGCTGTATATAATCTATGCTGAGCTGCTCTACAATATTTCCATAGCTATCCAGCTTATATGTTGTGATTTCTGTTGCATTTCCATCCGGGTCTAAAAGGGTCGCTTTTGTTTGGTTTCCTTTATTATCATATTCGAATAGCTAGCTGGTTTGTCCGGTTCCGTTTGCGTTTGTAGAGGTGTAATAAGTATGTTGCTCTATACAGTTGTTCCTATCGTTGTACTTGCAGGTAAAATTGGTCGTTACTCGTCCGCTGCTGCTGTACCCGTTTCCTTCAATCAGGTTTCCTTTGCTATCATAGGTGTAGCTAAACTTTTCGAAAGGAGGTATGTCTGTAGAAGTACCATAAGAACACCGATCAATCACATTCCCTTTACCATCAAAAACAAAAACTCTTTTTCCGATTAAATATCCTTTGGTATCAAGGGTAATAGCTTCAGTGTTATTTCCGTGCTTATCATATTTGTAGGCAACCTGATGTGTAAAAGAACCTCCGGAATTGTATATGTTTTGTTCAATTCGGTTTCCGTTCTCATCATACTTATTTTTGTAGGAGATTTTATCCTCATATCCCTCATCAGCATAGTAAGCGTTATATTCTATTTGATATCCGTGCTCATCATATCCGGTTACTACAAATGTTTCATCCCCGTATGTTTCTCTAACAGTTTTCACTTTACCGGTTAGCTCGGCATTCTCCACATCAGTTTTTTGTTTGCGAACAGAAGGTGTAGCGCAATGTAGGGTTGAGGCAGACACAGCAAGGGTAAAAATTATTACTGCTAATGATTTTATTCTTTTCATGGTTCGCTATATATTAAATTGCGATTCTTGGTATGGGTAGTAGTGCCTTTACGGATATAAAGGATGAAAATATTACTCAAAAATAGCATAGATAATTATGTTGATAAAGGGGCATATAGCTAAACAGGCTGTCTAAAAGTCAACAAGACTTATAGACAACCTGCTTTTGCTGGAAACTAAATAGCTATTTCTACTATGGGTGTACCAAAGGAGCTTGGTTTGCTACTCCCTGCGCTGTTGAGGCGGCTTTGTTTCTTGCATCGGCTGCCTTGGTAGCAGCTTTGGCTGCAGCGCTTTTTGCATCTGCATTATCACGTTGGGCTTTTTCCAATTTTTCCTGTGCTTTTTGAACTGCTAGCGTTGTTTTGTCAACCTTTTTGTTTGCTTTTTCTAAATTAGCAGAAGCTTTTTCTGCTGCTTGCGATGCTTTGTGATGTGCTTTGGCGGCTTTTGACATCTGTTCGGATGTTTTAGAGTTTACCTGGTAAGTTGACTCGGTAGTTTGAGCCATAACAGAAAACGATATCAAAGAAATGCACAAAACAAATACGAATGTTAGAATTGTTTTCATCAGCTACAAGTAATGTTTTAGTTAATCCGGTTAATATTTGCTTTAATAAAATTATAGCAAATGTATAGTAGAGGCGCGATAACCATCCTCTTAGTTAACCTTATTTAACACTTATCGGCGATTATTTTAAGGCTAATTTATACAACTATCTGTAAAACCGACTTTTAGTTCTTATTTACTTTTTTAAGCGAAAAACTCTTGCGTTGTGATAAAATTAACCCTAAAACAACCGTAACAATGCCCAAAAAGCGTAGCACGGTCAGCTCTTCCAACCCCATTAGCGATGCAAATACGGCAGTCATTACCGGAATTAGCGTAATGAACATGTTGGTGCGTGTCATTCCCAGCTTGGCTATGGCGTTTACAAAGAAAACAAAGGCAATGCCCGAAGCGAAAACTGCCAGCATGATAAGGGGCATAAAGTCGTGAAGGGTAAACTTCATTGCAATGAAGTCTTGAAAATCCATTATCAGGAAGAGCGGAAGAAAATACAACGCTCCGATTCCGTTTTGGAAAACCACAATGGTATATGGATTGTAATTATCGGCAAGCCGCTTAACAACCGCCGAATAGAATATAGCCGATACAACCGCCAGCCCTAGCAACAGCAGCCCTTCTATGGTTAGACCTGTGTAGATGCCCTTGTGGAAGATTACCAGAGCAACACCTAAAATGGAAATCACAATGCCGATAAAGTTTCCAAACGAAATACGTTCGCGGTAAAAGGAGTAGGCCAGTATAGGTGTAAAAAGCGGAACTGTTGAAACAATAACTGAGGCTATAGTGGGCGAGGTTTTTAGGATGCCGTATGTTTCGCCAAGAAAATACAGTAAGGGTTCAAAAAGAGCCATCAGAAAGAAAAGGCTCAAGTGTTTGCGCTTAGGTCGCTGTAGCTTACCTAAAATGGCCGATATCGCCAGTAAAAAGATAGCAGCGGCAATAAGGCGGAGAAAGACAATAGACATAGCCGGAAATCCGAAGTTCAGCAGCTGTCCGGTCCATACAAAAGACATGCCCCACACCGCAACAGAAAACAGCAGCATAAGGTAGGTTAAGGTTTTTGCTTTGGTCATAGGTTTAGGTGGGGTTTGTGAGCTATGCTGGTATATTAAAATAGCGATTGCTATTGTTGTTATTTTGATATTTATCTGTTGAACTGTAGGCGTTGACCGTGTGCGCTTTCAGCAATCTTACCCTCTTCGTAAGCCAAAACACCGTTTACAAATACATGGCTAACTTTTGATTTAAAGGTTTGTCCTTCAAACGGCGACCAACCGCATTTTGAGAGCACATCTTTTCGCTCAACAGTAAACGGGTTATTGAGATCAATTAGCGTAATATCGGCATGGTAGCCCTCGCGAATAAAGCCTCGTTTAGAAATGTTGAACAGCTTGGCTGGCGCATGGCACATACGCTCTACAATAGTCTCGAGTGAGAATACTCCTTTGTGGTACAGCTCCAACATTGCCGAAAGCGAAAACTGTATCAACGGCAATCCTGATGGAGCGTGTAGATAATCGGCGTTTTTTTCTTCCAGCGTGTGTGGCGCATGATCGGTAGCAACAATATCAAGCACTCCCTTTGCTACCCCTTCCTGCAAAGCCTTTCTGTCGTTAGCCGTTTTAATAGCAGGATTGCATTTGATTAATGAACCTTTCGTTTCATAATCCTCATCGCAATACCAAAGATGGTGTGCGCAAACTTCTGCGGTTATGCGCTTATCTTCGGGTTTAAGGTTTGCATAAGGAGCAAACAGCTCCAGCTCATCAGCAGTAGTAATGTGTAGTACGTGCAGCCTTGTGTTGTATTTTTTTGCCAGCTCTACAGCCTTAGCCGATGACTTATAGCAAGCCTCTCGACTACGAATTAGCGGATGTACCGAAAACGGAATATTATCGCCATATTTTTTGATAAACTCTTCGGTGTTTTTGCGGATGGTTGCTTCGTCTTCGCAATGCGTAGCAATAAGTATAGGCGATGTGGAGAATATGGTTGCCAGCGTTTGCTCATCATCAACCAGCATGTTGCCTGTAGATGAACCCATAAATACTTTTACTCCGCAAACGTTTTTTTTATCTAACTCTTTTAGTAGATGAGCATTCTCATTGGTTGCTCCGAAGTAGAACGAGTAGTTTATAGCAGAATGTTGCTTGCCCAGCTTGTACTTATCTTCCAACAGCTCAATTGTAGTTGCGGGCGGCTTGGTATTGGGCATATCCATGAAAGAGGTAACTCCTCCGGCAAGTGCAGCGCGGCTTTCGTGGTAAATATCCGCCTTGTGGGTTAAGCCCGGCTCTCTGAAATGCACCTGGTCGTCGATAACGCCGGGGATAAGCAGCTTACCAGATGCATCGAATATATTTTGTATGATGGGCAATTCTTCCCCCTCTTTGTAAATGCGGTTAATGACGCCGTTTTCGACTAAAACACTTCCGTTAAACGACTTTCCTTCGTTTACTATTTGCGCGTTTTTGATGAGTATGGTTGCCATAGCTATTAGATTTATTACTACGCAAATATAACGATTGCATGTTACAAAGAGGTTTTTTAAAGGATTAATGTTAAGCGTCATTCCGAACAAAATGAGGAATCTCCTGAAAAGAAGCAGTATGCTAAATAATGAACATCCTACACACTGCCCCTAAATCCCCTAAAGGGGACTTTTGGGTAGTGCAAATAAGTATTCTTTAGGGGTAGGAGAAGAGCTACCTCCTGCCAAAAAGCGGTTTAGTTTTTACCAGATTATAGCTGATAGAAATTGAACCCCTCATCGGCAACATTTTGTACTCGAAGTAATTGCTCGAGGGTACGAAGATATCTTTAAAGCCCATAGAGAAGCGCAGCCCAAGGTTAAGCCGATCTAAAATTCTACGCTCGTAACCAATAAGAAAGCCAATATCCCAGCTATCTAGAACCTCATCAAAGTTCATGGTTATATCGCTTACCTCTTCAATCTCTACCTTATTAGGCTGGTAGCCTATAAAACCTTTCTGAGGCGATGTGTGAAACGTGGCAGTAAATACATGACTATAGTAGAGCCCTGCGATTATTCTGTCGTTACCTTTTTCGAAAGAGTATTTAGCATATACAGGCACTTCTAGAAACGTAAACTCCATATTCATTTTAGCCGTTCCGGTAAAGTAAACATCCGTACCATCCATGTTGAACTTTTGGTTTTCGACTCTGGCATCCGCTTTCATACCAACGTTTTTGTACATCAATTCAGCACCAACCCCCCAGCGGTCGGTTAGCGAAAAGTTGAAGATACCGCCAAAGCTGGCCTTTATTTGCGGGTATGGGTTAAAAGGTTTGGGAACATTAGATAAAGGAAACGGAACAGCTCCACCAATGTCGGTACCAACCACTACACCCATTGATAGACTGTAGCTATCAGATTTATTTATTTGTGCTTTTACTTGTACTAAACCGATGAAAAGTAGAGCAACAGTAGCGACCAGTATATTTTTTAATAGCATAATCTTCTTGTTTTATTCGTAAACCAGCCTAATGTTATCCACAGTAAGCTTACTTCCCACCGCGCCTAAGAACAAATGCCCTTCGTAGCTCGAAGCCATTACAATTACAATATGAGTAACAGGGTATTGATCGTAAATGGCATTCTTAACAAGAGGAATCGTAAGATGAGTCCAATCTGATGCCCCGATGAAGTCTTGCTCACCCCTTGCCAGCACTTTTACATTTGGATTATCTTTACCGTTGTAGTTAATATTTCCACTTCCCGACCAATTTACCAGCTCTATCCAGATTTGTCCTTTGTCCTGTCCGGCAACGTCTTCAAGCCTATAGATCAATTTGTCAACAAGTACCGACCGTTGCAGCTTGCTTCCGGGCTGATACTTTGCATCTATTGTCACAGCAGTGGGTTCAGCCGTAAACGGAATACCGAAATGCATCATAGAGCGCGGATTACCCATCTCTAGGCTTAGCTTAAACTGCCCTACAAATAGAGTACCCGAAGTGATAAGATTTTTAATCAGCAGGTTGTTTACAATACCTGTTGTCATTTCGGCAGCCTTACCGTTAGGCGGGTTGCTTACTGGTTTAGTACCCTCAACAAACGCGTTGTTAGCAGTAGCCCAACCTAAAGCTACGCCTGGCGTTTCGTTGATAGTTGGATATGAAATTTCTGGGTGTGATGCTTTTGTTTTCCACAGCTCAAAATTGGCATTGGGGAGCTGAGGTTCGCCATCTGGATCTACTATCCAATCTTCGCTAAGATCAAGCTTAATATAGTAAGGTTTTGCTATTCCGCTTTTGGCTACCAGGTAAAAAATTTTATCGTCGATACCTCCCTGCTGAAAAATAATATTGTCAAAAGAAGAGAATGACGTGCCTGTTAGTATTTGCTCGGTATTACTATCGGCTGTAGGCTCTACACTGATGCTTAACGGAAATAGGGAGATACCACTGAGTACAGGAATAAAAACCGTATCGGCATCTATGTATGGTTCGCCTAGTTCAATGTCGGTAGGAGTATGGCTAAGAACTTTGAACCCGGTAAGGCTTACGCTATCGCTCAGCTTATTTACTTTTTCGCAGGACAGAAAAAGTAGAGTAGAGATGAATAGCAAAGCAAGTTTTTTTACTGTCAGCATATTTTTAACGGGTTAGTTAGATAACAAAGATAGCTATAAGACTTAAATCTCTTAGGATACAATCTTCAAATATCTTCTGTGGATTAGCTTATTTAGCTTATTGTGTCATATTCTTTGCTACGTATTCTCTAAGCGTACCTTTTTCTTGCAGCTTAATATAGCTTTCTACATCTTTTTCCTTTGGTATGATCTTGCGGTTCTTTTTATAAAAGCTAATTGCATCTTCAACTCCAGCTAAGCTACAGCTTACAGGGTCTTTGTCCTTGTTTTGGATAGAGTATTTTGTCCAACCACCTATATAAATTATAAGAAGTTCTGGAGTTTGACCCATAAACGGAACTGCTATGTCGTTAACTGTTATAGACACCGTTGTGGTTCCTACGAGCCATTGCATTAAAAATGTGCTTACTTCTTTTCTTTTTTCAGCATGTTCGTTTATTGGTGTGTTTATTAACCAGTCAACCCCATCTATAACTGCTTGTTCGTATAAGGCATAGTCTTCTGCGCTCTCAAAGCTATAGAGGGCGGGGACGGTAAACTCTTGCGAAAAAGAAATAAACGGCATCAACACTAAAAAAGCAGCTGTCGCAAAAAATGTTTTCATATTTGTGGGTGGTTATGGTTAAACATAATATTTTAGTTGTTCTTACTTATCTGCCATTTCTATTGCTGTCCAGTAAACCAGCTTAGCAACATCTTGTAAAATTTCGGGATTTATGGTGTTCCAATCATCGCGGGGCTCGTGGTAGTACGATACCCATCCGCCGCCAAAAGCACCAACGTCAACGCACGGATATCCGGCTTTCATAAATACGGCGCCATCTGTACGCGGTCGGGTAATATGGGCATTTGGCCATGTTCTTAGCATACGATGTACATATTTCTCGTTGGCTGTTTTAAAGTCGTCTTGCAGCTCAGGGTTTGCTTCTTTGTAAGATATACGAATGTTTTCGCCTACACCAACCTGCTCAAGGTTAATGACAGCAACCACCTTATCCTTTGGTATAAGCGGATTTTTGGTGTAGTATGTGCTACCTGTTAATCCGGCCTCTTCGCCGTCTATGTTTATGAAAAGAATAGAGCGCTTAGGCTTCTCTGTCGATTTCGCAAAGGCTTCTGCAACTCCCATTAATACTGCGGTTGAAGAGTTGTTGTCGTTAGCACCTGCAATGTGATATGGTATCATGCCCAGGTGGTCGAGGTGTCCCGATACAATAATAAATTCATCGGCTAACTTCGGGTCTGAGCCTTTAACCATACCAATTACGTTGAGCCCTTTAGCGTTGGGATTGTAAACCGCGTTCATTTTTATGGTAGCACGTTTACCCATTGCAAACGATGCCGGCTTTTGCTCTTTCTTAATTTTCTCAACGGTTGTTTTGTAATCGTAACCCGTTCCGGTAAAAAGGTCGTTAACAACAGGGTCTGTAACATAGGCGTAAATAAAGTTCGGGTCGTACCCGTTATTTGGTCCCGGAACCCACTTGTAGAGCATACCAACAGCACCATGCTTAACCGCATTCTCTACCTTATGTTGATGCAGCGTATAAGGGTACCATTTTTCCAAATCGGAGCGCTCTCTGCTGGTATTGGGTGTTTCGCCCTCTATAAGCACAATTTTACCTTTTACATCTATTCCTTTATAGTCGTCGTAACCCAGTTCGGGAGCAGTAACACCAAAGCCCGCATACACTACATCTGCAGTTATTTCTCCGTTACCTGTTGTTCCGCCGGCATACCACTGTGTCCAAGGATAGTATTTTGCAACCCACGTAGGCTCTTTAGCCTTTGCTTGTTGCACTGGTAGCCAAAGGTACATTGTACTGCCCGGTAGCACTTCAACAGAAGGGTGGGGGTACTCCTGAATGTAATTTTTTGTTCCGGCAACTTGTTCGACGCCCCATTCTTTAAACAGCTCTTGTGCCCATGCTGCTGCCCTTTCCATTCCGGCACTTCCGGCAAGGCGACCTTCAAACGAAGAATCTGAGAGGTGTTTAACATAACCGAACAGCTTATCGGAGGTAATGTACTTGTGCATTGCCTCGAGGTATTTTTCGGTTTTAGTCAACTCCGGCGGCTGCGCGGATGCTGTACAAATGCTTAACGCAAGAATTGTAAGGGTAAGTAATATTTTTTTCATCTGGTTAGTTTATTGGGTTAAGGAGGATATGTTGTTTTAGCCAATTATTTCAACTAGCTCTTTTCCATCTAAACGATAAAAGGTTGCGGTTTCTGTTTTGCCCTGAAAACCGGGGTTGTATTTTCTGACAAGAATAGCTCCATCACCACGATACTCGTACTCTACATCAACAGGCTCATCAAAATCGAAGATCAGCTCTTCTTTTATTATTCTGTTTTTGCATAGACAAACCACAATTGAAGTACCATCTTTTCGTTGGATTTTCTTTTGCGAGTTCTTGTCAAAAGCAGTGTACTCTCTGAAGCGTAGAACATACACCATATCTTCCTGACCATCTTTGTTGACATCAAGAAAATGTACGCTAGATGCGGGCTTGTCGATGCTATAGAAAAGCTTTGCTCGTTGTACTCCAGGCAGCTTATTCCATTTAGAGCTGGGAACAAGCGTATCGTTTACATACGTAAAGTAAATATCGCTGCTAGAGAATACATTTACAAACCTATCATCACCGGCAGGCATAGATACAAGGCTGTCGCAAGCAAAAGTAAAACGGATGCCCTTTTTGCCTTGGTCTTTTAGTCGTAAAACAGTCTCAATATTACCATATTCTCCGTCCATATAATCATCGGTTGCGGGGGCTAGGTCTAAATATCCTGCGAGTGTGCATTTATAGTCTTTATCAATAACGTATATAGTGCTGCCCCAATATTGTTCTGCTCCTGTTTTTACAGAAATAATAAACGGATGATTTTTGTTTCTATGAAAATAAAAAGTAGGATAAGAAGCCCAGCTGTCGCTATTGGTATAGTTGGAATATATCTCCTTATTATCAGGAGGGATAATTACGGTAGCCTGCGGACTAAAAAAGAATTGAAAGCCATCAATAAGGTATGCCTCTTGGTATTCAACGTTGTTAAAGGTCGCATTTTGACGAACGTAATTTACTTTTTGATATTCGCCTAAATCTTCACTCTTTTCAACCTTCGATGGTTGTGGTGACTGAGTCAATGCCGTGCTTGCGCAGGATGCAAGTATGGCGGCTATTAACAGTAACTTTTTCATAAGGTTGTGCTTAAGGTTAAACGAGTTGAATATGAGAAGACAAGGTACAAAATTTATACTATATAGACTCTAAGATTTAAGGATTTTAAGACTTAAAGACTTTTGTTGAAAATCAAGTTATTGACTTACTTAATAAATGTAAATATTTATTGGATTTCATACAATATACCAAAATAAAAAACCCGATGATATTTTCATCGGGTTTTTATAGCTAAGAAAGCTATTTGCTGTTCAATTTTAACGATAAGTATATTTATACGTTTTTTTATAGCCTTGCGCATCTGTAACCAATGTGGGATTTCCTTTATCGTCAACCTCATTAATGGTAAAGCTGTCTTGCTCTGTTTTGTGCGAAGTACCATCGTTAAATACTTGCTCTAGCTCTACTTTTACCAGCTGTCCGTTTTCGTTGTAAGTCCATGTAGTTGTATTTTCAGGATGACTGCCTCTTACAACTTTCTCGGATACCAGCTGTCCTTTGTCGTTGGCTGTTTGGGTAATATTTTCTACGTTTACTTCTTCGCCGCTATCTTTCTTTATCACATAGTTTTTGATGAGTTTCTTGTCATCGGCATACGTAACTTCTTTGTACGATGTACCCCACCAATCGTCGTCAATTTGCTGCCATTTTTCGCTGTTACCGTCCTTCTCAATTCTTTGCCATAAAGACTCTCCAATGTAGTGGTTGTCGTTAAGGTTGAAGCCTTTGTATTCTTCTGTTAAAGAACCGTCTTTGTCTCGTTTGTAGCTGTCTTTTTCCAACAAAATCTTTTTAGACAGATCCGAATAGCAAAGCCTTTCTTTTAAAAGCCCATTGTTATCAAGAGAATATACCTCTACCCTCCAAGGGTTTTCCTGCAAGTTGTCAAAATAATATGCGATTTCAATAGTGCTGATTTTTCCGTTGAAACCCATATTAGCAGGTTCTTTGAACGCATTGTTCCCGCCCGTGCAGCCCATCATAGAAACAAAGAGTAAAAGAATTGGTAGTTTTTTCATAGCTGTAAATTTTAAATACTGGCAGCGGCTTTAAGATTCTCGTTAATCTCGTAAACTGCTTCCGAAATGTTGATGATATGATCTGCTAAACGCTCTGTTTCCGAAATGATATCGGCATAGATAACGCCTGCGTTGTAGCTGTACTTTTTTTCTTCCAGATTACTTAGATGCTCTTGGTTCAGACGATCGCTTGTTTCGTTAATTTTGGTCTCTATTTCTGTTGCCGTTCTAATGTTGGTTAGCCTGCTATATCCCAGCTCTATGTTAGAGTTCATTTCGGTAAATGCAATGTCTGTGAGGTCGAATAAATCGTTCAGGTTTTTGCGCATATCCTCGTCAAACCAAACCTTATTGTTCTTCTTAAGCATAAGCGTATCCGCAAGCGTAAGACAAGAATCTGCAACGCTCTCAATCTCGCTAATCATGCGGTACATAGCGTGTACACGTAAGCGGCTTTCATCGCTCAAATCGCCTTCTGATACCTTATTAAGGTAGTTGGCAATTTCAATCTCCATGCGGTCGCTTATTTCTTCGTACTTTTCCACTCGCGTGTGAGCATCCTCAAATTTTTCATCGTTGGTTTCCATTAGCATTTGCCTAACCATGCCAAACATCTGGGTGGCTCGTTTTCCATATACACCAATCTCCTGCTTCGCTTCGTGCAGCGACAGCTCTGCGGTTGAAAGGAGCGTATTCTTGATAAACTTTAAGCGGAAAATCTCTTCGGTTTGTGGCGGCTGCTTTACCATCTTTGTTACCGTTTTTACAATTAACGGTGTAAACCAAACCAGTATCAACGTATTTGTTACGTTAAACAAGGTGTGGAATAGCGATAGCGCGATAGGCATTGATATAATTGCCGGCCATCCGCTTGAAGGGTCTAAATTTCCGCCAAATTCATTTATAAGGAAGCTGATTAACCTGAGGAACGGGAAAAATGCAATGAGCATCCAGACGACACCAAATATGTTGAATATGAAGTGCGCTCGTGCCGCTCGCTTTGCCGATACGTTACCAACCATAGCGGCTATGTTGGCTGTAATGGTTGTACCGATATTCTCGCCCAGCACCATTGCGCAGGCCAGCTCAAACGAGATCCAACCATTGCTGCACATTACCAGCGTAAGCGCCATTGTTGCACTGGATGATTGTATGATAACTGTCAGTATAGAGCCGATTAAGACAAATATCAATATTGAAAGATATCCTGAGTTGGCAAAGTTTTGAAGGAAAGAAAGTATTTCGGGGTGTTGACCAATATCCGGAACGGCAGCCTTAAGATAGCCTAATCCGATAAATAGTATGGCAAATCCTATTATAAATTCACCGATGTTCTTTTTATTGTTCCCTTTGAGCATCATTAACGGAAAACCGATACCAATAATCGGGAGAGCCAAGAGGCTGATATCCGCTTTAAAGCCTAATAGTGAGATTATCCATGCGGTTAAGGTTGTACCGATGTTTGCTCCCATAATAACGCCCACAGATTGTGTAAGCGTTAGCAATCCGGCGTTCACAAAGCTTACAATCATTACCGTTGTCGCGCTCGACGACTGGATGACCGCAGTAATTAAAAGCCCTGTAAGAATTCTGGTAAAAGGGGTGGAGGTCATTGCTGCGAGTATGTTTCGCATTTTGTCTCCGGCAAGCTTTTGCAAGCCCTCGCTCATTATCTTCATTCCGAAAAGGAAGAGACCGAGTGAGCCTGCTAAGGTTAGGATACTAAAGATAATGTTGCCCATTAGTGGTATTTTGGTAATTTGAAGACAAAGATATGGAGCTAAAGAATAATAGCGGTTATTACCCTTTCTTCATAAAAACAAATTTGGCAACTTAGAGGTTCAAAGTTGATAAAACAAAATACATAAATCGTTATGAATGAACAAAAAGAAGGTGGTGCTTTTTGAATATTAAATCTACGTAAAATGTTTGGTACTAGCTTTGTACTATAACTTTTACAGCATTAGGTACAATGTTGAATTTTAGGCTTTTGCCAGAAAACCCGGGTTCTCCGTCGTAGTGAATATACCCCTCATTTTCGCGCTCTATCGTAATGCTGTCGGTCTTTATTACCTGTACATACTGGGAGCGATGAATAGCTCTTCTGAATATTCTTATACCAAGTGATGGCGCTGCGTATAACGGAAAGGGAGAAACAATTACAATATCAAGCAGCCCGTCATTCATATCGGCTTCGGGGGCAATGCGTACGTTGTTTCCCCATTGAGTTGCGTTAGCTATGGTAATTAAGAATGCTTTTGTATGCAGCTCTTCTCCGTTTACATGCAGGCGGTAGTTCTGGGGTTTATATCTCAGAAACTTGCCTACAGATATTTTTGCATAGGTAATTAGCCCCCTACTTTTTGCATTGGCAAAGCTGTTGCCCACTAAAGCATCGTAGCCGACACCGGAAGTACAGAAAAAATGCTGACCGTTTATTGTACCCCCATCAATAGTAATGGCTTTTCCCGAGACCAAGACATCTACCGCTTTCTCGTAGTTCATTGGTAAGCCTAAATCCCTTGCAAGTCCGTTACCCGAGCCCATGGGAATTATACCCAAAGCCGTATTGCTGTTCATTAGCCCTTGGGCTACTTCGTTTACAGTTCCGTCTCCACCAATGGCAACGACAATATCGTAGCCTTCTTCCGCGAATTTTTTGGCGGCAACGGTTGCATCGCCGGCACATTTGGTTTTGTATAGCTGCAGGTAGTCGTTGCGTAAAACGGGATGGGTACGGATGTAGCACAATACCCGGACTTTGCTCTTGGTACCCGAAATTGGGTTTACAATGAATGCTATTTTACGTTTCGACATAATAAAATTTGTAAAGCACAAAAGTAGCTCTTTGCGCCGAACGAAGAAATATGCTGTTGACTGAAAGGAGAGATATCTTAATTAGAGGCAGCGCTGCTAAATTCTTGAGTATCCCGAAGAGATTAACTATGAATAACCTCGGGTGAAACCCGTGGCAGAGGGATATCCAACTCCCCAACAACCCCGAAGTGGGTTGAACTGCAACCCGTTTCCACATTTGCCCGCTTTGCGGACGCTGAAGAACCTAGCCGCTTTTTGCTGTAATAAAAGCGAAGAATATGTAGATTAATAGCTATAAAAATTAAGCACATAGATATAGCTATGTAGCTATAAAATTATATTTTATATTGTTTAATAGATATTTAATATATAATATGATGGACTTTTTTCTATTTGAAATTGAAGCTCAAATCATCTAGTTTAGATAAGTCTAAAATCTTATACCATGAAAGCTATATTTTATAATTTATAAGCTATATATAATTATTGTTGAAAATTAAGTGATTAACATAAATTAAGAACGATGTTTTTTGTAATATAGCTTGCTTATTATTTGTTGCTAGGGCGACTTTAGCATGTTTTATTATATAATATTTCATATTGTAACTTGTTTCTATGTGGCTAAGTTTTGCAATGAGGTTGGCTAAAAAGTTCAAAAACCGTCATTCCGACCGAAGGGAGGAATCTTCTGAAAAGTAGAAGTACATTAAATGAGAAAATGTCTCATTTTCACTTTGTTTGGCGTGACGAAAAAATTGAACTTTTTAACCAGCCTAATTGGTTCTTTTACTTAGCAGTTTCGTCCTCTAACGATTGCGCCAGCTTCTTAACCTCTTCCATTACAACCTTTAGGCATGCTGCTGCCGTATTTGCCGTGCTTTCGGTATCGGGGTTGTAGTAGTCGTCTAAAAACAGCTCGGCACTATGCCAAACAGTTTGAATTACACCTTGAAAGCGCTCTCCCATCACAGGAGCTGCTTGTTGGCGGAAGCGTAACATGTCGTTAAATTGTATGCGTGCAATATCCGATTTTTTCCATGGACAAATGGCGACATCCAGCTCATTGTAGGCAAAGATTACGGGAGTAAGGTCGGCACGTTCGTAATGCCAGTCACAAATAAACACATCCTTCGGAATCATATCAATAGCCCGATAGGTTAGGTTCATGCTTCCTTCCCATGCCCCTGTTCCGGTAGATACCCCATTAATCAGTCGGTCTCCCCAAATCATCATGCGGTAATTTTTTTGTGCCAGATGGTCATGTATTCGTCTAACCTCATCGGCAAACAGCTGGGCTTTATCGCGTCCTTTGCAGCGTGGACATTGGTCGTGTCCGATGTAAAATACCTCATCCATTCCGGCATGAAACCAATCGGCTTCAAAAACATCCATCAGCTCATCAACCAAGTCAAATACCACCTTATGCACTTCGGGATGGAGCGGACAGTAGCTCTTCATAGCCAAACCATCAGGGTTAGGCCACTTATACTCGGTTGGCATTTGAACGCCGGGCGTTTCGTCAAACTTGGGATATGTCTGCAATAGGCGACCTAAGTTTATTCTGTAAGATTGATGCCCAAGCAGGTCTATTAGTGGAACAAGACGAATGTTGTGCTTGCGGCATACTTTTACCAACTTTTTGACATCTGATTTGCTTAAGGGGTCGGCATCCCTCAGCTCGGGATGGCTTTTATAGGCATAGTTGTACTCAACACGCAGAATAAGCATGTTAAAGTGGGCGGGGGCCAGCTCTTCGTCAATAAACTTTACAAAATCGTTTACCAATGGAGCGCGAGGGGCGGCAACGGCTAATCCACGCACGGGCATAATACTGTCGAGCGTCACTTGTGCGCTACATGGCACGAGCCATAGAAAAATAGCCAATAAGGCAAGGGTTGTTTTTTTCATTTGGAGTAGGTTTTGGTTATATAGATGATAGAATAAAGATAGATGATAGAATAAAGATAAAAGAGCAAAGACGTTATAGGCTTCATGTAAAAATTACAAATAGCTTGGTTGTATAAAGATAGAAAAAATACTATAGAGTCATGGGGGGGGGGGGGTGTGAGGAGCAGCAGAGAAGCACCGAATGGGTGTGGGAGGGGTGGGAGAGAGAGGAGACAGAAGAAAAAAATTTAAGAAAAGTAAATGAAGAAACACAAAGAAAT
>JAVBOE010000103.1:0-37688 GCA_031550925.1 Bacteroidales bacterium | reverse complement strand
AGCATATTACTACCACTAATGGTGTCGGATAACAATATAGTTCAGGGAACGCGAACCGTGCAAGTTGAATTGAATAGTGCGGAGATACTATAATACGAAAAAGAAAGACTGCTTTAAAAGAAAGAGCCTCACAGATTCAACATCTGTGAGGCTCTTTTGCATTTTTAATAAGACGAACAGGCTGCAAACCACTGCCACATTTAAAATAAGAAGTTCATCTTTTGGGGTAAAACCAAGCAGAACGGGTAACGGTGCCAAAATAAATGAATAAAAATAAGGGGATTGGTAAATTTAGAGAAAGTAGCGATGAAAGGTAATTAAAAAGCAGCGCAACCTAATACTCATTAGGTTGCGCTGCTTTTATCATATAAGTTAGATTAAACCATAGCAACAAAAACATTAATAAGCGCAATGGTTAGAAGAAAGAGCATAATTAGTGTCAGCACACCGATAAACGCATAGTGTTTACTTAAAAAACGGAATGCATCTATTAACGCAACTTGGTTGTTTTCGGGTATAGCCTGCTTCATCCTAACAGAAAACCTATAGAGGTAGTATAACGGAAAGAAGTATATAAAAGAGACAATAAGGCAGGTACATACGTATATCCAGATAATTGTTCCGGACATATAGTCATACATATACGACATACTTTCCGCATAGCTGTCTGATACGCCAGCTACAATAGCAATAGATAGCACGCCAACTATAAATAGCCCTAAAAAAGTAAACCCTACCATTGCTAAAAACTTTGCCCATGTTGCTGTTTTCGTCAGCAAACGTTTTGATTCGGGGTCAAGCTCCTCGCCACACAGGTTTATTGTTGTATGTTCAGCTGTTTCCATTGTTTAGATTATTTGTTATTGGACAATTGTATAACATTTAAGAACATAATAATGTTCTGGTTCATATTAAAAATTAGAGCACATTTACTAATGTATAGACTATAAGACTTAAGGATTTTAAGACATAAAGACTTTCTTAAAAATCTTGAAGTCTTTGTGTCTTTAAGTCCTGTAGCCTATACTATCAAATTTTCCGTTTATTTTTGTGGAAAACGGCTAATAAAAACTATCTATGAAGAATGATATAATTACTAAAGTGCGTCAAGCATTAAAAGATAACGTGGACGAAAAAACGCTACAGACAGGAGAGCGATTTTTTAAAGAGGAAGTAAAGCTGTACGGCGTAAAGGTCCCGACAGTGAATAAGATCAGCAAAGACTATTATGCTGAAATAAAAGACAAATCTAAAAGCGAGATTTTTGCATTGTGCGAAGAGCTGTGGAAATCCGGTTATTCAGAAGAATCGTATATTGCCTGTAACTGGTCATACTATATACACGAACAGTATGAGGCTGCCGATATAGATGTATTCGACAAATGGGTAAGCCAATATGTAAGCAACTGGGCATCGTGCGATACGTTATGTAACCACACGGTAGGAACACTTGTAGAGCTATATCCCAAGCTTATTTCAAGGTTAAAAAAGTGGTCAACTTCCGATAACCGTTGGGTAAAGCGCGCTGCTGCTGTTACACTGATTATACCTGCCAGAAAGGGGTTGTTCTTAAAAGATATATTCGAAATAGCCGACATGTTGATGCTTGATAAAGACGATTTAGTACAAAAAGGCTATGGTTGGATGCTGAAAGCCGCAAGCGAAGCGTATCAGAAAGAAGTGTTCGACTATGTTATGGCTAACAAGGCGGTAATGCCTCGTACATCGCTACGCTATGCTATAGAAAAAATGCCTGCTGAGTTGAAGGCAGAGGCGATGAAGAAGTAATATGCAAATGTGAGAATAGAAAGATGTACAGCGTATTGAGTATAGCGATATGCGAAAAAACTATGTGTTCTATGTGGTTCCTATTTTTCGTGATACTTGATACGTGTATCGTGCTTCTTGACGACTAGTTGTAAATCTTTTCGCTAATCAGTTTTCCTGAGACTAAGCTGATACCCGAGAGCTCTACATATTCTACGCTCAAAGAGTTGCTATCTTTTGTTTTTACGTATATCTTGCTAAGAACGGCATCTTGATGGTCTATCTGTGTAAAGCATTTATAGCTGTCTGCATCTTTTTCAACTCGTAAAGCTCTATCAGGACAAGCATTAATGACAATCTGAGCAGATGTGCCATTCTTCGATTTTACCTTATAACCAAATGCCAACCTTTTCTGTATAGCGCTTAACCCATCGCGTGCGCCTACTCGTTCTTCGCGGTTAATCCAGTACACATTAATGGGCTCAGCAGTATTTAAACCGGCTCCATTGAGGTTTACATCGTAGCATACAATATTTTTGTTTTTGCTTCGTTCAACATAAAAGAGTCTGTAATCGCTATGTTCGTTTGCTTCCGAATCTGCTAGTAGCTGGAAAGAAAGAGTTAGCAAAAAGGCTAGCATTGCTAGCTTGGTTACTACTTTTGTCATTACTGGTATATTGTTCTTGTGTGGTCTGCAAAGACACAAAAGTATGAATTGCACCTATCCGGTGTACCCAGTCAAGGTTAATTATATGTAAAATTTACCAGATAGAACCGCTATCATCCGCTTCATCTTATGGTACAATGATGAAATTTTATTGATAGGCACATATAAATCATACTCTTTAGCATGGTTCTTAGTAAATTCTTTTGGGTTAGTACTTGCAACTTGACTACTTCTTTGTAGATTTGTTGCTTATAACCGAAACCTAACCTAATAACTAAAAACAATGGGAATACCATTTTTATCATCAAACTTTTGGGATGCAGTTAGTAACGCGCTAGCGACCTTTAACGATAGCATTGGGATGCCTTTTTTTATTATAATAATTGGAGGCGGGCTCTTTTTTATGATATACTCGGGCTTTATTCCTTTCCGATATTATGGCAGAGCTATACGCTCTCTAAAAAAGAAGGATGACGATGCGCCCGGGCAAATTAGCTCAGCTCAGGCGTTGGCAACAGCTATAGCTTCTACCGTAGGTATGGGGAACATTAGCGGAGTTGCGGTAGCATTAAGCATGGGTGGTCCCGGAGCCATTTTTTGGATGTGGGTTAGCGCATGTGTGGGTATGGCAACCAAGTTTTTTGAAGGAACGCTGGCTATTATGTATAAAGGAAAAGATTCTGCCGGTGTCGTACAAGGAGGCCCCATGTATATGATTACCCAAGGGTTGGGGAAAAAATGGAAACCCTTGGCGGTATTTTTCTCTATTTTTGGATTAATAGGTACGCTTTGTCTATGGCAGGCAAATCAGCTTACCGAAGCGGTAACATCGGTATTTCTTACCCCTGTCGGAATAGAAAATACACTCACTTTACGGTTGATTATTGGTGTTGTAATTTGTCTTTTGGTTTCGGTTGTTGTTTTGGGCGGAATAAAACGAATTAGCGCAGTTGCAACCCGCATTGTTCCGGGTATGGTGTTGCTTTACTTTCTGATAGTAGCCTACATTATAGCTACCAATATACCTGCTGTTCCCGAAGTTTTCGGTTCTATTTTCAGAGGTGCTTTTAGCTTTGAAGCTGGCGCAGGAGGGTTGGTCGGAACAGCCATAATCATCGGGGCACGAAGAGCCACGTTAGTAAATGAGGCCGGAGTAGGTACGGCAGCAATGATGCACGGAGCATCAAAAAATACAGAACCGGCAAGAGAAGGACTTGTTGCTATGATTGCTCCATCAATTGATTCGGGACTAGTATGTACGCTTACAGCGCTAGCAATACTAATCAGCAATCCTGCACATTTGATTGAAGCGGCAGATGTAAAAGGAATAGAAATAGCTATGGCATCATTTGAGTCTGCCATACCGGGCATTGGGCACTATTTGCTAATGGGTATAGTTGTTATTTTTGCGTTTTCTACCATGTTTTCATACTCTTATTACGGAACCAAGTGTACCAACTTCTTATTCGGAGCAAAAAATGCGCCCTACTATAACTACTTTTTTCTAGCAATGCTGGTTGTTGGTGCTATTATTCCGCTTTCAACCGTAGTATCAATCGTGGACATATCATATGCGCTAATGGCTTTCTGTACTATGTTTACGATGTTTATACTTGCTCCAAAAGTAAAGAAAGAGATCAAGAGATATTTTGCAAAATAGCAAGGTGGGGTAGGTCCCTTGTTAAAAACACCTTTCATGACGAATTCTCAAAGTATTCAATCGCGAATACTTAAATGTATAAAAGAAGCCATGCCATCAGCCCTTAAAACGGGCTGGTGGATGGTAAAAGTTACCCTGATAGTTTCTTTTGCCGTTACCTTGCTCCAATACTTTGGGGTAGTGGGGTGGATGTCAGAATCGCTTACCCCAGCCTTTAAGTTTATGGGGTTGCCTGGCGAGGCGGCATTGGTGTTTATCTCAGGTTTTTTTGTGAACATCTATTCAGCGATAGCGGTTGTCGAAACGCTTGAGTTTAGCGTTCGTTCTATCACCATTTTGTCGGTAATGTGCCTATGTGCGCATAATATGTTTATAGAAACAGCCGTGCAGAAAAAAACAGGCTCATCGTTAGTACGAATGGCGTTAATCCGCACCATCTCTGCTTTTGCGCTGGGCTTTGCGCTAAACTTCATTATGCCTGAAAACACAACTATGATTGCTGCAAAAAAACCTTTTCAGGCCGAAATGGGGATAGGTGTGATACTAACAGACTGGCTGGTTACCGCAGGTTGGCTTATTCTTAAGATGATGACGCTAATTATTTCGCTATCAATTCTACAGCGTGTGCTTGCAGAGTTTGGTGCCATTCGTTGGCTATCTAAAATGCTACGGCCGATTATGAAAGTATTTGGACTGCCCGCTAAAACCTCGTTTTTGTGGATAGTTGCCAATATACTGGGGTTGGCGTATGGTTCGGCAGTAATGATTGAGGAATGTGAAAGGGGAGCAATTAGCCATGAGGATGTTGATCTTTTAAATCACCATATAGGCATTTCGCACAGTAATCTGGAGGATATAGTCCTTTTTGCCTCTGTGGGGGCTATGGTGCTTTGGATGTTATTCTCCCGCTGGGTTGCTTCTGCCCTTATTGTATGGTTTAGGCGGCTAGAACTTATGTTAAATAAATAAAAAATTATAATATTTTGTAGCGTGTTTATTTAGTACATTTGCAAAATGTAATATATAGAACCTGTTTAGCTTACGGTTCTTTTACTTTGTAAAGTCATGATCTTAGCACTATATTCTTTTGGCTCGGCACTTGTTGTCAGCTTTCTTTTGATGCCATTGCTGATTAAGCTTTTGTATAAGCAACATCTTTTAGATGAAGGAGGCAGACGTAAGATCCATAAAGGTCAGGTACCATCAATGGGTGGAGCCGTCATTTTTTTTGCTTTTGCTTTTGCTATGTTGGTCTGGCTTCCTGTTAACGATATTTTTAGCCGAAAATATCTATTTAGTGCTATTATTATCATTTTTCTTACTGGTTTTAGAGATGATACAGCACCTCTAAAACCTTGGCACAAGTTACTTGCTCAGCTTCTTGCCTCTTTTATTGTAGTAGGTCTTACCGATATTCGCATAGATTCTTTTTATGGCTTCTTGGGTATCTATGAAATTCCACAATGGATAGGTGTAATACTATCTATTTTTGTAGTTATTGTGATTACTAATGCGTTTAATTTAATTGATGGGGTTGATGGTTTAGCAGGTTCTATTGCTATTGTTGGTTTCTCGTTTTTTGCTTGCTGGTTCTACTTAACAAATAACTACGAGTATGCCATTATGATGTGCGCACTAGTTGGCGCTATTCTTGGTTTCTTATACTATAACTGGCATAAGGCCGCTATTTTTATGGGCGATACGGGTTCGTTAGTACTTGGATTTATGCTTTCAATTAGTGTTATTGCATTTATAAGAGCAAATGGTATGCTAACACCAGATGTTGCCGAATATGGTTTTAAAGCCCCACTTGCAATGGCAATAACAGTAGTGCTATTTCCTCTTTTTGATACATTGAGAGTATTTATCTTACGGGTAAGGCAGGGAAAATCTCCTTTTGTAGCGGATAAGCAGCACATCCATCACTATCTTTTGAGATTGGGCTATAGCCATGAAAAAGTAACTCTAATAATTACAGGAATTTTTGCTGCTATTATTATTCTAGTCTTATTTTTGTCTCGAATTTTTGATGATAATATACTTATACCATTCTTGGCAATCTTTTGCTTTGTCTTAAGCATTTACCTCAGAAGAGGCGTTTTAAACAACTATAAGAAAAAAAGAAAGGAAAATAGCTAGCTTTCTTTGGAGCTTAAAGTATTGCTTTTACTTAATTCGCTATTATCAGAAGGTGGTAACAGCTCTCCTCCTAACCGTATTTTCTGAGTGCTTAGTAAAAAGCATAGCCAAAATATCATGGGCTGTATTCCTTTCGCAGTGGCAAAGGGCGATTCGACATACATAAAAGGAATATAGATGGCAAGGTACGCCATTAGTAAGAAATCTTTTCGCTTTATTGCTAGATATATCAAATATATGAAAAGAGCAAAAAATGGTATAGCACCAATAAAACCAAATTGCACGAGCATATTCAAGTATTGATTGTGAAAGTGGTTGAATTCTCCTACAGGCTTTTCTAATCCTGCCTTTTGTGCAATAACTCCATCACGTAATAGAGTTTCCATGCTGTCTGTTCCCCAGCCAAATAGTGGTTTTTCTTTTATGGTTACAATGGCAGTTTTTCTTTGGTCTTGGCGGATAGGGTCGCTGAACTTTTCGTTATAAGAAATAGAAGAGATCATTATTAATGCTATGATGCTAATACATATAGCGATACCATATTTAATATATGACGATACTTTTGCATAGTATAGAGAACCTAAGACTAAGAGTATGGGAACTATTATTAATCCAATACGGGCACCGGATAGCATTATTATGGTAGAGGTAAGAACAATAACAAGAAGCAGTTCAATCCAGCTTATTTTATTCTCTTTTTTGAGATACATGGCAATAGGAATAGCAATACAAATGATGATAGAAACAAAGGATGGATGAGTAAATGAAGGCCACAAGAATAAAAACTTTGTGAAGAACTTCCCATTTTCTAATACCGTTTCTAAGTTATTGTAATTATTTATAAGGAGAACATACGATATGATATTGAAGAGGCAAAATAGGTTTACTACTTTTATAAAAAAAGATAGTATTGTATTTATATTCCTTTTGAAGGGTTTTATAAAAGAAAAAATAAAAGGAAAAATAATTAGCGGTGCTCCTTCTAGCCAATTATTAAACTTGCCTGATGGGATGATAGGTGAATATAATAGGCCGCAATAAAATATAATGCATATGGCTAGTAAAATATAATATGAGTAACACCAATGAATTTTTTGATTTTTGTCATTAAAAAATGTGATAAAAGAAACAACTCCCACAACTCCTAAAGTCCAATTAGCCCAGGATATTTTTAAAAATAAACATGACATAAAAAGGCAAAGGCTAATGGTAGTCCAACGATTTTGTGTGATATTTTTTGTAAGAAAAAAAAGGAACAATAGAACTATACAACAAAAAGCAATACGAAATACTAAATGGATACCAATAGGTTTTATTTTATATACCTCGTAGCTATTTATTGGAAATGTCCAAACATGTCCGGGTTTAGGCTGGATAAATAATACCTTTTTTTCATTAATTTTTTTTATAGAAACATTCTCAATGGATTGAGTATCTCTAATCATGCGGGACATTTTTCTAGCATCAATCCTTGTAAATCCATCAACTTCAATACTTTCTATTAAAACAGTGTCATTCTTATTTGTGTTTTTTAGATAAAATGTGATTAGATATGAATCATTCCATTCTTTTTTAGGTATAGCTAATGTTAATTGCTGATAAGTTGTATCTGCAACAATAGGGTATGTATAAGTTGTTGTTTCTAAATAATGATCTTGAATACCAGACCATAAAACCAACGATAGATTATCAGACTTGGAAAATAGCCCGACAATATGAATTTTTTGTATATCATTTTTTGAAGAACAAGAGGATAGTCCTAATAAAGAACAAAGAAGGAGTATTATCCAAGATATTCTTGCATTAATTGAATAAACCATAGTATTTATTAACAATAATATCCCATCGATATCTTTTTTCTGCAATACACTTCATGGCATCAGAGCACTCTTGGTAATCTGTATTTGAGATGCCTTGTAGTTGTTGTATTAATTCTTTATAATCAGAAAAATAGTATGCTTTATTTTCTGTTGTATTTCTATTGTAAGAAACATCAAACGCAATTATTGGAAGACCTATAAACATCGCTTCTACGAGCGAAGGGTTTGTTCCTCCTGCAGAATGACCATGTAGATATACTTTACAAGACTTTCTTAGAGAATTTAATTTTGCAACATCATATATAGGGTCAAGCATTTCTATATTGGAGTATTTTTTATACTCATTTCTTAAAGATTTTCCATATTCTCCCACATTCCAGTTTCCGACAACTTTCAGACTTTTATTCGGCATTAATGAATAAGCTTTTAGTAATATATGAATATTATTTTCAGGCTCAATCCTACATACGGTAAATGCATAGTCATTCATGTTTGTGAAATTTATCCCTGTACCAGCTTGATTACCTCCATATTCAATTAAAATACTCTTCTTCCCATATTCAGATGTTACATAATCTTGAATGGCTTTGTTATCAGAAATGATGACATCTCCGAACCTTATGCTTATTCGCTCAAACATTTTTAGCATTTGTCGGGTAAAATGCCCCCATTTTGCACGTTTCCACTCTAATCCATCGATGTGAATAATTAGTCTTTTTGATGAGAAAACTTTTATAAATGGAAATATCAATGCTCCAGAAACCCCTAATACTAATAGATATTTGTTTTTTCTTAACGAGCATAAAATAGAAATAATATCATAAAAAATGCTTTGTAAACCATTTGCTTTAAGCGGTATATATTTAAGCTGAGCGTTTTTATACAGCTTTGGATGCTCTTTATAAGCAGATGATGAGCAATAAACAGTAAAATTTACTTTATCATTTAAGTTTTCTACTAGTTGCTGAGCAAGGGTTTCAAATCCACCATATTGTGCAGGAATTCCTTGTGTGCCGATTATTGATACAGAGATATTCTTGTTTTGTCTAAGAGTTGGCTTGTGCTCTTTCATAAACTTTCATCAACTTAGTATAATGAACCTGTTTTGATAAATTGTCTTGTACAAACTTTGTTGCTTCGACAGACATTTTTTGGTATGATTCTGGGGTTAAGCCCATCAGCTTGTCTAGCGCGGAAACAATACTTGTATGATCTCCGGGGCTGCAAATGTATCCATTTTTTTTGTCAATAATTAATTCAGGTATCCCTCCAATATCAGAACCAATTACCGGTATTCCCATACCTAACGCTTCGATAACAGAAAGCGGGTTATTTTCATACCATTCAGACGGAACAATAGCACATTTAGAACTCTCTATTGAACTAATAAGATCTTGCCCTATCCTATATCCTTCCATGATTACATTTGTAAGTTTTTTTGTTGCTATATATTCTTTGAGAGATGCTTCGATAGGACCTCCTCCTACTATATGCAGCATGTATTGAGGGCGTTCTTCAAATGCTTTTAGCAAAGTAAATAAACCTTTTTCTGCAGATAACCGTCCGAAATAGATGAAATCTATGTTTTTTTCTTTTGTGATAGGTTGTTGGGATTGTTGATCTACAAAATTATGTATAACAGTGCTTTTCTTGGCAAACTCTTGATTGAATAAAATGTGTTTTTTCTCGATAAAATTACTTACCATAATAAAATGGTTAATATACTTAAGGTAATTTATGAACATATTTCGATGATAACATTCAGATGCAAGGGTTACGCTTTTAAGAAAGCCACCGGTAGAGCAGTTTTTTAAAATACAACGATAAAAGTTTTTACCATGGCATTTCTCACATATACTCATTTTTTTATCAAGACAGGTATATACCGGGCAAAGCATATGAAACTCGTGAACAGACATTACTGTAGGTATAGAATATTTTTTTAGCACCTTTAAAATAGAGTTGGAGAGAACACCATAAAAAATATGCAAGTGGGCAACATCCGGTCTATTTACCTTGATGAAATCTTCTAGTATTTTAGCATTTGTACAAGAGCTGAGAAAGTTCTTAAAATTACAAAGTTTAGATATAATTCCTTTGCTATTTTTGAAATCTGGTCGAGGAACTAAGCATGTTTTTGTTCTATCAGTTTGGTATAAATATTTTTCATCAGAATTTGAATATGAGCTAAAGCAGAAAACCTCATGGCCATGGCTTTCTAAAAGATGCCCTGTATTATAGTACACGGTTTCCGATCCACCTCTTGGGTAGTGGTAGTTATTAATTTGTAGAATTCTCATTTCTTTCAAGTATGTTATAATAGTTAGAAGCAATGGTTTCAACCATTATATCCCAAGAGAGTTCTTTTGAACGATCTAGTGCTCCGGCACTTTTTTTCTTTATTTCCTCTGGGTTGACTATCAAATATTCAATGGCTCTTTTAAATCCTTCAATACTTTTTTTAGGAGATACCAAAGGTATTTTCATTCCACATTTATCTGTTATGGCAACTCCCATACCATAAGCATCATGGCAAATTACCGGTAGACCGCAAGATAACGCCTCAAGCAATACAGCTGAAGTAGCTTCCATGATACTCGTATGCACTAAAAAGTCAGATTTTTGCATTATATGAAATATTTGATCATGAGGTACTTTCTCTGTCCAAAGTATGGTCGAATTTACACCTAGTTGGTTTGCTAATTTATAGTAGGCGGCAGCATTATTTCCACCTCCAACAACGTGTAACAGAACTCGATCTTTAATTATTCGACTTTGATTAATCACATGAAGTAGAATATCTAATGCTTTTTGGGATAATAATTGTCCGACCCATAATACTTGAATTTTATTTGAATCGTGCAAACGCTCTTCTGGCATATCTTGTAGATAGGCACCAACATCTAACATTCCTACACAGCTATTGTTGCGAGTTTTAATTTTTTTAATATCCTCAACAGCCACTGCGTATATTTGTCTCGCAGATTTCATTGCATGACGAACTCTTTTTGAGAAATAAAACTGTACAAAGTTTGAAAAACGACGAAATAAGTTGTATGCAATACTTTTTAAGTTCATTCGAAGTAGAAAGCTGAAAGGAGGTGCTGATAAACCGCTACAAGGCCCCCATACAAAAGGTGTGTTCAGCTTCCATCCATAACCGGGTTCCCTAAAAGTAATACCGGTTAGCTGATGGACTATATCATATTTCTTATTTTCTATTAGTGATTTTGCGACTCGGAATGCTTCTTTTTGCCAATGCTTGTAGGCCCAATAGTATAGAGATGGTATTTTGATATTTGTATTTTTGGGAGATAGCCGTTTATTAAAAGAAGCAATACGTTTTGTTATTTTAGGCTGGCTTACAGGTATTAGTTCTAAACCATTTATGCTTCCATTTTTTTTGCAATAATCATCAATAGCATCTTTGTAAGAGCTGGTTTGCATTTGGTTGGTTTCGGCGTATAAAACGGTAACATTATGGTATTGGGCTAAACGAGTAACAATGTTCCAGCCAACAGCACATTCTGAACCCTGGTAAGGGGAAAGTTCATGGGCAAAAACAAGTATATTCAATCTTTTCATGAAAAAACTATTTTTGATTTAGCATATACTTTATCTAGAATACCAACTAATATCCAAAAAAATAGAGTAAAAGGTTTCACAGACAAGATCTGATTTACGAAGCCTAGGATTAAAATGACACATAATAGCGAAATCATTATCATATATAATTGCCAATCTTTTTGTCGTATTAACTTTGATAAAACGTAAATTTTAGCCAACATACCTAATAGTAATATAAATCCAATAATGCCATTTTCAACAATTGCGGCAACCCAATATACATCAGCTAATGTATGTGGGGCATAATAGTGTACAAAGATATGTGGTGGGTTTGGAAGAGAGAGGACGGTTTTATTTATTACACCTAAATCTGTCCCAATTCCAAATAAAATATCAAAAATATTACTCTTTAAAAGGAAGTTTGGAAGTGTAGATGAAATCATTCCAAGTCGACTTAATTTTTTATTTTCAATGAATAAATAGAGTTCTGTATTATAAATATACATAAGAATAATACTTATGACCATTACTGCTATGGATAAATAAATGAATCTGTAAGAGTGTCCATTACAAAGAAATATAGCAAAAATGATTAGAAAAGCAATAATTGCTGCTAATGATCCCGTTTCGTATACTATGTATAGTGTGAAGACAGATAGTAGTAATACATAAGCATTGTTCGAACGTCTTGTGTTGTATAAAATTAATAGATAGCAAGTTAAAATAAGGAATGCATAATCTATAGTATTTGAAAAAGTGCCTGCAATATCACCTTCAAGTAATGCATTTTGAGCGGAAGAATGGCTATCTGTTTTTGGAAGAAAAAATGTCATAATATTTTGTCCCCCAATAATTTGTACGATGCCAATAGTTATTTGTAATGAAAAAATTATTTTAACATGAAATAGTAAAGTCTTTTTTAACTCATCCGAATCTATTTTGGTTTTTGTGATTATTAAAGCTAAAGGAATATAGCGAATGATGGCTCCACAGTATGCAAATGCTGAAGATACAGCTCCCTTATGGAGCATAGTCGTCATGATACAAAGTATGGAAAGGAGAAGGGGAATTAATAGAAAATTTAGTGATAATATGCTATTCTTATCAAATTTTATCCGCCAATTGTATGTTAGGATGAGAATAGCTAGCGGAGTAAAGTCAACAATATTTCGAATGGTTTGAACTACCGAAAAATCAAAAGGTAACCATTTTAGAATGAATCCTTCAAATACAATATAATATATAAAGATTATAAGAAACTTTCTCAACCTTCAAGTTTTTTTAAGAAAGAGGAAATTAATGTAATATATTTTGATTCTGAGAAATATTCGGTAAAAATATGCTTATATTCAGAATATATTAAATTAGGATTAATTTCTTCCTGTTCCATTTTTTTTATTTGATTTGAGAAGTAATGAAAATCATCATTATTTTTTAAGCATATAGCGTATTTTTTCTCTCCAATATTTTCTATAAAATCTACAATTACGTTAGAATAGACCGGAATAATCCCATTAGCAAGATAAGTATTCATTTTTGTGGGGGTTGCTACTCTATTTATGCTAATATCATTTCTAATGAGAAAGCCATACTTATATTTTTGTAGTTCTTCATTTATTTCGTTTAAAGGTACATATTTTACAACTCCATTTTTTATGCCATATTTTTTAAGTAAGCTATTACCTTTCTCCTGCTCCGCAGTTAAAAGAGTTATGCTGGAATAAGAATTTTCTGTTTCTATGGCTTTATAAAGTAGAAGTGTTTCGTCAACACATTGCCATTTTGAAAGGCTACCTGCATAAACAAATGACGGATTTGTGTATTTATTTTTATAGTTGAATGATTCAACTCTGATATCTTGATTAAAGCAGGGCATTATTAAATAATTATCGGAAGAGTATCCATATTTTCTTTTATAATGCCTTTGCATTTCATTGGAAACAAAAAAATTTGCATACGATCTTTTTAAAGCAAAACGCTCGAAAAAAGACCAAAGTAGGTAATATATTCGTCCCTTTACTCCACCAAATATAAGCCTCAACTCTTCAGGCGCAATTCCTTGAAACCAATTTATAGTACGCTGTTTGTGATTATTTTTCCATAAATCAAAAAAATGTTTAGAATGTATCGTAATAGCTATGTCATTTTTCGATAAATTTTTAGAGGAGTATATGTAGCATACGTCATCACTCAATAAACGAATACTTTGTTCTATTATTTTGAGATATTTTGCTGTAGCGTCGTTTATGTCTTGTTTGTTGAGAAATATTTTATATGCCATGATCAAATAAATGTTTTACAATCTTTCTACATGCATTTCCATCGCCATAGGGGTTATGAGCTGTATTCATTTCATTATATACAGCCGGATTGGTTAGTAGTTCCTTAACGCTCGTAATTATTTTAGCGGTATCTGTCCCAACTAGCCTTACTGTCCCGGCATCTATTGCTTCAGGACGTTCCGTTGTTTCTCTCATTACTAGTACCGGTTTTCCTAGGCTTGGAGCTTCTTCTTGAACGCCTCCGCTATCTGTTAGAATAAGGTAGCTTTGCATCATAAGCCAAACAAAAGCAGGGTATGCCAGCGGGCTTATTAAGCTTACATTTTGCAAGTTGTTTAGTAGCTCGTATACGGGCTTTTGCACATTGGGGTTAAGGTGAACCGGGTATATAATCTGAACATCCCTATTTTCTTCAGCTGTTTGCTTAATCGCTTTACAAATACTCAAGAATCCCTCGCCAAAATTTTCACGACGATGCCCGGTAACTAAAATAAGCCTTTTTGATGGGTTGATAAACTTTTTTAGGTATTGTATTTCTTCATCCTCATACGATTTTAGCTTGTTTTGAGCCCACAGTAAAGCGTCAATAACAGTATTACCTGTAGTAATGATAGTCTCGCTTGCTATTTTCTCGCCTAATAGATTTTTCTTTGCCTTTTCTGTTGGAGCAAAATTGTAATCTGCAATGCGAGATGTCAGCTGCCGATTCATTTCTTCAGGAAATGGGGCATATTTATTGTAAGTTCTGAGTCCTGCTTCTACATGAGCAACTCTACAATCGGCATAAAATGCAGCAAGGGCAGCAGCTGTTGATGTGGTTGTGTCGCCATGTACAAAAACAATATCGGGCATAAACTCTTCAAGGATAGGTTTTAATCCGGTAATAACATCTGCTGTTAGCTGATATAAGTTTTGCCCCGGACGCATAAGATTTAAGTCATACTCAGGTACTATTTCAAAAAACGATAATACCTGATCAAGCATTTCTCTATGTTGTGCCGTTACACATACCTTTGTTTCAAATTTATCAGCATGTTTTTTGAACTCTTTGACCAGCGGAGCCATTTTTATGGCTTCGGGCCGTGTTCCAAAAACAAGGAGTATTTTTTTTATGTTCATTATTGTTAAAACTTGAAAAATCTATTTTTATAGAAGCTCTTTCTTGTTTATAACCCTAGACCACATATATGCATATGAAAATATGGCATGTAATATATATGCACATAACACGGCAAGAGCTAAACCAAATGCTCCGTATTTTAAATTTCCAATAAAGAACAAAGATAGAAGAATAAGCCAAAGAGCCCAAAGCAGATTGAGAATAAAGCCGGCCCACATCTTCCCTTTACTTGCAATTACCTGCCCTAAGACAGCGGCAACAGCATTAGGAATTGTTGATAGTATTAGTATGTGGAAAGTGTTTTTATCTGTAAATTCTGCACCATAGCTTTTAAGAATAAACGCTGTGAGTATACAAACGAATAACGCTATTAACGTAGTAGCAATAGCGTTAAGTAGAATATTTATTGTAACTAATTTTTTATACTGACTACTTGTACCTTCAGCTAAAATATTAGATAATATGGGCATTATCATTGACGCTAATGTTGAAGGAATAAAGAGAATAATATTATTCCATTGCTCTGCAACATCATAGTTTGCAATTGACCCAAAACCCGATGTTTGCACTACAAAAGTTTTACACCACCATAATGCAGGAATGACAAGGATTGAAGACATCGCTGCAGGAAGTGAAAACTTCCATAAAATTGATATTGTTTCTTTGCTAAGCTTTCTTAGTTGAATTTTTTCAATAAATATTTTAGATGTTTTGGAGTGAATAGATCGTTGGTTTATTACCCACAGAACAATGGTTGCTATTCCCATGCCGGCAATGGCACCGAATATGCCCCAATAGTATGCCCCAATGGCTAGAAAAACAAGTTGTGCAATGCCATAGATGCTAGTATTAAAAGCAATAGGCTTAAATAGCTCAAATCCCAATAAGATACCATTTTGTGCACTATTTAATGCAATAAAAAAAAGGACACCTGCACCAATACGAATGTCGTTTGTTAGCTGAGGTGCGTGGAGCGATTTCTCTGCTATTAGTGGGGCAAATAAACAAAGTAATATTGCAATCAGTAAACCTAGGCCAATAGAGAAGTAGTAGGATAGAGTATATACTTCTTGTGTTTTTCGGATATTGGTTCCTCTGTAAAGAGCAATATATCGTGATGCTGTGAGTCCAATACCGGCTCCGGCAAATACGGAGAACATCATAATAGTAGATCGGATCATTCCCATTTCTCCGTACTCTTGTTTACCTAAAATGCGAGCTGCAATAATAAAAGAGAGCAATACAAGCCCTCTTCCAACAATATTTCCCAGTAAAGACCAAAATGCTCCTGAAGTTAATCGAACTGCAATATTTGAACTCCTTATTTTTTCAAAAACTTCTTTTAGAAAAGTAGATAGGCGCATTGTATTGGTACAGTTTTATATATAAAGCCGAGAATTTGGACATTGTTAAATTACTATAGATAATTCATTGTTGAGCTTTAAGAGCAGCAATTTTAATGCTCCTTGGATCATGTATTCCGCCTTTGAGTAGTATTTTCCTTTTCGCTTAAACCTAGCCAAGTAATGCCTGATTCGGCTGTTGTACCCCTCGACCGTATACGTTTCAGCCTTGCTTTGCCTGTGCCTTACTTTCGGTATAAACTCCTCGTAGTTCTTCCAGCAGTCTGAACAAAAGCAGCCAACGTTGAGCGTAGCCAGCTTCTGCCAAAGCCTTAGCCCTGTTCGCGTGGAGCGGTCTCCACAGACAAAAGAGATAACCCGTTTTCCACGTCGATCAACAGTAACCCATATCCAGCAGTAGTTTTTTTGATGCCACGTAGGTATGGATCTCGCCTAGCTCCACAACCTCCACCGCCTCCCTCTTGGTGGGCAAATCAACGCTGCTACCCCATTCTTTAACCCACTGAAAAACTGTCCCGTAGCTTATTTTCAGGACTCGACCAATGGCTCGAAAACCTAGCCCCTCAAGGTAAAGTTCCAGAGTCATACGCCTTACCTCTGCTGACTTAACGTCCGATTTCTTCTCAACGGTATAGCGATATCCGCAATCCTTACATAGGTAACGCTGACGATTGCTCGCTATCCCATCTTTACAATGACTTGTGCTACTACACCTTGGACAATCCATTTTTCATGGCAAAGATAAAAAAATCTATATCAAATTAACAATACCGAAATTTGAACTATGAATTGCTAGAACTATTTTTCACACTCTCCTCAATCAACATCTCCAATACCTCTCCAAACGTTTTGCCCATGGCCTTAACCTGTTTTGGCACGAGGCTATTTGCTGTCATTCCCGGAACGGTGTTTACCTCCAAAAAGTACAGCATATCTTTTTCTTTATTGTAAATATAGTCAACACGCACAATGCCCTTACAGCCTAAACGTTCATATATAAGACGCGAACAATCATCTACCCGTTTTGTTAGCTCCGGCGAAATGCGAGCCGGCGTAATCTCGTCAGACATTCCGGGAGTGTACTTTGCTTCGTAATCGAAGAACTCATTTTTACTAACAATTTCGGTGATAGGGAATACAAGTAAATCGCTACCCGTACGCATTAACCCGCAGGTAAGCTCCACGCCCGAAATAAACTCTTCTACAATAACGTTTACATCCTCTGTCAGCGCTGAGTTAATAGCGTTTTGCATATCGCTTACCGACTTTACCTTGCTTATGCCGAAGCTGCTACCGCCTTCGTTTGGTTTCACAAATAGCGGTAATCCTAGCTGACGTATTACCGTTTCGGCATTAATCTTATCGCCCTTGCAAATAAGTATAGCTTTAGCCATAGCAACGGTTGTATCTGAGAGGTATTTCTTACATGCCCACTTGTTAAATGTTAGCGACGAGACTAACACATCGCAAGTAGTGTAGGGAATTTGTAGCATCTCGAAGTAGCCTTGTAGCAGCCCGTCTTCGCCCGGTGTACCATGTATAGCAACAAGTGCGCAGTCGAAGCGAACCTTGCCATTGCTACTAGATTCAAAGCTGAAATCGTTTTTATTTACAGCAATATCAGGTAAGCCTTGCTGTTGGACGGTCCAGCTGTCGTTCTCAATCAGTATGCGGTAAACATTATACTTATTCCGATCTAATGATGCCTCGATTTGATCGGCACTTTTAAGCGAAACAACATGTTCCGAAGAGTTTCCTCCTGTAACAACAGCTATATTTTTTTTCATTTTGTGGTATCAGGATGTTGAAGGCAAAGGTACTTAATATTTTGTGAAGTTAATGTACTTTTATAGGTTTCAATAATCAGCCATTTTTCTATCTTTGTAAGTTATTGAGCGTTGTCTCACTTAAGACAGCTAACTTCATCTATTTTATAAAACGTTATGGACATTGTACTTAGCGGTATTCGCCCTACCGGAAAGCTTCATTTAGGTAACTATTTTGGAGCGTTGAAGAATTTTATCAAAATGCAGTACGAAAATCGCTGCTATTTCTTTATCGCAGATTTGCATTCGCTGACAACTCATCCCAAGCCCGATGATTTTCATGCGAATGTTAGCAATGTCTTAGCCGAATATTTAGCCGCGGGCTTAGATCCGGAGGTTGCCTCCATATTTATTCAGAGCGATATACCGGAGGTTTCAGAGCTATACGTTATGCTTAATATGCTGGCGTACAAAGGCGAGTTGGAGCGTACACCGTCATTTAAAGAGAAAGCCCGTAAACATGCCGATAATATTAACGCCGGCTTGCTTACCTATCCGGTGCTTATGGCTTCGGATATTCTAATTCATCGTGCAGCAAAAGTTCCGGTTGGTAAAGATCAGGAGCAGCATCTAGAGTTTACCCGCATACTTGCCCGTCGGTTTAATAACTTATATGGTGCCGAGGTTTTCCCTGAACCTACGGCATATAATTTCGGAAATGAGCTGGTGAAAATTCCGGGGTTGGATGGTAGCGGAAAGATGGGAAAAAGCGAAGGCAACGGCATATACCTTAGCGATGATGAAAAAACGATTCGCAAGAAAGTGATGAAGGCTGTAACCGATAGCGGACCTACCGAGCCTAATAGCCCCATGCCCGAATCTATTCAAAATATATTTGCCTTACTCAAAGTTGTCTCTACACCCGATACCGTTCAGCATTTTCTTGATAAGTATAACCGTTGCGAAATTCGCTATGGCGATTTAAAGAAGCAGCTTGCCGACGATATTTGTAAAATAACCTTACCCATCAGAGATCGTATTATAGAGCTTAATGCCGATACCGAATATCTTGGAAAAGTAGTTCGAGAAGGTGCCATAAAAGCTCGCGAAAGTGCTGTAGCAACGCTGAAAGAAGTACGTAAAGCTGTTGGTTTCCGCCCGTTTTAAAAACCATTAATATAAACTATATCAAAATGAAAACACTAAGAAATCTATCTCTCGTCCTTTTTGTAGCTCTTTTATTTACCGCTTGTGGCGGAGGTTCTTCTCCTGAGTCTGTTGTTTCAAAATATTTTGAAGCAGCAAAAACTGTTGATCTTAAGGCGGCAAAAAACTGTCTTACAAAATCGTTAGCTCAAGAGTTTGACGATATGACAAAATCTCTTACCGAAGATGACATTAAAGAGCTGAAAGAAGAAAATACCAGCTTAAGCATTAAAATCACCCGTTCTGAAATAGATGGAGAAAATGCTGTTGTTTACTTTGATGAAGCACATGGAGATCATTCTCATGAGAAGAGCATCCCATTGGTAAAAGAGGGTGGCGAATGGAAGATTTCTGTTATATACTAATAGCCTGCTAATAGGTTAAGCCCTTCTTATACAATATCAAGAAGGGCTTATTTGTTGATAAGTTATTTTTACAGCAAGAGGTTTAGCGATTTACATATCAATAAATTACTACCTTTACAAATTGAACAGTTTAACACAATGCTTGTTTAAAGCATGATTTTAATAATATAATATAAATCCTTAATTACACTATTATGAAAACACTAAGAAATGTTGTGGTTGCACTTTGTGCTGTATTTATGTTGTCGGCTTGTGGTGGTGGTACTCCTGAATCTGTTGCTGAAAGCTTTCAAAAAGCAATAATGAATGCCGACTTTAAAGGAGCTGCAAAATATGCTACTAAAAGCACAGCGCCAATGCTCGAACAAGTGACAGGCATGATGACAAAAGAACAGCTGCAGGAGATGAAGAAAGAAACTGATGGGACTAAGGTTCAAGTTAAAAGTGCGGATATACAAGAAGATAAAGCAACTGTTGTGTTAGAGCTAATAGATGCTAGTGGAGATATAGATGAGATTACTCATTATTTGATAAAAGAAGACGGAAGCTGGAAGGTTGAGTTTAAGAAATAAGCAGTCTATTTATTTTAACATATTGTAAGCATCATGAAATTATTAAAAAAGCTTATCGTTATTCTTTTTGCAGCTACTATGCTGTCGGCTTGCGGTGGTGGAAATTCTCCCGAAGCTGTTGCGGAAAGCTATGTTAAGGCATACTTTAACGTTGATTTTAAGAAAGCGGCAAGCCTTGCAACTAAAGAATATGGAGCCGAAATTCTAGGCGAAGTAGAAGGTCTTTCGGATGATATTATAAAAACGATAGTAAAAGCGAGAAAAGAGGAGCTTAAAGGTATTACCTATAAAGTTACTGAAGTTGGCGCTGACGAAGAAGAGGCTGTTGTTATGTTTGAATTTACGAAGGATGGCGAAACAGACGATGGTAAAGTGGAGCTGATAAAAGAAGATGGAAAATGGAAGGTTGAATACGAAAGAATACGTTTTTAAGCTTTAAAAAATAAAAAAGTAAAATAAGCCGGGTCTGATAGCCCGGCTTATTTTGTTACTGCCAAAAAATATAAAAGAATAAAAATAGAACAAATTATTAAGGTAAAAAGTATATTTTTACTTTCAAATACATAATCTTACTTTTAATCATCATGAAAACATTAAAAATTGCTATTATCGCATTGTGCGCTGCGTTTCTGTTAGCTGCTTGTGGTGGTGGAACACCTGAGTCTGTTGCCAAAAATTATGTTGATGCAGCTCTTTCATTCGATTATAAAAAAGCAGCAGAATGTGCAACCAAGAAGCATTCAGCTAGTATTTTAAGAGAGTTTGAAGATTACTCGGAAGAAGAGCTCAAGAAAGAAGTAGAAGAAGCGAAAAAAGAGTTTAAGGGCATTACATATAAAGTTACAAAGGTTGAGGATGAAGGAGAAGAAGCTACTGTTTATTTCGAATTTGCAAAGGGAGATAAGACGAAAGAAGGTTGGGTAGTGCTGATAAAAGAAGACGGAAAGTGGAAAGTTGATGACGAAAGAATACGTTTGTATTTCTAATTCTCCGAATGGATTTTTAAGTAAGACATATTTTCTTTCAAAATACATAATCCTAATTTTAACTATCATGAAAACATTGAAAATTGCTATTCTTGCACTATGTGCTACGTTCATGCTGGCCGCTTGTGGTGGTAGTGGAAATCCTGAAGCTGTTGCTGAAAATTTGTACAAGGCATATTTTGACGGAGACTTTGAGAAAGCAGCTAAGTATGCTACAAGAGAATCTGCCATTATGCTTCAGCAAATAGCAGCAAATATGCCTGCTGAGAAGCTAAAAGATTTCAAAGAAAAATTTAAAGGGGCAACAGCAAAGGCTTTAAGTTCCGATATTAACGAAGAGGAAGGTATGGGTGTCGTTTCTGTGGAACTTACAGGCCCTGATGGAAAAACTAACACCGTTAAGTGCGATGTGGTAAAAGAGGATGGCAGCTGGAAAGCAGGGTTTACTAAATAAATCCATTAATCAGATACAAATTTAAAGAACAAGGTAAGCCGAGTCGATATAGTAATGATGGCTCGGCTACTGTTTTGACAACTAATAATATTATATAAAGTTCAATAAATAATTACATCTATAAGTAAGGTGTTTTTTCATGATGTAGTGATTTAAGGGATTTGAAAAGTTTAAGAAGGGTCTTTAAGTCTTAAAGTCCTTAAATCTTGGAGTCTATATGATTATGAGGTTTCTAAAAGGAATTACTGTTGCTGCTATTTTTGCTGTCGTTCTGTCTTCTTGTGCCGGCGAGAGCCCCGAATCTGTTGTGCTGAAATTTCATGACGCTATTGATAGAATAGACCTTGAGAGCGCAAGAAAATATGTAACAAAAGAATCGGAAGCTACTATTGATGTCTTGAAACGTATTGCTGAAAGGGAGGGGCTGCAAATCGGAGAAGGAGATAGCGATATAAAAACCGTTATTGTAAGTTCGCAGATTAACGATGAAGAGGATACGGCTATTGTTGTTTTTCAAATGGTAGATGGCAGCGGTAATGTTGTAGATGAATCGGATATTTTTTTAGTAAAAGAAAACAAAGAGTGGAAAATAGCTTTGGGAAGATAGCTGCCTTTTGCATACTAATCGTAGTATTTCTGTCTGGTTGTAAGAGCCACTCTGATAAACAAAAGAATTTTGCAACCCGCTATAATCTGTCTGTAGAAGAGTTCAATTCTCTTCAATCAGGAGATGTTATTTTTCGTATGGGTTATGGTGGACTAAGCCTTAGCATTGTCAGCATGCTTAACGATACGGTAAAGGTATCACATTGCGGTATTGTTACGAGAGATAGTATAGGTGGCATCGCTATTATTCACACCATATCGCCAAGCATTTCAAACGCAGACGGGATGCAGCAATGTACGATAGAAGAGTTTGTGACCGATAGTCGTGTAAACTCTATTGCCGCTGTGAGGTTCAAGCATGGCGAGGGACAAAAAATTGTTGACAAGGCAACCTACTACTTAAATAAGCAAGTACCGTTTGATATAGCTTTTGATTTGGTTGATTCCTCTATGTTTTTCTGCTCTGAGCTACCAATACGAATACTTAAAGACGAGTTCGATTTCGACCTGCTACAAGGAAAAGAACCGATAATGAGCAGCTGTAAATTTTCTGCTTTTTTCAACCCACAACATTTCGAGACCATAATATATCACCTCTCTCGTTAGCTGTCTATCCCGATACTTGTACCGTATATCCCAGCTGTCGTGCGCGGTTGGCAATTTGTTCCAACTCCTCAACGCTTACTTTTTGCAGGTTTGGTGCCGGTGTTTCTCTATCAATGGTGTATATCATTATTTCGCGCGGATTGATTTCTTGCACCAGCTCAAGCCAGCGGTCAACTTCAATTTTTACGGTGTTGTCAACAGGCTTGCCGTTGCACTCTCCTCTAAGAAACATAGTTTGTAGCGTCATTTTTCCGTTAAACTTTTTCATTAGCTTAACGGTGTTTGCAACGCTATAGCTGCCCTGCGGATTATCAATAAGATGAACGGTTTCATCAAACCCGGAGTCCAGCTTAAGTATGGCTCTGTCAACTTTCAACAACGCGTTAAAAACTTTTTCCCTGCCAAGCATCGTTGCGTTACTCAGTACGCTTACGTTTGCCGATGGTGCATACTTGTTACGCAGCTCAATGGTATCGTCAATAATAGCTGCAAAATCGGGATGCATGGTAGGCTCTCCGTTGCCGGAAAACGTAATGGTATCAGGTAGCTCATTGTTAGCAGCCATTTCTTTCAGCTTGGCCTCCAGCGTGGACTTTACAACTTCTCGCGAGTTGAATTCTTTCTTATCGCCTTTTCTATTCCATCCGCATTCGCAGTAAATGCAGTTAAAGTTACACAGCTTACTATAGTTGGGCAGTAAGTTTACACCCAACGATACGCCTAGCCTGCGACTCTTTATAGGTCCGAATATTACATCGTTAAAAAGAATGGTTGCCATGTTTATTTATAAATTTATACTTCATTCAATGAGGTACTTACTATTTTTCCGTTTACTACACTTAGGTAAACAGAATAACCACCAGCTCCATCTCCACCAGAAATGCGAATATACAGTTCTTCGTTAGGACCAATATAAACATCCATTGAGTTAGGATTGTAATAGTTAGCAATTTTGTCTTTTGATAGTATGAATTGCTTTCCCTTAAAGACCACCTCTATTTGCTTAATTTCTCTATGTAAGTGTTGTATTAGACCGTCTATTCCGTATGGATGCCTCCCATCAACATTAAAAGGCTCTTCGCTAATAGTATGATTTCCCTTAACAAAAGGTTGGGTTATCATTGTAACCTTTATGTCCTTATTGGAACAAGTTATAATCGATTTCCCAAATCCGTCACCTTTAAGGATGGTCATATCACTCAATGGATAGGCATATTTTTTATAAATGTAGCCCGAATATCTATTAGGATTCCACCATTCAGTAGAAATTAGTATCCAATCAGCTGTTTCTTTTGGTATATCATCGTTTTCGCCAAGCCCATCTAATGTATCGTCAATGAGGTAGAAGATTTGATTCTTAAGTACCTTTCCGACAATCTTGGACTTCGAATTGGGCTCCTCTCTTATGTTGGTATAGCCATCCTTATCAATGGTAATATGCTGCGCTTTTGATACCATTGGCAGAAAATTTATAGCTACGAAGAGTGACGTAAATGCTATAATCTTAACCATGTTTTATTTATAGTGATTATGATTCTATATACTAGTCTTTGGTTTCTTTTTTCACTTCCTCAGCCTTAACGCTAATCTTCTCGAAAGCGGCTACTAGCTTATCTTTATCGGTTTTCTTTGTGTCGTAGGTAACGGTAACCTCTTTCGTTTCTACATCTGCTTTTACATCTTTCACGCCTTTCTCAAATGGAATGTTTTTGTTTATTTTATTTACGCAGTTCTGGCACGAAATGTCGGTTTTAAATGTTACAGTTTCCGTTCCTTTTTTGTCTTGTGCAATACTACTAAAGCTGATGCCTGCAAGAAATATAAGTGCTAAAATAATTCTCATTGTTTTCATAGTTGTTGTCTTTATATAATTTACAATAAATAATTAGGTATCTCATTCATATAACATTTTATCAGTAAAAATCTTAACGTCTTTATGTCATTAAGTCCTATAGTCTATATTATTCAAAGATAGTGTTATTATAAGATTTGACCTAAAGTTAGCCTAATTCCCATATAAAATTTTCGACCCATTAGCGGTCCCCAAACTGTGCTGGCATCAAATTGGGTGCCAAACGGATTATGAGGGTCGATGATGGGGTCTTTTTGTTTGTAGTTGCCAATATTCTCGGCACCAACGTATATGTCTAAACGCTTGAATTTTTTGGTTACCTGAGCGTAAAACATAGGATAAACCTCTGAGTAGGTGGAGTTATCAATGTTACCATCTCTTGTCGGTACACGACTTTTACCGTTCAGCTGAGCGGTAACATCAAACTTCCATTTTTCAAATCTGGTTGCGTAGGCAATGTTGATAAGTCCCTTATACTTGTCAACTAGCGGCTTCTCCACCTTTCCATGGCTTGCCGTAATTTCGGTATCGGTATAGCGGAAGGTTGCAAATACGGTGAATCTCTCAATAGGGTCGATGCTGAAATCTATTTGAAAAGCGTTGGCATATGAATCACCATCGAGGTTGTAAACATAAACATTCGAAGCATCACGCTCTGTGTCCACAACTACTTGATGACGAAAATCGGTACGAAACGCATCTATGCTGAACATGGCTGTACGTGCGCCACTCAACGGAAATGTCTGAGTAAAGCTTATGCCGTATGTCCAGGCTTCTTCCATATCTAAGTCCTCAGGGTTTACGATTAGCTGCCGAGAGTTAGCCAGTATTCCCATGTTATCGGGAATAACATAAGCCGAACGAAAGCCTCTACCTACAGATGCTCTAATGCTTGAGTTTTCAAAAGGGTTATACTTTAAGTGTGCACGTGGAGTGAAAAGTGATCCGTATATGCTGTTGTAATCATAACGCGCGCCGGCAATCAGACTCAGGTGTTCTCCTGGGCTGTAGGTATATTCTGCAAAGGTACCCACCGTACTTTCATCCCTACCAAAATCAACGGTTTGACCGGCATTGTATAGTATCAACCTGTCGTTATAGATTGAATTTACTTTATCGTAACGGTAGCTTGCGCCTACAGATAGCTTATGCTGCCCAATGTTGCCAAGTACCGATTGAAAGATAAGATTCGTAAACAGGTTATTTTCATCTCCACTAAAGAACTTGCCTGCTCCGTTTGGTTGCAGATTTCCGTATTTCGCATCTTCGTCGTGGTAGTGGTAGCTGGCAATTATGCCTAGGCTGGTAGCCTCTCCGTTAAACGGAATACCCAGCTTGGTGTATGCGTTGAAATGGCGGTTATCTATCTGTGTTTCGTATAAAGGCGTAGAGCTTGTGCCACCATGAGACACCTGACCACCCTCTCTACGTTCGTCAAGAAAACCTAGCCCAAAGCGTAGCTGCCAATCGTTAGGTAGCTTGTATAACCAACGATTGCCAACATTCAGCTGCTTTACTTTTGGCATATCAGCAAACGAGTCGTCATTATCATCGTGCAGCTTAGTATCTGCAGAGCCATGCACAAATATAGCGGTACTAAGCCTTTCATTAATTGGTAATGCCGAAACAACGTTGGCTTCGTATCGTTCTTCGCTGGATGCAAACAGGTTTACGTACAGCGGAGCACTCCTGTCAGGTTTGCGATGCTCCATGTTTATTTGTCCTGCAATCGACTCGTAACCGTTGATTACAGACGTTGTACCTTTCGATATCTGAATATTCTCCAGCCATGGCCCCGGCGTATAGCTCAGTCCGTAGGTCGAAGCAAGGCCAATGGATGTAGGAATATTCTCGTCGAGCATTTGTGTATAAGTACCCGCCAAACCAAGCATCCGGATTTGTTGTGCACCTGAAACGGCATCACTATATCCGACCGATACAGTTGCTGTGTTTTCAAAGCTTTCGGCAAGGTTACAGCAAGCCATTTTGCTTAAACCCTCCATAGTAATTACCTCAGATTTAACAGGCGCTAGCTTCGATATAAAGCTACCTTTCTGGCGCGCGGCTACGTTAGCGCCTTCCAGCATTATGCCCTCATTCAAAATAAAGGTTACCTTTTCAACATTAGATGTAATATCTAAGGTATCGCTGGCATATCCGGTAAGAGATGCTATCAGCTTAGAGCTGTTGTTAGATAAGCGTTGTATAGAAAATTCTCCTTTGTTATTTGTCATAACAAGGTTACTCGATCCAAGCCAGTAAACACTTACAAAGTCTAATGGCTGTTGTTCTCCGGAACTATTAAGCGAAAAAACTTTGCCTGTAACCGTAGTAGGAGGTGCTGCTATACCAGCATTTGATATAGTAAGTATAGCAGTCAGTATAAATAAATATCTGTAAAATAAATTCATGATATAAGCATATATAATAATACAACCATTGACTACACTATGGTGTAGCGTGCATACATAAGTGAGGTTAAGCCTTACTTATATCATAAACGTAAACAAGAATGCTGGTAGATAAGTGGTATTTTTGGAGGAATGACGTGCCGACTTAGTGATCCGACGATATCGTTAGGACTTATGTCCTGAGTTATTTCTATTGCGTTTGCAAAAAGAATTGGCTGAGAAAAATCTGTTGATAAAATATTTAACCTTATTTGTTCAGATCGGTGCTCCGTTTTTAACACAACAGCTTGTGTTGTGCAGCATGGCTTTTTGTTGAACTGAAAGCCTTGTAGATTGATCGAAGTAATCTGCTTTTTGGCACAGCATGAATGTTTTTGTGCCTTTACGCAGCTATGTTTTGTTTGCTTTGCTATAAGCGAGAGCTGCATGTTATTGGTACAAGCACAAGCATATACTGCCATACCTGTCGAACTCAATAAATACAAGGAGCACAACAGGAATGCACTTAGCTTAAATATGTTTGACCGTTTTTTCATCTTTAAGTAACAAAAGTAGTAATTTATTGCGTGTTTCAGATTGGTCTTTAAAAAGATTAACCTTACTATTTGTATCGTTTTCTGAAACAATGTTGCTTATGGGCTCTATTCGTAATCATTAAGTGACTTTATGTAAGTTTAACAAATTGTAGTCGAACAAGTTGTATTTTCTAATGTTTCTATACTAAATAAAGTCATTTTACAATTATGACTGATAAAAGGGGTAAATTATTTTGACCTGTTAGGTTAAAAGCGGCGTAAAAATTAATTTACTAACTAATACAATAAGATACAGTGAAAGCAAAAGACATTATTAGGTACGAAGACACTAACAAGAACACTATTTTATTAATTGTAAACAAGACTGTATGCAGAGTATTCGAAGTTTCAGCTTTTTTGCTAAGTAAGCATGTCCCAGTTAAAAAGCTCTATAATAAATACTCTAGAAGCTCAAACACTCGTATGATTTATGCCTGGTTCTCAGTTCGCCAGCTCGATAAGGTGCTCGATACATTACAAACTCACGGATTTCATCCGGTTTATCATAAAGAAGGCTATATTCTTCTGAAGAAAGAAGGCATACAACCCGATGGCTATGATGAGTGGAGAGAAAAGGTATATGATGGGGTTATGGTAGAACAAGCTTATTCAATGGAAAGAACGTGGTAGAATAATTACTGGATTTTTAGTGAAATAAAAAAGGTGTTGTAATTTGCTACAGCACCTTTCTCTAGCCGTATTGATGGCAGTATTATATTGATATACTTCCGTGCATGTATGTAACGGCTGTACCTTTAAGCCTAACGCGATTATTGAAAACCGAGCAGATTAGCTTACCGCAACGTTGCGATAGCTGCATTGCTGTCAGCTCGGTTTTTCCTAGCCGTTGAGCCCAGAAAGGCGCAAGGCTGCAGTGTGCTGATCCGGTTACAGGGTCCTCAAATATGCTTGCCTGTGGTGTGAAAAAACGCGATACGAAATCTACCGTTTTCCCCGGGGCGGTTACAATTACCCCTCCCGGATCGAGGTTAATGCGATCAAACTTTTCGCGGTCGGGTTTTATTTGTTGCACAGCCTCTTCGTCATCATAAACAAGAACGTAGTCGCGAGCTTTGTATATTTCTTTTGGCTTAATATTTAATCCATCCATTAAGACTTCGGGTAGCATTGAGGGAGAAGGCATACGTGATGGAAAATCTAATATCAGCAAGCTGCCCTCTCGTTCTACTACCAGCTCTCCCGATTGTGTGTTAAACAATATCGCATTACCGTTATAGCTCATGTGTTTGAATAGGACATGGGCAGATGCTAAAGTTGCATGCCCGCATAAATCCATTTCAATATCTGGCGTGAACCAGCGCAGGTGGAAGCCTTTACCATCGGGAATGAAGAAAGCGGTTTCAGGAACCGCATTTTCAGCAGCAATCAGCTTCAGCTGCTCATTGGGTAGCCATTTATCTAGTGGCACTACACAGGCAGGGTTTCCGCCAAATAGCTTGTCGGTAAACGCATCGACTTGGTAAATAGGGTATGTCATGGTTCTGTTTGTTTATTAATCGCATATGGCTTACAACCAATAATTGCATATTCAAATTGTACAACATTTCTATCATCAATCAAAATCTTGAAGTCTTTGTGTCATTATGTCTTATAGTCTATATATTGTTAGTTGGGTACAAATTTGTATGTTTGCGCCGTTGATGTTGATTAGCACATGAATACTCATTGCTCCATATCACTCCGATTGATTGAAACGATTTATATTTCATCGTTCATTCTCCCTTGCAGGACAAGCCTTTTGTAGAAAGAATTGTTATTGCAAGGGTCGCCTTGCTATTGTTTAATGTGCTAAAAATACTAAAAATGGCATGGATTTTATTAATTCTCGGAGGATTTTTTGAAGTTGGTTTTACAACATGTTTAGGTAAGGTAAAAGAAACTACCGGAACAACCTCTCTTTTATGGCTTGTTGGATTTTTGATTAGCTGCGGACTAAGCATGTATCTGCTCTATAAAGCCACATCGATGCAGACAGGTGCTATACCTATGGGTACGGCCTACGCGGTATGGGCTGGTATTGGCGCGGTAGGTACAGCAGTGATAGGTATGCTGATTTTTAAAGAGCCCACAGATTTCTGGCGCATCTTTTTCATCTTCACGCTTATCGCATCTATCGTAGGATTGAAGTTTGTTTCGCACTAATTAATGTGCTAATTTGATAATGTGTTAATGAGGTTGTTTTATATAGAATATCATTTGCATATTATCAAATTACCACATTGTCACATTCGCTATTGAACCTTATGCCTGCCCGTGCTTAGAAAAGTAATGCCCGGCAGGTTTTTATTTTGCTCAAAGTAATCGTAGGCTTGCTTTAAGTCGCTCCAGATGTTTAGCTTGTCGGTATCGTTGCTGTATTTATTTTTCAGCTCCTGCAGCTTGCTGTCGGTAAGCTTAGCAGGGAAAATAGTTACAGGTATTGTGCCACCGTTGTTTTTTGCCTCTACGCAATAAACATACAGTTCTTTAATTTTATCGTCGGTAATAGGAATACAGCCAATAGTAACACAATCGCCATGAATAAATATATCGCCACCCAGCTTGCCTTTACTGCCAAGTATTTGATCTGATTTGTTGGGGTAGTTTACTCCTAGCGAAAGATAAAAGTTGCTGTACGGATTAAAGCGATCTATGCGATAAAAACCTTCCGGCACTTGTCCGTCACCCTGTTTGCGCTTAGGTCCTAGCGACCCTGATAGAGAGCAGAACTTGTAGGTTTTTATGAGTGTATATTTTTCGTCGGTTTTATTTTTAGCCCATACCTGCAGCTCTTTTTCCTGCTTAAACGCGCGTAGGTGCAGCTGCAACATATTTGTCTTAATGCCGTTATCTGCTAAACTTTTTTCGACTGTTTTTTCTTTATCGGTATAAGCTTTTCTTACGCGCTGATATTGCTTTTGTTGCTCTTTGAATGGGAGCTGGGCTACAACAGGTACAAATACAAACAATAGTAGCACTACTATGGCTATTCTTTTCATATAAAATTGTGCAAATATTTTACTTGTGCTTTTTGTGTATTTTTACTAGTACTTTATCTATACGAGCACTATCCATATCCATAATTTCAAGTTCAAAGTCAAGCCAACTCATCTTTTCTCCGGTAGTTGGAACGTGCTTCAGCTGGTCTAGTATTAACCCGCTTAGCGTGTTGAACGGATAATCGGGGTACAAAGCCTGCATATCGTAGTAGCTAAGAAAATCGTAGAAAGAATATTGCCCGTCTATTAGTACACTTCCGTCTTTGCGAGCAATAGGTTGTTCTCTTTCATCGTCCATCTCGCCCACCAACGCTTCTAAGATATCGTTCATAGTAATTAATCCGTCTATGCTACCGTAGTCATCGGTAACAAAAGCATAATGCGCCTTCGATTCTTTTAGCTGAGCCAATACGCTGTAAACGCTCTGTCCTTCGTGTAAAAACAGGGCTTTGCGAATATACTTGCTAAGGTAAAAATCTTCTCGGTCGATATTTATGAAGAGGTCTTTGAGGAAAACGATGCCCAGCAAGCTATCCAGACTCTTATCGGCAACCGGATACACATAGTGTATATCATCGTTCACTTTTTTCTTTATATCATCAACAGTGTCGTCAATATCAATCCATATCAGCTCGCTTCGGTGTGTTGCCAGCGAACCGATTTTTCTATCGCCCAAAAAGAAAACACGCTCTACAATGTCTTGCTCAACTTCTTGCACCTCGCCACCTTCTGTGCCTTCTTGCACAATGGCTTTAATCTCTTCTTCGGTAACACGGTTGTCGTCTTTTCTTCTTATGCGCATTATTTTTATTACGAAGTTGGTTGACGTCGATAGCAACCAAATGAACGGTGCCGTTATCTTTGATAAGACAGTCATCGGACCGGCTACTATACGTGATATGGCTTCGGGGTTAGTCATACCAATGCGTTTAGGAACAAGTTCTCCTAAAACTAACGTAAGGTAGGTAATAACAATAAGAATAATGACATCGGAAATAATGTGGGCATACGGACGGATGAACTCAATCTGAGAAAACAAAACTTGCAGCTTCGCACTGAAGCTCTTACCGCTATACATCCCCATGAATATGCCGATTAGCGTAATGCCTATTTGTACGGTTGAAAGAAAACGGTCGGGCGAGCTTGCCAGATTAAGTGCCCGTTGTGCGCTTTTATTACCTTTCTTTGCAGCACCTTCTAAACGTACTTTTCGTGCCGATACCAGCGCAATTTCAGACATTGAAAAGATACCATTTAGAAATATCAGAATAAGAATGATGATGAATTCCATAAAATGTTGTTTGGGAACTTACATTGTACAACAAAGATAAGTGTAAATAGTTAAAACGACACGTTAAATAGAAGCTCTGCACTTAATCCGTTGTTACGGGGTTTAACCAGCCGTAACCCTGTCATAAACGGGTATTCTTTTCGTGCTACGTGGTAATCTGCAATGATATCAATACCGTATGAGAAAAGGTTCGTAGTAACAATTCCATTTTGCCTGTAGTAGGAATTTTGCCCGACATCTGTAAATAAGTTAAGGCGAAAACGCTTAAAGTATAGCAACGACCCTATGTTGAAGTCGGGGTAAGCAATTGGAAAAGCATAGTCTGCCGAAAAGAACTGCAGCTCTTTGCTTGGAAACGAATCATAGCCTCTTGGGAACGACATGAGGTTAGACATATAGTAGCGTTTAACATCTTGACGCTGCAAGCTGCCCGATAGCTTTAAGCTATGGTTGGCAAACAACCCCGGTGTGTACACCGTTAACCTTGCACCGTACATCGTACCAAAATTCTCGGTATCAAAAGGCATAGAACGGCGAGCTAACAGAATCCGGTATCCCCAGCGAGGGTTTATATCCCTTGTTGCCGAACGGCTGTAGGTATAGTGCTGTAAGAATAAATCGAGGCGTGTTGCACTTTGGTAATCATCTTCTGACGGAACATAGTAGCTGTCGTTGGTATGCTTTATGTTGACTTGCGGAATGAAGCCGCTTAGTGAACGTGTTCCGTTGAAGACAAGCGGTACATATATAGCTGCACCAACATCGTATAAATTTTCGGTACCTTTACTTAGCTGTCCTTCTGTAATTAGCCGTTGCTTGCCACCGCCATAGTTTGCCGTGATATCTATAACAGGATACCAACCGCTGTATGTAAACGAAGCATGACCGGCATTGTAACCATTCTCATACGAATATCCCAACCTTGTAACAGCAGTACTAAGCAAATTTTGCGATAGCAACGTAAATCCCGGTTTAATGGATTGAATCAGCTCATCAGGGTCGAAGTTCAGCTCAGAATCCAGCTCGGTGTAAAATGGCATCCAGCTATGGACATGTATAAGGTGTAGCGGTTTTCTATACGGCTTACTTTCGTGTTGTATATCGGTTGGAATTGCAACGGTATCAATATTAAAATTTTCTTGGATAGAAAGCGTTTCCGCTAAAGAGAAGCGGTAGGGATGGCTCCAGTTAACCTCTTCCCATTCTGTTTTATTTAGCTCTTTTTGCGCCAACCGATGCCCGTTCTTTTGGTAGTCGGAGAAATATAACGTGTCTCCAAACGTTGCTGCATCAAAGGCTCCAAGCCGTGATGAAGTTACCTTGTATATCTTTTTAGTAGTTGGGTTTAACGCGTAAATGTTGTTTATACCGCTATACTCCGATTCGAATAAAATGTAATCATTATATATGGCAATACCACTAATGTTTGTATATGACTCTGGCAACAGAACATTCCATTCTTCGTTATTTAAATTGAAGGAATAGATGCCCATACCTTTGTTGTTAAGCACAAGTACGGCAAGCGTTCCATCTGTGTTTAACCACTGCAAATCGCTTACCTGATTCCCTGCAGGTACATTAAATTGTTTTATCTCTTTATCATTTGCAGCATCCAGTATATGTATGGTGTTGGTGCCCTCTCTGCTAATGCCGGAAGTGGCGTAATAGTCAAGGCTGTCATTAAAAGCAACTGTAAAATAACGACCTTTGCGTGTATGCTTTTTTATTACACCACTTTTCGTATCAAGTGATTTTATATTTGCATACGAACGTTGCTGCCAGCGTGGGTCGCTTACACTCTCGCTCCAGTATAGCTTTCCTCTATACTGTGCTATATCTCCGTTAAAACCATTATAGTTAAACGTTATTTTTTTATCGCCGAATAGTAAACGCGAAGGCTTGTCGTTGCTTACTTCTACAACAACCATCGTTTGTTCATCTATCGCTATAGGAGAACGCAAGCTCACGTAATCGCCATTTCTCGATGGAAGATAGCTTGTGTTTTTGTCAACTTCCAATACCTTTTCTTCTTCAATCCATTGCTGTTTAAGGTAATCAAAAGCTTCTTTTTGCAGCTGCTTTGTGTTTATTCCGGTATATTTTTTAAACGCGTTGCTAAAAGCGGGTATATTAAAATAGCCGTGTGCCGATTGGCTCAAAACCTTATCCCAAATATCAACGCCGTATTTGTAGCGAGCGTATGCAACGTTTTGGTAGCCGAAGTTATAAACGTTTGGTACATTATACTTATATGAACCGTTAACCCATCTATCGTAGCTCCATTCTACACCCGACATGAGGTAGGCGCGATAAGCCATGTGAAACTCTGAAGATCTTCCTCGCCCCGATGAAGACAGTGCTGTTTCGGTAGCCACAGCATCTCCTTCCAAAAACCATTTGGGTACGGGTAATAGCCACAATGCGCTTGCCTGTTCGCCAAATAAGTAGTAGGCAACACGCATCACACCCGTGTTCATTTTATCGATTTGTGCAACATGGCGGAACTCGTGTAAGGCCAGCTGTTTGCTCCAATCCTGCGCGTAGCTTTGCGTTGGAGGTGTAGTGTATATTTCCATGCGACGTGGAGCCCATACCACCACTCCGTTAGAAAATACGTTGTCGGGATGCAAAATAACAGGTATTTGAATAGGTTTATGTCCTATACTTCTAGAGCCAATAGTGTATGACGTATCGAGCAGCCAAGCGTAGCGTTGTGCCAACGAGTCGATGGTTTTAGGATATATAAGCTTAAAATGCGGAGTGGTAATCTGCTGCCAGCGTTGTCCCCACGGGTCTGCACCATAGCTAACGTATTGTCCGTGCAGCTTACTTAGACAGAGAAAAGAGGTAAGTAAAAATAGAATAAGTACTCTTTTTGGTTTCATTTTTGGGTACATGCTGATTCTACAAATGTAGGAAAAGATAAAAAACTTACGGCTTTGTGTTGATATTACTGTTGTAATCTTTATAAATCGGTGCCAAAATGGGCCTCCTTTCATTGATATTAGTGTATTTTAGCTTTTAAAGCTAACACAATGAACGATTTGTTGTACCTTTGTGTTACTATATTGCGTTATTTATAGGTTGTTGTGAGTAAGAATTTTGTATTTGTAGCTTTCAACAAAAGCTAAAACAAAATGTTTAAGTTTTGTTATACTAACCAAAATCTAACTTTATGAAGAAATTTATAGCTCTTACAGCTTGCTTGGTTGTGGCCTTTGGCTCATTACGAGCGCAGTCGTACACGGGATATCTTTATAACAACTTTGAGGGCGTTGCGGGTGTTCTTGCAAATCCTGCGAATATTGCTGGTAGCGTTTATAAGCTAGATGTAAATATTTTGTCTATAAGTAGTAGTGCGGGTACGAATGCATATGAAGTTAAGAAATCTGATTGGTTTAAGATGAAATATTCTGACTGGACAGAAAACAATCAATACAAAAAAATAAACAATAACGATAGCAAAGAAATGCGGGGTAATATTGATATTCTCGGTCCCTCTATTATGGTTGCTATTAATGAAAGGCACTCGGTGGGACTGACTACCCGCTTTAGATTTTTGACAAACGAAAGAGGCCTGTCAAATGATGTATTCCAGCTGTTCGGTCCTAATAAAACATATGCTTCATATGGTCAAACGTTTACACAAAATGGTTTAAGAACCGATGCGCATGCTTTTGCCGATATAGGTTTAACGTATGGTGGTGTGTTGTTTCAGAATGATCGTCATAGGTTAAAAGCTGGTGTTACCGGTAAGTGGGTGCTTGGCTTGGGAGCAGGAACGCTACAGGCCGACAACGTTAATGTGAATTTGCTTGATGCGAATAATATTACCACTTTAACAGGTAATGCAAACTTTGCATACTCTACAGGTATCGACAGGCTTGTAAGCGAAGATCTTAGCGGAAATATTTACGACTATATTGATGCGAGAGGTTTTGGTCTAGACCTTGGTGTTGTTTATGAGTGGACATCGGCGGTTAACCGCGCGGTAATTGAAGAAGGCAATGAGTGGTTTAATCCTACCAGCTATAAGCTGAGAATTTCAGCCTCGGTAACCGATATCGGTAAGCTGAAGTATGACGCATCGCCTAACTCGGGTTCATATATGATGAACTTTTCTGGTCAGCCTACCGACCTTTTAAACCTAGATGGTCGCTCGCTTGATGAATATATAGACGATTTAAGATCGGCTGGTTACATAAATATGTCGGGCATGGAAGCTCTGAAACCGCAGCTCCCAACATTGCTTAGAGCAAACATCGACTGGCAAGTATGGAAACGCTTATATCTTAATGCCGATGGAGCATTCAATCTGGTAGGAAGTAATACGGTAGGAGCGCGTTATTTAACAGGTGGTGCAATTACTCCTCGTTACGAAAGCCGTTGGTTTAGCGTATATAGCCCTGTTAGCTATAACGAGCAAAAAGAATTTGGATGGGGTATAGGTATTAATGTAGGTGTGTTCTATGTAGGAACAGGTACAATGCTTAGCAACCTTATGACCAGCAACATAAAAAATACCGATGTTCATATGGGTATCCATGTACCTATTGGACGTTCGAAAAAGGTTAAGTCTAAACCAAATATAGAGGAGCCCACTTACATACCGGAACCACTACCGGAACCGGAGCCTAGAGTTGATACGGTTATACAGATTAAAGAGGTTATTGTATATGTTGAACCCGAGCCTGTGCCCGAAGAACCTAAAGTTGACGAGGCTATTGTAAACGAAGTCGATCTGTTGGCGCATAGCATTTACTTTGTAACCGGAAGCGATTGGCTGTTGATAGAATCGCGTGAGCCGTTGAATAGGATTGCTGAAATTCTAATAGCTAATCCTGATGTTTATGCAACAATAGAAGGACATGCAGATAGCGTTGGTTCTAATCAAACAAATGATGTGCTCTCGCAGCAACGTGCCGAAAGGGTTGCAAACTATCTGGCAGATAAAGGTGTTCCTAAGAGCAGGTTGATAACAGAGTCATATGGTTCAGATCATCCGTACGCTTCTAATATTACCAATGCGGGTAAGGCTAAGAACCGTAGGGTTGAGATAAAATTGCATTACAGATAGTAATGGCCCTCAACCCCCAAAGGGGGCTTAAAGAACTTGAACCACATAGAACACATAGAAGCACATAGAGAATAAAACTATGTGCTTCTATGTGTTCTATGTGGTTCATCCCTTTTACATATCGCTGTACACACATCACATATTGTGATACTTAAAAAGCATTTTGTTAGTACTTCTATAAAATAAGAAAAATGCTTACCTTTGTATCTTGATACTAACACAATACAAAAACTAGATGGCTACTACAGCAGATTTTAAAAACGGACTTTATATTTCTTACAACGGTAAACCTTGTGTTATTACATGGTTTCAACACGTTAAGCCCGGCAAGGGAGGAGCGTTTGTTAAGGTTAAGATGAAAAACCTTGAGAATGGGAAAACGCTTGAAAACACCTTTACTGCGGGTGAAAAGATTGATATTATCAGCGTTGAACGCCGTCCCTACCAATTCTTGTATAAGGATGAAAACGGGTTTAACTTTATGCATAGCGAAACGTTTGAACAGATTAACCTTGCTGTCGAAATGGTTGACAATG
>JAVBOE010000041.1:0-8441 GCA_031550925.1 Bacteroidales bacterium | reverse complement strand
TCAACTACAGAAAAAAAAGCTATGGACAAGAAGCAAAACTCAATTGTCATTTTGTGCGGGGGAGGTCCCGCACCCGGTATTAATACCGTAATCAGTGCCGTTTCAAAACAATTTTTAGAAGCCGGATTCAGAGTTATTGGTTTGCACGACGGCTACAAAAATTTATTTTCAGGCAAGGCATCCGTTGTCAACATTGATTTTGACTATGCCGACAGAATCTTTAACCGCGGCGGATCTGCACTACGAATGAGCAGGTATAAACCCAAAAATGAGGAATTCAAACCTGATTTTTTTGTTGAAAATAACATTAAGCTGCTTGTTACTATTGGCGGTGACGATACCGCTTCGACAGCCAATCGCATTTCAAAATACCTACTGGATAACAACGTAAAAATTCAAAATATACACGTTCCTAAAACCATTGATAACGACCTTCCTCTTCCCGAAGGAATTTCGACATTCGGATATCAATCGGCAAAAGACGAGGGAACACGCATTGGTACAACGGTGTACGAAGATGCTCGTACCAGCGGATTATGGTATGTAGTTTCGGCAATGGGTCGCGAAGCCGGACACCTTGCATTCGGCATTGGTGCTGCATGCCACTACCCTATGATTATTATTCCCGAGATGTTTAATAAAACAAAAATCTCGCTTGATAAAATTATTCGCCTGATTATTTCTTCTATCGTAAAACGTACTATCATGGGAATTCCTTATGGTGTAGCGATAGTAAGCGAAGGTGTTTTCCATAGCTTATCTGACGAAGAAATTAAATCTTCGGGTATTCAGTTTACTTTCGATGACCATGGTCACCCCGAACTTGGTAACGTTAGCAAGGCTCACATCTTCAACATGATGCTTCAAATGAAGTTAAAAGAGCTTCAGCTAGACGTTAAAAGCCGTCCGGTAGAGCTGGGTTACGAGCTGCGTTGCATTACCCCAAAAGCATTCGATTTAATGTACTGTAACCTTTTGGGCATCGGAGTTCGTCAGCTTTACGATCAAGGATGTACAGGGTGTATGGTTACATCTAACCAAACCGGCGAAATTATGCCTGTTCATCTGAAAGATATGGAAGATCCGGAAACCGGAAAGATAAAAACCAGATTGGTAAGCATGGATGGGCACAAAGCTCAGATCATTTACAATCATGGCCTGCACTACCTTACAGAAGCAGACTACGAAATAGCACAGCAATACTTAGCGTATCCTGCCGACTACGATTTCAAAAAACTATTGAACTGGAAGTAATATAAAATGTTAATGGTGAAGTGTAAATGGTTAAACAAGCGATCTTTTCCGATTAACCATTTACACTTCACCATTAACTATTCACTATTAACACAATAAATACCTTGTAATGTACGCTAAAGTAAATATTACCGATAAAGTTTTTTGGTTAGGCTGTAACGACCGCCGCAAGCACTTGTTCGAAAATATGTGGCCGCTACCTAATGGTGTTGCATACAACTCTTACCTTATTGTTGATGAAAAAACCGCACTGGTTGACACTGTCGATATGGCTTGTGCTCGTGATTTCATTGAACGTGTAGAGCTTCATCTAGGTAACCGCGATTTGGATTACCTCATCATAAACCACATGGAGCTTGACCATACAGGCGAGGTAAAAGATGTTATTGCCCGTTACCCAAACGTTAAGATCGTTGGTAATAAACAAACGCACAAGCTATTCAGCGCTTACTTTGGCAATGCGGAAAATATACTTGAGGTTGCGGATGGAGACATGTTAGACCTTGGTCATCATAAGCTGCAGTTTGTGCTTACGCCTTGGGTTCATTGGCCTGAAACAATGATGACGTATGACACTACTGAAAAGATGCTGTTCTCGGGCGATGCGTTTGGTAGCTTCGGCACGTTAGACGGTGGAATTTTTGACGACGAGATTAACTTCGAAGAGTTCTACAAAGACGAAATGCGCCGTTACTATTCTAACATTGTCGGAAAGTACTCTAACATGGTGCAAAAAGCCTTTGCTAAGCTACAAGGACTTTCTGTAAATTATATCTGTTCAACTCATGGTCCTATTTGGCGTAAAAATCCTGCTGTTGTTTTAGATTTATACGATAAGTGGAGCCGCTACGAAGCCGAAGAAGGTGTTGTGATAATTTTTGCATCAATGTATAATAACACCGAGCAAGTTGCAGATTACATTGCACGTAAGGTTGCCGAAAATGGAGTAAAGAACATTCGTGTACACGATGTGTCTAAAACGCACATATCATACCTTATTAATGAAATATGGAAGTATAACGGTGTAATGCTGGGCAGCTGTGCTTACAACTCCGAAATGTTTCCATTGATGGAGCAGCTGTGCCGCGAAATAGAACACATGGGCATTAAGAACAAAACGCTAGGCTTATTCGGTTCGTTTACGTGGAGTGGTGGTGGTGTAAAAAACCTCAAGAAATTTGCTGAGAACATTGCATGGGAACAAGCTGCGGAACCTGTTGAGATATCGGGTATTCCTAATGAGGAAAAGCTGGCTGCCTGTGATGCTTTAGCAAAAGCAATGGCAGAAAAGATAAAAAGATAATGTATTAATGTGCTAATATGTAAATGTGAGAATGAAAAGATATGCAATATGCTAACATTAAACATTGACAATTAATAATTAATCATTAAGTTCTCTATGGAGCATACTTTACAAGAAGGATTGTGCATTACGATTGAGGCGGAAGTTACCAAAGACGATACTGCTCTGAAATACGACTCGGGCTTGGTAGAGGTATTTGCAACTCCTGCAATGGTTGCTCTTATGGAATCTGCAGCCTACCGTCTGGTTGCACCACACCTTCCTGAAGGATACGGTACTGTGGGCATAGAAATATCTACCACACATATTAAGGCAACGCCTGTTGGGATGAAAGTTCAGGCAACAGTAGCGTTAGTCAGCATAGAAGGACGAACTCTAGGCTTTGAAGTTATTGCCAATGATGAAGAAGGAGAGATTGGCAGAGGAATCCACATTCGAAGTATAATAAATACTGAAAAATTTATGGCTAAGCTGAAGAAATAATCTTCAGCTTATTTTTTAGTTTGACGATTGGTATATATACTCTCCTCGTATTTGAGAAAAATATCTTGTTAGCCTATCCCAAGAAATTTTGCGAACAGGAGCAGCCCTATCTAAGCTCAAGTGCCCTTCGCTATCTGTTTTCAGCTGATACTTTACTACAGCATTAATGGGAGGAGAGTCTCCAAAAAAATCGAAGCTTGGGAAACGTAAATCACAGAAATATCTATTGCCTAAACTATCGTCTGTAATGGCATAGAACCCTCTCGAAAAGCGTTTAATCCGTTTGTATTCCTTATCATCCTCTAAACCACTTGCCCATTCGCCATTTTTAGGAATATAGCTATACTGCAAATTTCTTTTTTTAAGTGTAGTAACGCTAGTCTGCCAGAATCCGCTTCCATCTTTCTTTTCAGCCAACACCATCCACATAAAGTTGGTAAGAGGTAGAGGTGCCGCACGAACTTTTCCAATATCTTCACCCCTTGCTATCAACTCTTTTCTCACCGTACTCTCAACACTAAGCTTATTGATAGACGTGAATCCCAAGTATAATGCAGCCACACAAATAGCAGCTATAGCAATCTTTTTTCGAGCCCAAACCTTTTGCCTAAGAAACAGAAACGATATAATTGCCACAAGAAACGGAAGAATGAACAGAGCATCGAAAATACCCATGCTATCAAACATTACACGGATGTTCAACGGCCAGAATAACATTACGCTGTAGCTGTTGAATATATCTATAAATATGTGAGAGAAAAGACACCATCTCGCCAGCTTATACCAACCTTTGTATGATTTATCGTTGCCGTACAAGCGATTCAGCAAGTAGCCAAACACAAACACCAGCAGCGTACAGAACAAGATAGAGTGCGTCATCCCACGATGAAAAAGAATGCCGCCTGCAGGACTAAAGAGATATTTAAAGGCTACATCAATATCCGGAAATGAAGCAATAATAGCACCCCAAAACCACGCCCTTTTACCCTGCTCTCTGCCAAGCACAGCCTCGCCGATAACGGCACCCATTGCCAAATGTGTTAACGAGTCCACGAAAAAAGGTTTAAAAATTCAACGTTTAATTATTAATGATTACTGCTTAAACGCAAAGTATATCTTAATGTTTAGTGTTTAACTGTTAATGTTTAATTATTACCCTAAATCCTCTAAAGGGGACTTTAGACCTGTGCTAACATAGCACATTTGCATATTTGCATATTATTACATTTTCTGCTTAACCTTCTCAATTTACAATTAACGTCTTTGCTCTTTTGTCTTTGTTCTTTTGTCTATTTATCTTTACACTTTAAAACTATAAAAGTACAACTTGTGGCTCGTAAAAAAACCAACTTACTACTAAAAAATATAAAAATAGCCGGATTAGCTGCCGAAGGTAAGGCTTTTGGGCATGCCGACGATGGCAAAATCGTTTTTGTTCCTTTTGCTATTCCGGAAAGCATTGTTGACATCCGTGTAACCCGTAAGCAGCGAAATTTTATGGAGGGTACGATTACCAATACTATCACGCCTTCCCCGCTTGCTATCAAACCTTTTTGTGAGCATTTTGGTGTATGCGGTGGTTGCAAATGGCAAAATCTTCCGTACGAAGAACAGCTGAAGTATAAGCAGCAACAGGTAGTAGAACAGCTAGAGCGAATTGGGAAGCTGAAAGACTTACCGCTTCAGCCTATTCTTGGTTCACCCAAAACTACAGCCTACCGCAATAAATTGGAATATACGTTTTCTAACAAACGTTGGATAACACAAGAAGAAGTTGACAATAATGCTACCATTGAAAACAGCAACGCCCTGGGTTTCCATATTCCAAAGCTGTTTGATAAGGTACTTGATATTAATACCTGCTACCTACAGCCCGAACCATCAAATAGCATTAGGTTAGCCGTAAAAAAGTTTGCCATTGATAATGGCTACGATTTTTTTGATATTCGCAATAAATCGGGATTTCTCAGAAACCTTATGATACGCAATACAACTACCGGAGAGCTAATGGTTGTTGTAGTATTTTTTTACGAAGACAAAGAAAAACGAGAAGCACTTCTCGATTACATACAGCAATCGTTTCCGCAGGTAACATCGCTTATGTATGTTATTAATGGCAAGCTGAATGATAGCCTTGGCGACCAAGATGTTTTGCCGTACAAAGGGAAAGACCACATAACAGAAACGATGGAAGGTCTGCAGTTTCGCATCGGACCTAAATCATTCTACCAAACAAATCCCGAGCAGGCATTTCGTTTGTATCAGAAAACGCTTGAATTTGCCTCGCTTAAAGGCGATGAACTAGTTTACGACCTTTATACCGGAACAGGTACTATTGCACTGTTTGTCGCACGCCATTGCAAGAAAGTTATAGGCGTTGAATATGTAGAAGAAGCAATTGTTGATGCTAAACAAAACGCAAAAGAAAATAGCATAGACAACGCTGTTTTTTATGCAGGCGATATGAAAGATGTGCTTAACAACGATTTTGTTACACAAAACGGTCAACCCGATGTAGTAATTCTCGATCCTCCACGGGCAGGCGTTCATCAAGATGTTATTCAAACCCTTATAAACATTAGGCCTAAGCGTATTGTGTATGTAAGCTGTAATCCCGCTACACAGGCAAGAGATATCCTTTTACTTTCAGAGCACTATTCTGTAAAAAAGGCACAACCTGTAGATATGTTCCCGCATACGCACCATGTAGAAAATATCATATTGTTAGAATGTACTGAATAAATATTTCATTTTGATACAATTATTTTAACAACAAGAAGGATAAACTGTTAAAAAACAAATTATCCTTCTTTTTTTAATTTTTTTCTAGCAAATTTGTTCATACTCTGAAATAGAGCTTCTCAAAAACCCAAATCCACTTAAAACCTATACCAATGAGCAATAAGCTACCGTTTAACCGTACAGTAAAAAATAAGTTTGAATACCTCCATTTACTTGTAGGCAATACCCCTATGGTTGGCATCAAATATAAGTACCAAGGAAAAGAGGGTATCATTCATGTAAAATGCGAGCAATACAACCTAACCGGAAGTATTAAAGACCGCATGGCTCTTTATATTCTGGAGCAAGCATACAAAAAAGGAGAGATAAAGCCCGAAAATGTAATTGTTGAAGCTACCAGCGGAAATACCGGTATTGCTTTTGCTGCCATTGGGCGCGCGTTAGGTCATAAGGTGCAAATTATTATGCCCGATTGGCTAAGTATAGAGCGCAAACAAATTATTGAGTACCTGGGAGCCGATATCATATCTATTTCTAAAGAACAGGGTGGCTTTCTTGGGAGCATTAAGCTGTCTGAAGAAATGGCCGCTATGGATTCTAACATCTTTCTTCCATGTCAATTCTCTAACTGTTGTAACTGCGATGCTCATAAGCATTCAACAGGTGTCGAAATTTCTGTTCAGCTACAAAAAGAAGGGTTGCGTCCGGATGCGTTTGTTGCAGGCGTAGGAACCGGTGGAACTGTAATGGGTGTAGGCAGCTTTTTAAAATATATGTATGATGGTGTAAAAATACATCCGATGGAACCGGCGGAAAGCCCCACTATGAGCACAGGATGCAAGGTTGGAAATCATAGAATTCAAGGTATTTCGGATGAATTTATTCCTAAAATTGTTGATTTGGATCAGCTTGATGATGTTATTCAAGCCTCTGACGGTGACTCCATTATAATGGCGCAAAAGCTGGCAGCTAAGCTGGGATTGGCTGTTGGTATTTCTTCGGGAGCAAACATGATAGCCGCAATTAAGCTACAGCAACAATACGGAGCCGATAGCGTAGTTGTAACCGTATTTTCTGATAACAATGCTAAGTATTTAAGCACAGACTTAATGAAACCTCAGCCTGTAAAGGAAGAATATATTTCTCCTGATGTAGAGCTGCTGGATTATATATCGTTGCCACGCGCATACTAAGCTGCAACAAATCTTAAATGCAAAGAAGGAGATGTTTGAGCATCTCCTTCCTTATAATATGCAATAAGTCTATTCTTGGTCAACAATATCAGCATCTACTAAGATACGACCACAGTATTCGCAAACAATAACTTTCTTGTTCAGCTTAATATCCAGTTGGCGCTGAGGTGGTATTTTGTTAAAGCATCCGCCGCAAGCATCACGCCTTACAACCACAACAGCCAAACCATTGTGCGCATTTTGGCGCATTTTATCGTAAGCAAGAAGCAGTCTTGGCTCAACCAGCTTACGGAAACTATCTGACTTTTCTACTAACTGCTGTTCTTCTTTAGAAGTTTCGGCAGTAATTTCGTTCAGTTCTTGTTGTTTTTCGCTAAGGTCAATTTTTCTATCGTTCAGAAGCTCTTTCGACTGATCAATCAACGCTTTCTTTTCTTTTATCTGAAAACCGAACTCCTTAATATGCTTTTCGGACAGCTCTACTTCTAAACCTTGAAATTCTACTTCTTTAGAAAGCGAATCGAACTCGCGATTATTACGAACATTCTTTTGCTGCTCCTCGTATTTCTTTACAAGACGCTTAGCTGTTTCGATAGCAAGCTTCTTGGCCGCAACATTCGCATCAATATCTTTTATTTCTTGCTGAAGGTTATCAATACGGGTTTGCAATCCTACTACTTCATCCTCCAAATCTTGAACTTCAAGAGGTAGCTCACCACGTAGAACTTTAATTTCGTTGATGGCCGAATCTATAAGCTGCAGTTCATAAAGTATGCGCAGCTTATTTTCTACAAGCTGTTCGGGGGTATTGTTGGCATATTTGCTTGCATCGAGCTTTGCAACCAGCACTTTCTCTTCTTCGGGTGTGCGAACTTTAGATTGCAAAACTTCTTGTTCTTTGGTTTTTGCAGCCGACTTCGCTTTCGTAGCCGACTTCTTTACCGATGTCTCTTTTTCTTTTTCAGTTGTTTTTTTTGGCATTTCCTCGTCTAAATTAAAGATATTATCTTTTGTTATTTCTTCTGTAAACTCTTCGTTCTTTATAGGAACAATTTTTGCTGTTACCTTATTTTCCTCTATTTTTTTAGGGGTTGCAGTAGCTTTTGTTGTTGTCTTTTCTACTGTTTTTTTTGTAGTAGTCGCGGCCTTTTTTTCTGCCACAACCTTTTTGGCTGCCACAGGTTTCTTTGTCGCAACAACTTTTTTAGGACTACTCGTTGCCTTCTTTGTTGCTACAGTATTCTTAGTCACTGTGGCTTTTTTCGCAACAGCTTTCTTTTCTACAACTTTCTTTTTTGGCGCAACTTTTGTCGTTGCTACCTTTTTTGTAGCTGTTGTTTTTTTGGTAGGCGCCACCGTTTTTTTAGCGGGTGCTGCTTTCTTAGCAGGTGCTACTTTTTTTGCTACAACTGTTTTTTTAGCAGCTACTTTTGTTGTTGATTTAGTCGCTACTACTTTCTTTGTCG
>JAVBOE010000089.1:0-43027 GCA_031550925.1 Bacteroidales bacterium | reverse complement strand
GTGAACATTGATAGCGTAATTTGCCTGCAACGACCTAAAATTAAGCTGTTGATACCCCAAATGCAAGAAGTTTTAGCAAGGGTAATTGGTATTGATGAGGACAGAATGTCTATAAAGGCAACTACTACAGAACATTTAGGTTTTGAAGGAAGAGAAGAAGGTATTTCTGCTTATGCAGTTGTCTTGCTTTCTAGGATTAATAAGTAGTATACTCGTCATTTCGAGCGAAGCGAGAAATGACGAGTATCTTCTTAGCGTAAAATCTCCAGCTCAAATTCTCCCCTAATGCCCATCTTGTCTTGACAAATAATAACAGCAGAAAGAATTTCTTTTTCATTTTCCAGCTTCTCTAATACAGGTTCTATATCATCAGGAGTCTGTATTTTGTTGGCTATACCTGTCGCGTATGCATCGGCCAGTGCTGTGCTACGGCACGCTATAACAACCGCATCAGCTTTGCCAAAGCTTAACGATGGGCCAACAGTACCAGCTGATGTACAAATACCCAGCTCTCCAAAGTTAGCAGGAATGCAGATTCCAACTTTTTCAGATAATGGCGATTGTCCGGCAAAAACAGACATTACAATCTCATCTTGCACGCTAAGGTAAATATCGCCCCCATTTTCTACAGCTATCTCATTCAGCTTAAACTCTTTCTTTAGTAGCTGTCCTATATGCTGTGCAAATGTGCCTGCTACGGTAGCCATAGGTCCAACGTTTGATATGCGCGAAGCATGAACCATTTCTTGAACTATTGCTGGCGAACTATCTTCAATGGCAATAGGTACAAGGCTCTTTTGGAAGTTATGATTTTTTGAAATGTATTGATTTAAAAGAATACGTAGGTTCTGTACTTCCGATTGAGCCAGCTTACGCATATCAGAAATTTGGTTGGCATGATTGGGGTCAACACCAATCCATAAGTCTGTTTCAAGATAAGATACAGAAAAGGAGCAAAAACGCTCCTGTCCCATATTATCTCTGTATGTTCGCTTAATATATTCCACTAAAACTTATTTCTTTAAATGCATAATGTTGCTGTTTCCCGCTCTCATCCTCAAGTACAAGCTCTCCTGTATTTTTAATGCCAACTATTTTTGCATTAAAAATTATGCCATTTTTTTCATACGGATAAAATTTATTTAATCGGTATAGCTTGTTAAAATAGTCATTTTCTATACTCTTTATATCCCCCTTTGATAAAAGGATATAGCGCTTTTCGATACAGCCTAATACTTCTTTTAATGCTTGTTCCAGCTTCAGCTCTTTTCCTGATTCAATAATTACTGATGTTGGGTTAGGAGCATCTGATATGAATACTTTCTGGTTAATGTTTATACCAATTCCGGCAATGCTGTCGGATATGGCACTGCCCATTATGTTGTGTTCAATTAGTATGCCTGTAATTTTTTTATCGCCGATATAAATATCGTTTGGCCACTTAATATGTGCATCTATACCATGTAGGGCTAAAAAATCTACAATGCCCAATGATACTGCTTTTGAGAGCAAAAATTGGTCTTCAACTTTTAAAAATGTAGGCTTAAAAATTACCGTAAACATCAGATTTTTTTTCGGCTCACTTTCCCAATTTTTTGTCTGTTGCCCCCGACCTTTTGTTTGAAAATCGGTTGTAATGACAATGCCTTCATCACATCCTTCCGATAGTAATTTTGTTGCAACGTTGTTGGTTGAGTCTATCTCATCATACCATAGAACGGTTTTCCCAATTAAATTTCCTAAAGATATTGTTTTATACATATTTGAATTGCTAGCTGTGGGTGGTAAAATATTTGTTGTAAATATACACAATAAATATTTCTTGCTTACATTTGAACATAGTATGATTTAATAAGTATTGATATGACGTTAAAAGATATTCAACAAAAAGTTGACGAATGGGTTAAAACGTATGGGGTACGCTATTTTAACGAGCTAACCAACATGGCGTTATTGACGGAAGAAGTGGGGGAGGTTGCCCGTATCATTGCCCGAAAATACGGCGAACAATCCGCTAAACCTACTGAAGAACCGACTGATTTAGCGGATGAAATGGCTGATGTTTTGTTTGTCTTGGTTTGTATCGCAAATCAAACAGGTATTGATTTAGATCAGGCTTTTGCTAAAAATCTTGAGAAAAAAATAAGCAGAGATGCTAGTAGGCATAAGAATAATCCAAAGTTGGCTTGAGGTGTGTAGTATATTATAGCTAAAAGTTCTCTATACCAAAAAGAATAATGCTTAGCGACATACCTACAGCAATACATAGTAGTATAAATGCTCCAAACGCTGCTCTGAACAAGGATGTAGAAATATAGCCTTCTATAAGATCTATAACACTATTGGTTAACGGTACGCCGGGCACAAGATATAACACGGCTGTAGCCATGGCACTGTGAGGATTTAGTCCTGCACCCCAAACGGAGCTTAAGGCTCCAATCATGTTTAGGCTTGTAATAAGCGTGGTTACAAAAGCAGCAAGTGTAATGGCAATCATAGCATTAAAACCTTTCTTTTGCATCCTTAATCTTACAAGCATACCACATATAGCAGCAATAAAAGCAAAAATGGCATCCCTCCAATCGCCACCTGTTACAAAGCAGAGACATGCGCAAGACATACCAATACCTGGCAGAAGTAGTGTTTTAGGATATGGCTTAATTGCTTTTATTTCTTGCAATGCTTCGTTAGCCTCTTCAACGGTTATTTTTTGAGAACCAATTAACCACGATAGTTGGCTGACTTCGTTAATGGCATTGAAGTTTACACCATACTCAGGTGATTTTTTATAGCGTGTAACTACTTCATTTGGATTGCTGATGTAATAAGCGGTTGCCAGTATTCCGGTAAACGAAAAATAAAGTTCGATTTCTACATCCCATACTTTAACCATACGGTTAATATTACGATTTATACGACCACAATGCGCACCTGACGAAAGTAGGAAAGTACCAATATCCAAAGCGTAGCTGACAATGTGATTTAACTTCACTATACTGTCTGTGCTATTATTTATGGTAGCAACATTCATTTCAGATTATTTTGTCGTTGTATAAGTTTAAATAAAGGAATGTGCAGGGTTATTTCTCTTGCCGTTTTTTTACGAAACAGTAGAGATCCAATTGTGATACCAATAGATAGCGTAAATAGTAAAGATGATGTAAGTACGGTATATCTGACAGTTTCGGGTATTAACATAGGGTCTTGTAAAGCAGCTTCGCTACCGGCAATTTTTACAAAACCAAGCATGGCATTATAGGCGTAAAGTCCTGGTATCATTGTGATACAAGCTGGCATTGTGAAAACTACAGGGGGAGTGTCGACTTTTCGTGCTATGAAAATTCCTAATAAACCGATAAAAACCGTACCCGATAGTGTTGCTGTAATAATAGATGCACCAAAGCCTTCAAGTAACAGGTAGCGAAGGCTGTGTCCTAGTCCGCCAAGTAATCCCGCAACAAGTAGTACTTTTTTAGGGCTATTGAACAACATGCACCATCCAATGGCAACTAAAAATCCCATTACCATATCTAAAAGTGTTGCAAGTATTAGCTGAGTTGCTGTCATATTTTGTATTACTTAGCCGCTGTGTTATTGCGTAGCTTATTAATCATTACATAAGTAGTAACTCCTAATTCGCTTATTTGTTCGGTGAAAAGTTCAAAGCCGCTTCATTCAAGTAAAGTATAATGATTATCCAAAATAGTATATGTAGAAATACGAATAAGAATAATTAGAAGTATGACTTCAGCTATAATAGATAGTATAGTCGGAATTACAGCTTCAGGAAATTCTAAAAGCGCCCTTACTCCACCTTCCGCTACCCCCATTGATATATATAGCTCTGCTGCTAAAACAATTACAAGCCACCTGTATAAGCCGGTTATTTCTACTATTTTTTTTCTTTGAAGCAGCTGTATTAGAAAGTACACCAACAAAACAATAAGAGCTATTTTAATAAGATAGACAAGCAATAACAGCTGTGCCGAATCAGCTAAAAAGGCAATGTCATCAAATATCTCAGGTAGCTTAGGTATAAGCCTGTATAAAAGAAGAAAAAGTGTTACTATACAAAAAATGAAGGCGTGCTTATATGATTTATTTAAGCTGGTTTTTACCTTATCTTTTGAGTAGGTATTATTTATCAGCGTACTTGTCTGTATCAACTTTACCAGAAAGGCAATAATAACAACAATAGTAGCGTGTAACGCAAGGAATACAATTAAGTTGAAAACATTACGCAAGCTGCTTAATTCAGATAAGTTAATGTAGTATAGCTGGCTCCATGCGTATGTTGAATATGCTCCATATAAAAAAACTATTACCTGTATAGCAAGCAACGCTCTAAGGAGTGTCGGTTTTATATACTTTTCTTGCTTAAATGTAACGGCATCGTCATTGTTTTTAGGCAGAGATAAGTTGTATTTATGTTGTAAGAATAGTATGCACAATGCCAGCAATAAAGATGAGAATATAATGCCATACTCTAAAGCAGACATATTCGACCATTCAGGCTTACTAAGTAACGAATCGAGTATCCAAATAATAGCTATCACCTCTAGCCACATAATAGCTAGTCCCAAGCGTTTTAGGCTCTTACTTATGTTTAGAATAATACTGTTGGCTGTCATTAATTATACGTCAATTTGTAGATATGACAATGTAGAAATCTAGTAATCTAGTAATGAAGAGGTGGTACAGTGTGTAGCAATATGCGTAAAACAAAAAAATTAAAGAAAAAATCGATTTATATCGCACATCTCATATCGCAATACGCAAATCCAAACCTTAAACATTAATAATTAAACCTTAAACATTGAATTATTCTTTTGTGACCAAAGCCTGCTCCCATTTCCAGGCCGATAGTAATGTGTCAGAGATTGATTCTTCTGCTTTCCATCCCAATTCATTATTAGCATAATTGGCATCGGCCCATATTTGTTCGATATCTCCGGCTCGTCGTCCAATAATTTTGTAATTCAGCTTTACGCCGGTTGTCTTTTCAAAAGCATGAACAAGCTCAAGTACGGATAATCCTTTGCCTGTACCAATGTTGAAAAACTCTAACGGCTGCTTACTCTTATTGTTTAGCATACGTTGCACGGCAATAACATGTGCTTTTGCCAAATCAACAACGCTGATATAGTCGCGAATACATGAGCCATCCGGAGTATTGTAGTTATCACCAAAAACGCTCAAACACTCGCGTATGCCAATAGCAGTTTGTGTTATAAAAGGAACTAAGTTATTGGGTACACCATTTGGTAGTTCTCCGATTAACGCTGACGGATGCGCTCCTATTGGATTAAAGTAACGAAGACAAATGGCATGAAGATCTTTATTGGCATGTATTGTATCGCGAATAATTTCTTCGGCTATCTGTTTGGTGTTACCATAGGGAGAGGTTGCTTCTTGTACAGGTGAATTTTCGGTAACAGGTAACACTTCAGGCTGTCCGTATACTGTGCAGGATGACGAGAATACAAAGTTATGCACACTATACTTTAACGATAGCTCAAGCATATTTATAAGTGAAGTTAGGTTGTTGCGATAGTACATCAGCGGTTTTTCTACCGATTCGCCAACAGCCTTACTTGCTGCAAAATGAATAATAGCAACGATATTGGGATGAGTGCGAAAAACCTCATCCATTTTTTCAATAGCTGTACAGTCTGCAATAACCAATTCCGGTCTTTTGCTTGTTATTTTTTCTATACCATCAACAACATCGGCAGATGAGTTAGATAAGTTATCGATAATAACTACATCAAATCCCGCATTTTGCAGCTCTACTGTTGTGTGTGAACCAATATAGCCTGTTCCGCCTGTAACAAGAATCAGATTTTTTTTCATAAACATATAATTAAGAGATTAGCATTGTGCTATTTCTCATAGTCGCAAAGGTACGATATTAAGCCTGTTTACAAAAGCTTAGGTGGTGTGATGGTTGGCTGGTATGATGATTTTTTTATTTTTCTTTAGTTTAATTTCGCTCAAAAGAAAAAATGCTATATATTTGCACCCTGATTAAAAAGACTCCGTAGCTCAGTTGGTAGAGCAATTGACTCTTAATCAATGGGTCGAGAGTTCGAGTCTCTCCGGGGTCACAAAAGAGAAAGCAGCATATAATTGATATGCTGCTTTTTTATTACATATATTCTCTTTTTACTCTATAGTTATATTGGTACTAAAGGTATCAAGCTTAATGTTGCAGGTTGTGTTACTGCTGGTAGAGCCTTCGAACGTGTTGTTAGTATTCGATTTATCTGAAATTAGCCTAGTCGTAAATTTTTCCATAGGTACTTTTATTTGTCCATATTTCGCAGTGTAGCTTAAGTTATACTGTATAGCCGGATTAAGCTTAAGGTTGATATGACCATACTTAAACTTTCCGGAGAAGTGATTAAATGAAGAGCCGGTATTTGCTATATCAATATTGGCATTAAATGCTTCCACAAATTCTGCAGATGACGTGATTTCATCTAGCTTGAATTGGTCGTATTTTGATTCGGTGCATTTAAAAGAGCCTACTGTTTTAAAGTTAAGTTTGCTGTCAAACGAGCTAGGTATGGTTAACTTTTGGATGTCGCCGGCTGTAAGCTGAGAGTATTTTAATGATACTTTTAAATTTTTAATCTTTTTTGCGGAAATCTTGCTGTTAAAGAAGTCGAATGTACTTGGTTCCATATCGCTATTAACAATTAAGGTGGAGTACTTTCCTTCAATATCTGCGCTATTCAGCTGTTCGAAAGTAAGCTTATCTTGAAAAGAGGTAACTTTTGCATTAGCAGCCTTATTAACTACAAACGTTGAATATTTTGAGCTGATGGTAACATTGCCGAATGTATTTGCTGTAAGCTTACTGTTGAATATGGAAAATTCCGTATTTCCTCCACTACCTATAACCAGTGTTGAATATCTTGCCTCAAATTTTCCCGATTCGCCATAGCTACCCATCGTAAGCTTATTGTTGAATAGCTTGATGTCAACATTACCCTTAATATCTGCTATAGCCGTTGTCCCATACCTGTGGTTGATATCTAAGCTTAGGCTCTCGGGTATCCATATTTTGTAGCTGGTTTTAACGTTGTTACCTTTTATCGTTATTTTATCGCCTGTTGATAGGACTATGGTGTTTTTGTTGTTTTTTGCAGACAAAGATTTGATAAAATGGTTGAGGTTTAAGCTAATGGTTTTACTTGATGTTTTTACATCAAGGTCTTTAAATGCGCTTACCAGTTTGTTAATATCTTCGGCACTACCTTCACCATAAGTTATTTTTCCAACTACCTTCATCTCGTTTTTATCCCAGGTCAGTAATTCAATATCAGAGCTATACCCTATTATAACAAGTGTTGCCGAAGGATTTATAGTAAAGTTCTTTTCAAAGCTGTCATTGTTAGGGCTTGCATATAGCCTTGTACCTATTGCTGTACTAAGTATAGTGAGGATTATGCTAGATATTAATTTTATTTTTTTCATAGGATTTCATTTTTTCAATTTCGTTCAACATTCTTTGTAGCACTAGTACTTTTTTACTGTAAAGATCAATGAGCGATTGTACAATCTGTGGGTTCGAACCATATTTTTTTAGATCGGCTGTGTAGATTTCTATCAGCTTATCTATGTTGTTTAATTCATCGGGTGTTGTTGGCAGCTTATTCAGATCGTAGTCCGTTTTTTGCAGCTGCTTAGAATACATTTGTATCTGACCGACCAACTCAGCTTCTTGCTTTGCTAAATTCGGGTCCATGTTCACAAAAATAAGCTGTTGGCTGGGTTCTGTTCTCGAAAAATAACCTGCTGCAAAGATTATTACTGCCGATGCTGCAATTGCTAAGGCATATTTCCAGCGGTTAGATTGCTTTTGCTTCGTCTGATTGTTTAGCGATTGAGAAATACCAACCCAAATAGAATCTATATCAGGCTTTTCTACATCCAGCTGCTTGCGTATTTTTTTTATATGTGATTCTAGCTTCATAGCTTAGCTTATAATTTTGAGTTAACCATTTCCTTGAGTTTTTCTTGTAGAAGCATGCATGCACGGCGGTACTGTGATTTTGATGTGGACTCTGAAATTTCTAGTATTTCGGCAATTTCCTTATGCATATATCCTTCTAAAAGGTATAGGTTAAGTACAACCCGGGCTTTATCCGGCAGCGTTTTAATTGCTTCATGAATCATTTCCGGAGTAATATTGTCAGAAATATCATCATCAGTAACGCTTTCATCCGCAATTTGCTGCTCATCAACATTGGTAAACAGCTGCTTGTGTTTTCTTAAATGATTTATAGACTTGTTGATTACAATTCGTTTTAACCAAGATCCAAACAACGTATTTTCTTTGAGTGCGCTTAAACCGTTAAATGCGCTGGTAAACGACTCCTGTAAAATATCTTCAGCATCCAGCTGATTTGATACAATTCGTACGCTGATATTATACATTGCTTGTACATACATTTTATACAGCTTATGTATGGCCTGCTGATTGTCCCTGCGAGCTTGTTCGACTAATGTTTGCGTTATATCGGTATTTTTGGTGTACACGAAAATGGTTTTACTATATAGACAGCAAAATATTAAAAAGACGGAATTATTGGCAAAACTTTATGCTAATAATATAGATTGAATATTGTATGCGTCTAAAAATGAGCTGAAAATGAAGGAGAAGAAAAAATTTTCAAAATTGCTGAAACGAATCAATAGTTCGTACGTCTTATTAGTAAATATCACTTTAGCGGGTAAGGCCATCCTGCTTTCCGATTAAAATAATACATTAAACACCTATGAAACGATTTATTATCATGGTGCTGCTATGTAGCGCCGTACAGGGACTTTTTGCTCAAAATTTTAAGATAGACGGAATTGTAAAAGACGAGAAAAGCAACAAAGCTATTGATTTTACAACCGTAATACTACAAACGAGAGACTCCGCTTTGGTTGCAACAGCAACAACTAATCAGAATGGAGCCTTTGCATTCGATAAAGTAAATGGTGGCGATTATAGGGTTATTATTTCTACTATAGGATACACAAGCCAAATAGTAGAGCTGCCCGATTTACAGGCTAGCCGCTCGCTGGGCGATATCTTCTTAACCGAAGACGCTATTATGCTCGAAGGGGCGACTGTAGCAGGGTCGGCAACAACCAGTTACTCTGATAAAAAGGTTGTTTTTCCGTCAGAGCGCCAGATTAAGGCATCAACCAACGGTGTAAGCTTGCTGCAGCAGCTAATGCTACCCAAAGTGCAAGTAAACCCTCTTCTAAATGAGATATCGTTGCCCGGCGGCGGAGAGCTGCAGTTCAGGATTAACGGTGTGCAGGTAGAGCTTAAAGAGATTGTGGCACTACTGCCCGAAGAGATTATCCGCGTAGAGTACCACGATAATCCGGGTTTAAGATATGGCAATGCCGAGGTGGTGCTGGATTACATTGTTCGTCGTCCCGAAACAGGCGGTACCTTTGGAATAGAGCTGAACGACTCTTTTGATTTACCAATGTGGGGTAACAACTCGGTATTTGCTAAAGTTAACCACAAAAAATCGGAGTTTACGGTTAACTACGATTATAGCCATCGTGATTTTAAAGAGGTTTGGCGCGATAACGAAGAAAAGTTTACATACCTTGATGGTACTACGCTTCAGCGTAAAGAAGAGGGCGAACTGGGGCATTGGAAAATGAACTGGCAGTACTTAAAGGCAGGTTACAGCTATGCCGAACCGGAAAAAAGAATGTTTAACGCCGCTTTCCGTTTCTGGGCTAATAACACTCCAAACCAAGATTTCAATGGGCAGCTATACAACATAGCCGATCCTACTGATAGGGTTAATATGAACGATTATACAGCAGATAAGAGCTATCGTCCGTCGTTAGATTTATACTATCAGGAGAACTTAAAGAATAACCAAACGTTGGTTTTCAACCTTGTGGGTACATACAACAACAACGAGTTTCATCGTATTTATCAGGAGAGCAGGGGCACAACTCTTCTTACCGATATAGATAATAATGTTGAAGGCAGTAGGTATTCTATGATTGGAGAAGGTATTTACGAAAAGAAATTCGGTAAGTATAGCCTCAGCGCCGGGGTTCGTCACACACAATCTAAGTCGGATAACGAATATGTGAATGGGCATAGCTATACCACCACAATGAAGCAAGCCGTTACCTACGCTTATGCTGAGCTTAAAGGCAAGCTGAAAAAGCTGGATTATACAGTAGGTGTAGGTGTTACCCGCTCGTGGTTTAACGAAGGAAGCGAAGATTACGACTACTATACCTTCAACCCCAGATTGGTATTGTACTATAAGTTATCGGGCACATCATCTTTGCGTTTAAATGCTAATATAAGCAACACTAACCCATCGTTATCCAGCTTAAGCGATGTACAGCAAACTATCGACTCGCTACAAGTTCAGCGCGGTAACCCGAATCTGAAACCGTATGAAAACTATAGGGCTACGCTTACGTACGAATATAAAAAGGGTATATTCTATGCTAACTTGCTAGGGGGATATAGCTATCAGCCAAAGGCAATTATGGAAGAAAAATTCTGGGAAGGAGATAAAATCATTCAAACATGGGATAACCAAAAAAATTGGCAGAGCCTAGAGAGTCGTGCTACACTGCGCGTAGGACCTATAAAAGAAATCTTACAATTTTCTGCAACCGGAGGCGTAAACCATTTTATGAGTAACGGAAATAACTACTCGCATATCTATACCAACTGGTATGTAAATATGGATGTATCGGCAACATATAAAAAATTTACGGCGGTTTTTGGCTTGCAAACAAACCGGAACAGCTTTTGGGGAGAAACCATGTCGGGCGGAGAAAACGTACACTATTTAATGGTTCAGTATACGTATAAGAATTTAGCTCTTGCGGTTGGCGCATTTAACCCGTTTATAGATAACTACAAGGTTGACGAAGAAAACTGGTCGCAGTATGCATCGTATAAGAAGCGGAACTATGTTAACGAAACATCACGCATGTTTATGTTTAAGATTAACTACAGCTTCTCTTTTGGGCGTAAGTATAATTCTGGTCAGAAGCGTTTGGATAATACCGATTCCGAATCGGGAGTTATGAGTACAAGTAAATAAATAAGAAGCCCTCCCCCAACCCTCCCAAAAGGAGGGGGTGTTTGAACCACATAGAACACATAAGGTCACATAGTTTTGTCTAAGAGAACATAATGAAAGTCTTTAAGTCTTAAAATCTTTAAGTCTTGGAATCTAAATAAGTAGAGTAAGTTAGGTAAGAAAGTCCGAAGATTACTATCTTCGGACTTTCTAATTTATTTCAAATCGTACTAATCAATTTAAAAATATTATTGTTTATAAAGTATTACAATTAATTTTAATGCAGTAAATAGCTGTAATTTGTAGATAAAACCTCTTATTTATCAAACGGTTAAAAAAAATAGTGCTTTGGTTTTTCATCTCGCTGATATCATTGTTGGTGTTAGTGTATGCCCTTTTATGGCTACCGCCTGTGCAGAGGATGGTTGTTAATATTGCCCTAAAAGAGGTGATGAAAATTACAAAAAACCAGATATCTATTGGCGATATCAGGCTTAAACCTTTTTACAGCTTAAAGCTATCGGATGTATATGTTGGCGATTTGAAAAATGACACCCTCCTTTATGTAAAAGAACTTTCTACAGACTTCTCCTTGTGGTCGCTATTAAGTAGCAAGCTGCAGATAAACTCGGTTGAGATTAACGACTTTACCATACACCTTAACGCCGATAGCGTGGGCGGCGATCTTAACTTCCAGTTTTTTATTGATGCATTTAGCTCGGATAAAGTTGATACAACAGCATCAAGTCCGCTTATCATTAATTTGGATAACATTGCGTTGGTAAATGGAAAAGTTTCTTACAATATCCTTTCCGAAACTCCCGTGCATGGAGAGTTTGATTATAACCATATACATATCGACAGCCTTCAGCTGGCAACAGCTTTCAGCTTTACTTCCGTAGAAGATTTTATGGTAAAGTTAAAGCACTTGTCGCTAAAAGAGAGCAGCGGGCTTAACCTGCAGGAGCTGACAGCCAACATTAAATCAGAGAATAAACGCATGGAGTTGAATGATTTTGTGTTTCGGCTAACAAAATCGGAGCTACGTATTGATAGCGCGTATATCGATTATTCTAACACAACATTTGATAAGCTGGCTACCAACGCCACCTTTAGGCTACCTATTAGCAAGTTTGTTCTATATCCTTTTGATGCAAAGATGTTTTACCCTCCGCTGGAGAAGATGAAAGATTCTTTAGTTGTAGGATTGGATGCTGAAGGGAAGCTACCAGCAGTTAATTTAGATTATTTCTACCTTATTTTTGGTCGGGCGTTTTCGTTAGATGCCAGCGCTTTTATCGAAGATTATACCAATTGGGATAGTTCGCCCATAGAGCTGAACATTGCACAGCTGCTTACGGATACGAGGAGGTTAGCTCGGATAACAAAACAGCTGTCAGCTGATGGCATTGGAGGTACTCCCATAGAGCTGCCTGTTAATACCGATATTTTGAATCTTAGGGCTTTTCTAAAAGGTGTTTTACCTGATTTACAAATCAACTTAAACCTTATTACATCATCGGGGCAGCTGGCCTTAAACGGTAGGGGCGGCTATGTTTATGCAACAGGAGACACACACGTTGATGCAACGCTTAAGACAGAGGATCTTAACTTGGCGCTGCTACTGGCTAATCCTGTACTCGGAATAACAAGTCTGAACGCAGCGGTAAAAGGCAGCATGAGCGGAAACGGTAAGCTTGCAGCAACACTTAATGCCGCTATAAATCGTTTCGACTATAATGGATACAGCTATAATAAAATACAGGCAGATGCTTTATATGCCAACGATAGCATACGTTTACTAGCCGAGATTACCGATAGCATTGTGCCTTTATGGTTAAGCGTAAGAGGAGCGAATATATCAACAGAAAATCCTTACATCTATTTAGAAGCAAAGGCCAGACACATTTTATTCGATAGCTTAAATCTTATCCCGCAGTATAAAGGCGCCGATTTGTATACCGATATACAGGCCGAAATACAGAACTTTGACTTAGACAGAATAAAGGCGGCTATTAGTATAGACTCATTGAGCTTTAAAACAGACAGTGGCACTTTCTATCAAGACTCGATAAGGATAAGAATGGAAAATGAAGAGGGAGGGTATAAATCAATTAATATAAGCTCGCCGCTTCTTGAAGCAGCAGCATACGGAACATTCTCGTTTGCCAGGTTACCAATATCTTTGAGTAATTCGCTGTCTAAATATTTCACTGCGTTTATTCCATATCAGGAGGTAGATAGTGCTAGTAATGATGATATAAACTTATACGTTTTACTTCGTAATACCGAGAACTTGAGTAGTACTCTTGGCCTGCCTGTTACAATCCCCGATTCGGCTATGGTTAGTGGGTACTACAACAATAAATACAACAATGTTTTATTAAGTGCTGCTATTCCTAAGCTGAGAATGGGAGAATCAGAGCTTCTTCAAACCGTTGTAGATATTGATAATGATACGCTTGCTCCCAGAATAGGTATTTTTGGCAGAACGAGATTATACCAAGGCACAGAAGATACTATCCGGTTATTTCTTGGGGTAAGGGCATTGGGTGATAGCGCAAACCTTAGAGCGTTTGCCGGCGATCCTTCCAAGTCGCTGGAGCTGTATGCTTTTCTCGATTCGGATGCCCATTTTACGGCAAGAGAAGACGGTGCAATGCCTTTAGTAGATGCAAGCTTAAACCGTGGTGCAATCTTTGTAAATAGGCAACGGTTTAATATCATGCCATCCACTATTCAGATAGACAGCAGCCGTTATGTTATTAATAATTTTGAGCTGGCTGATACAAGCGGGGGCAACCTAAAGATTAACGGTCGTGTATCTTCATCAAACGAAGATACGCTGAATGTTGCCATTAACCAGCTTTATCTTTCTTCAATAATGGCTGCATTGCGCTATGGCATTAATTTAAAAGGAACGATTAACGCTGATATTATGGCAACAGAAATACTATCAAACCCTATCGTTTCTACAAACTATCTTAATATTAACGATATATCGTTAAACAATAAACAGATAGGGAATCTTGAAATAGGTAGCTCATGGGATCACCAGCACGTATCGGCTATGTTGGATGCAGAGCTTTGGCAAGCCAATGGAACAAGCTCCAGAATAAACGGTTACATTTATCCCACTCAGAATCGGTTGTCGCTTAATGCTAATATGCGAGAGCTGGAGCTGGATTGGCTGGAGCCTATAACCAGTGATTACCTTTTTGGGTTGTCGGGTACATTAGGGCTAGACCTGTCGGTCGAAGGAGCATTGGATAACCCCACTTTGAATGGAGCAGCATATTTTAATAAGGCAAACTTAGGGGTTAAGATGACCAATGTGCAGTATAAAATGACAGATACCATAAGTATTTCGCCTGCAAGAATTGCCTTTAATCAGTTCAAGATAACAGATAACTTAAACAATACTGCAACAATAACAGGCAACATTAAGCATAATAAGTTTAGTAACTTCGACTTTGGGCTTAACATGCGGTTGCGCGATTTTCTCGTACTAAATAACCCAAGGCAAATAGATAGCACAATATACGGTACGCTCGGACTAAATGGAACTATTGATATTACAGGCTCCGATAAGAATCTGTTGGCAAAAGCAACAATTAGTAATAGCGGTTCAGGCAAGCTGACTATACAGCTGCCAGAGTCGGCTAGAACAGCACAGGAATACACGGGTATAACCTATATCAATGCCGGGAATGATACTGTAGCATATGCCGTAGATGGTATTAATAAGATATTCGAAACGCTTGAGGAATCCTCATTCCCTGTACGTGTGGAGCTGGCCTTAACGTTAACCCCTCAGCTAACAACAGGGATGGTACTGAATGCCGCGGCCGGAGATGTTGCCAGCGTTAGCGGTAGCGGAAACATACAGTTTACTTACGATACAAAAAAAGATGAAATGTCGATGTATGGAGATTATACAATAGATAAAGGAAGCGCGGCATTCTCTTTTCAAAACCTTCTTAAAAGGCAGTTTCAGCTGGCAAAGGGCGGAAAGGTAACGTTTCGTGGAGACCCAATGGCTTCACGGTTTACGGCAACAGCAATATATAGCTTAAGAGCCGACCTTGCTACTTTAGACGAAAGTTTTTCTTCCGATCCGTATCTTTCCTCAACGAGAGTAACTGTTAATTGTTTGATTAGCATATCGGGTGATTTAAATCAAATGACCATGTCGTATGATATCCAAATACCAGGTGTAGACGAAAGCGTGCAACGTAAGATCGAAGGCTTGCTGTATAATGATGAGTTAAAGATTAAGCAGATTGCATATTTGCTGGCGTTAGGTCAGTTCTATCCACCGGACGGAGTTGTTGGATCATCAAGTAATGCGTGGTCGGCAATTCTATCGTCCACTTTATCAACCCAGCTGAATAGTTTGCTTTCCAATGTTCTCAACGAGAATTGGAGCGTGGGTACCGAGCTGCGCACGGGCGAAAGCGGCTCTGATGACTTGGAGGCAAATGTTATGGTTTCAGCTAATCTCTTCAACAATAGAGTTACTGTAACAACTAACCTGGGATACAAAAATACAGCAACCGCTAACGATGATTTTACGGGAGATTTCAGCGTTGAGTATAAGGTTACTGATGCGGGAGACTGGGTAATTAAAGTGTACAATGTTACTAACGATCAGTATTACGAACAAGCGCCTACAACACAGGGTGTAGGGGTAGTTTATAAAAAGGAAGCGAAAACCTTTAAAGAGCTCTTTAAAAAGAGACGGAGAAGAGGTGCCGGAGGTAATAGGGATGGTACAACAAGGCAACGACCCGTAACAGAGCAACAAATCGTTACAATAGAACAAGAAAATACCAATAATCGGTAGTATGCTACATTTTGTGAATATCAACAGGTGTGTGCGCTATATAAAACATATTGTTTTGTACGGTATGGTAATTTTTATTACCGTAGCATGTAGTACAACCAAGTATGTTCCGGATGGACAATATTTGCTTAAGGATGCTAAGATTAATATTGATAACAGTAGTATCAGTAAATCGGAGCTGGAAGATTATCTTATACAAAAGCCAACTGATAATGTTGCTGGATTATGGATATATAATTGGTCGGGCGCAGACACCTCCAGGTGGATTAACAGATGGCTTAGAAACATAGGAAACGAACCGGTAATATATAGCCCTAAAAGTTCGGGTCAATCTGCTGAAGAGCTGAGAATGGCTCTGAAAAATAAAGGATATGTTAATGCGGAGGTATCGGTAAAAGATACTACTTATGGAAAAAAAGCAAAGGTAGAATATAATATTAAAACCAACGAACCATATAGAATACGGGATTATACCATCGACCTTGGTAGTGAAGGAGTTGATACCATTGTCTCTCTTTGGAAGGCAAGAGGGAGGTCTATTATAGACTCTACTACTATTTTTGATATGGATATATTGGAGCAGGAAAGAGTTAACATTAGCCAGCTCCTTCGTAATGTTGGTTTCTATTCGGTGGCAACACCCGTGCTTCACTACTATGCCGATACTTCGCTGAATTCTAATCAGGTGGACTTAAGGCTTTCGTTGCGCGATACTATGGAACTGCAACCGTATTATATTCGTAATGTAACGGTGTACAGCGGTTATGATTCCAGAGGTAGAAGAAATTTCAGAGCAGCGGATTCTGTAGATTATAATGGAGTAAAAATACTATACAACCGTTCCGGATTTCTTCGCCCATCAATGATTGGGTATAATACGCTTATTCGCCCAAAACAGCACTACTCCGAATTTCTAACGAATAGAACATACGATAATTTCAGTACGTTAGGAATAGTTCAGCGTACAACCTTAAACTACGAAGAGGTAAAGCAGAACGATACGGCTATGCTTGATTGTAATATTTTTCTTACATCGGGTAATATACATGGGTTTCAAGCGGGAATTGACGGAACAAATAAAGCAGGAGATTTGGGTGTTGCAGGAAATATATCTTATAGCCATTACAACATATTTAATGGCGGAGAAGTGTTGAACATCAAGCTGCGTGGCGGATATGAGGTTATGACCGGCAACGTGGATTCTTTAGGAGGACGTAATTACTACTCAACCGGTGTAGAAGTTTCGATGATGTTTCCTCAGGTACATTTTCCGTTTTTAGGAGATAGAGTTAGAAGAAACTTAAATATCAGTACTACCTATAGTGCTGCGTTCGATATTCAGAAACGTCCGGATTACCAACGTAATTTCTTTAGCCTTAGCTGGAAGTTCAACTGGCTGAGCCCTCAAAAATCGGCAAGTCATGCATTAAGCATTCTTAATATTAACTATGTAACAATGCCATGGAAATCAGCCGAATTTCAAGAGTATCTCAATGAAGATGTAAACTCGTTAACGCGCTACACTTACGAGGATATTTTTACTGCAGGTCCTAGCTATAGTTTGGTATTTAATAAGGTTGCCAACAGACGACGAAGCTACACTATACGGTTTAATTTTGAATCGTCGGGGAACATATTGTATGGAATTTTTTCTTTATCGGGAGCCGAAAAATCATCAAGCGGGCAATATCAAATTTTGGGAAATCCGTTTGCCCAGTACGTTAAAGGTAATCTTGAATATGCTCAAACACTTAAGTTTGATAGAAAGAGTAGTGCTGCATTTAGAGCGGGAGTAGGAGCCGCATACGCTTATGGTAACTCTACTATTTTGCCTTTTGAGAAACGCTTTTATGGCGGAGGCCCGAATGGTGTAAGAGGTTGGAGAACTCGCTATTTAGGGCCCGGTTCGTATGCAAACGAAGATGTAGCAGATGCTTCGTTGCATACCGGTGATATGAATATTATTCTTAGCGCAGAATTTCGGTATAAATTTTTCAGCTTTTTAGAGGGAGCAGCATTTATGGATTCCGGTAATATATGGACATTACGTGACTACGATAATCAACCGGGAGGAGAATTTGATATAGGTAACTTTTATAAGGAAATGGCTATTGGCGCAGGCATAGGTTTACGAGTTGACTTAAGCTTTCTTATTCTTCGTTTTGATTTTGCGAAACGAGTGTACGACCCTGCTCGTCCTGAAGGAAGCGGGCGTTGGACTTTCTTTTCAGAAGGATTAAAGAACAACTCTGCATTCTATTTTGCCATAGGATACCCCTTTTAAGCTTTAAAAAATATTAAAAATATTGTCGAACAACATATTATTATACTATCTTTGATTTTTAAGAATTACAGATAGGCAAATGTTAACATTAAAACTTTATAAAATGAAAAAAATTGGATTGTTGCTAGCTTCTATGATTTTTGTATTTGCAGTAAATGCTCAGACTCCTGAAAAGAAAGAATGCTGTAAAGATAAAGCAAAGACCGAATGCACTTCAGCAGATAAGAAAGACGGAAAGAAGTGCGATAAATCAAAAGATGCAGCATGCTGCGCAAAAGATAAAGATGCAAAGAAAGCTGAAAACGCTTCTTGCTGCGCTAATAAAGCAAAAACTGCTGACGCTAAAAAGAAGTAGTGGCTTAGATTTATAAACTTAAGGACTTATAGACAATAAGACTTTAAGACGAATAGATAAAAGAGAAAAGACTTTATCTCAAGGATAAAGTCTTTTCTCTTTTTGCGTATCTCATATTGCAACACCGATCTCTTAATCTTTAAGTCTCCTAGTCTTTTGTCCGTATGTTTATAAGTCTTAAAGTCTATTCTCTATTCTTCTTTCGCTTTCTGCTTAGCCCAAGTATCCTTTAGCGTAACAATACGGTTAAAGATCAGCATATCTCTTCTAGAGTCGTAGTCTTGCCAGAAATAGCCGATACGCTCAAACTGAACTCTCTCGTCTTTTTTAATCTTAGCCAAAGCAGGTTCAATAAAGGCGGTAATCAGCTTTAAAGAATCAGGGTTGAGGTATTCTTTATAGTCTTTTCCTTCGGGAATATCGGCCATATACGGCTCGGTAAATAGCCTGTCGAATAAACGAATTTGAGCAGTTTCCATATGCTCTATTGATACCCAATGAATCGTTCCCTGTACTTTTCTACCGTCAGGCGAGTTGCCTCCGTGCGATTCGGGGTCGTAGGTACAGCGTAGTTCTACAATATCGCCATTAGCATCCTTAATCACGTCTGTGCATGTAATAAAATATGCGTATCGTAGCCTCACCTCTTTACCCGGAGCTAAGCGGAAAAACTTTTTAGGAGGATTTTCCATAAAGTCATCCTTCTCAATGTAGATAACTTTAGAGAAAGGAACTTTACGTTTTCCGGCAGATTCGTCTTCTGGATTATTTATCGCTTCCATTTCTTCTACCTTGTCATCCGGATAGTTGGTAATAACAACTTTCAACGGATTCATAACAGCCATATAGCGATTTGCTTTTTTGTTCAAATCCTCGCGGATACACCATTCCAGCAAAGAAAGATCGATAACGTTATCGCGCTTTGCAACGCCAACTTTTTCAGCAAACATGCGTACCGCTTCGGGCGTATAACCTCTACGGCGTATGCCAACTATGGTAGGCATACGGGGGTCGTCCCAGCCGCTTACGTAGTTGTTCTTAACCAGCTCCAGTAACCTGCGCTTGCTCATTACAGTATATGTAAGGTTTAGGCGGGCAAACTCGTACTGATGTGAAGGAAATATCTCCAGCTTTTCAATAAACCAATCGTACAATGGGCGGTGCACATCAAACTCGAGTGTACAAATAGAGTGAGTGATATGCTCTATTGAATCCGACTGTCCATGCGCATAATCATACATTGGATAGATGCACCATTTATCTCCCGTACGATGATGGTGCGCGTGTATTATGCGGTATAAAATAGGGTCGCGCATCAGCATATTAGGGCTAGCCATGTCTATTTTTGCACGGAGTACTTTATCTCCATCCTTAAACTCGCCTGCACGCATACGAGCAAACAAATCGATGTTTTCTTCTATAGAGCGATTACGATATGGGCTTTCTTTTCCCGGCACTGTAACAGTTCCACGGTTTAGTCGAATTTCTTCTTGCGTTTGGTCGTCAACATAAGCCAGCTCTTTTTTGATAAGCAAAATAGCCCAATCGTATAGCTGTTCAAAATAATCGGAGGCATATAACTCGTTAGCCCACTCAAATCCTAACCAGCGGATATCATCCTTAATAGAGTCAACATATTCTGTATCTTCTTTGGTCGGGTTAGTATCATCGAAACGGAGGTTGGTTTTTCCACCATATTTCTTAGACAATCCGAAGTTCAGGCATATTGACTTGGCATGTCCGATATGTAGATAGCCATTAGGCTCAGGGGGAAAGCGTGTTATTATAGATTTAAGCTTACCCGACTTAATATCGTTTTCAATAATTTCTTCTAAAAAGTTTAAGGGCTTTTCAACCTCTTTGTTGGTATTTATATCGCTCATATTTCAAGTGTTTCAATAAGAATGATTCCGGTGCAAAATTTTAGTACACAAAGATAGTACGATTTCGTTACTTTTATAGGCTAGTGATTGTTTTATAGGGAGAAATAAGTTGAAAGAAAAGGCTACCTTTGTATGCATAACATTTAGACCATATGGGAATAATTGAACTTGAAAATATGGATTTTTTTGCTCGTCATGGTTGTTTTGAGGAGGAGCGAATAATAGGCAACCAATTTATTGTTAATCTTCGTATGGAGGTTGATATAGATAAACCCGCAGAAACGGATGCTTTAAGCGATGCGCTAAACTATCAGCAAGCATACTTGGTGGTACAACAAGAGATGGAACAACCATCGAATTTACTTGAACATGTTGCCAAGCGGATTGTTGATGCGTTGTACAAAGAATTTGTGCAGCTAAAGAAAGTAACGGTAAAGGTTTCAAAAATGAGCCCACCGGTAGGAGGGAAGGTAGCTAGCTCCAGCGTCACTCTTACAAGGTAGGTTTATATTTTGATTTTCAATGAAAGTCCTTAAATCTTAGAGTCTATACATGATGTCTCACGGCAAAGGAAATATGACAGGTTTGTTTTTCGGATCGTTTAATCCGGTACATATAGGGCATATGGCTTTAGCAAACTACTTTATAGAATATGCAGCCATTGATGAATTGCAGCTTGTGTTAAGTCCACAGAATCCATTAAAGCCGGTTAGCAGCTTGGCATCAGAGCAGCATAGGTTAAAGATGCTTGAGATAGCGTTGGCTGCTTATCCCAAATTGCCAATCAGCATTAATACCATTGAGTTCGACCTTCCTAAACCTTCATATACTATTACTACGCTTACCGAGCTACAGCAGAAAAATCCCGATACCACCTATTTAATATTGATGGGAGCGGATAGCCTTGCTAATATTGGAGAGTGGAGGGAGTACAAAAAAATATTATCCAACTTTGAGATATACGCATATCCTCGTATTGGTTATGATCTGCAGGAGCTATGCAAAAAATATGGCGCTATTCCTTTAGCGGCACCTAACATTGAAATATCATCAACGTTCTTACGTAAGGCAATAGAGAACGGACAAAACTTCAGCACTTATTTTCCTTATGGTGTATGGAGTTACATTAAGGAAAATGAGCTATACACGAAAATAGAAAAGTAGCATATAAAATGGCAAAACCATTAATTCTTATTACAAACGATGATGGCGTAAACGCAAAAGGAATTGCTTCACTTATTGAGATGGTAAAACCATACGGGCGGCTGGTGGTTGTGGCTCCCGAAGCATCAAATTCGGGAATGTCTCATGCACTTACTTTTGAGCAGCCTTTACGATTACGAACAGTAAGTAAAAGCGAAGATATCTCGATATATGCCAGCAGCGGCACTCCTGTAGATTGTGTGAAGCTGGCAATGAGCCAAGTGGTGAGCGGTATGCCAACGCTATTGGTATCCGGTATTAATCATGGGTCGAATTCTTCTATTAGCGTTTTGTATTCGGGAACGCTTGGAGCAGCGGCAGAAGGTTCGTTATACGAGATTCCGTCTATTGGTTTTTCGTTGCTTGATACTTCGCGCGATGCGGACTTTTCGGCTTCAATCCATTTCGGTAGAAAGATTATAGAGAAAGTGTTGCAAGATACTTTTCACCCGAGAACATATCTAAATATTAATATCCCTAAGCTCCCTATAGCAGAAATAAAAGGCATACAGCTTTGCAGGCAGACAGACGGAACATATCGTGAGGAGTACGAAAAGCGCACAGACCCCCATGGTAAGGATTACTACTGGTTAACCGGAACATACATTAACAACGAACCGGATGCTACTGATACGGATGAGTATTTCTTATCGGAAGGCTATATTACGGTTGTGCCTGTGCACCCTGATATGACAGCGTATGAAGAGCTGGAGAAAATGAAAAAAACATGGGGCTGCTAAGCAACCCCATGTTTTTATTTTATTCGCTTACCAAGTTTAGGTAGTGATGGTAGCGTACCATAATTTCTTCGACAAAGCGCAGCGTTTCCTTTCCTTTAAAGCGCCCGTACGCTAATACTTCATTAGTATAATGTTCGGGATGGCTGAGTAGCGGAATGGTATTTGCCACATTTATCCAAATATTCGGGTCGTTGTCCATAACATCCGTATATGCGCGACAATCTTCAACAATTCTTGCCAGTCCTGCATTATAAGATGCTAGTATAAACTTTATGCGTTCTTCTTCGTCAATCCCGTCAATCTTGCCAATGTGATTATCTAGATAGCGAATGTACGCAGTACCGGCCTGAATATTAGTCTCGGGGTCGCTTACATCTTCGTAGCCAAAGTTAAGAGCAGTTACAGGCATCAGCTGCATTAGCCCATGAGCCCCTTTCCGCGAGTTTAGATCTGTTATAAAACGCGATTCCTGATAAATAAGGGAAGCCAATAAACGCCAGTCCCATCCTATATTTTCGCTGTATTTTTTTATTAATCCATCATATGCAGATAGCGATTTATCTTGCTTTGCAAGCTCTGCCATGTTTGTTTTCGCCTCAAAATACTTCCAATTAATTATACGGTAATCGCTGGTTGTAGTATAGTGAGATAAAAATAGGTTAACCTTACTCAGCAGCTTAGATCTGTTTGATGACATTGCCCATATAAAAGGCTCCTCGGAGTCCACAGCAACGCTTGTGTAAAATTTATCGTTGTTCCAAACGCTTTCGGCTTCATCTTTGCTAAGAACAGCGAAAGATGCTTTGCCTGATTCTAAAAGCTGCAATCGCTCGCTTAGCGAATCTGCAACTATAAAGTTAATCGGTGTATTAATTTCTTCTGAAAAAGCATTAATAAGGTCGTGTTGATAGCCTACCGGCTGCGCCTTATAAATAAAGTATGAGCTGTTGGCTGTACTGAGAGCAACAGTAATTGTTTTTTCATACTTTCGAGGCTTTTCGTAAGCAGGATCTCCAATTGTGTAGTAGGAGCAAAATATGGCTAGTAAGGTAGCAAGTACCGCAAATATTTTAATGAATCTCTTCAACTAAAATGCTTTGGTTAAACATGTTGTCTTTAAAAGACGTTGCAAAAGTAGCGAATGAACGCTAACAACCCATTATTATAAAGCTAAACTTTCGTTTTCTTCTTAACAACTGTTTGACAATTGTTGAAAAATAAGCAGTAAGATACTGATTTTAAACTATAAACAATTGGCAGAGTAAATTGTTTACGCCACCTTTTTATTATGTTAACTCGCACATTTATTCCAGCTGCCTAGATTTTTGGTAAAAGAATGAGCTTTGTCTTTGCTATTGGTGCAGTTTTAGGAAGGATAACGTGTCTAGAGTTACTCATTCTTAGGTAACATACCTTAAATTAATTGTGCTGTTGGATTAAGGAGGTAGCATAAAGAAAACTTTTGCTCTATAAAGCCTGTGGGGCTAATATCTTTTAGCTTTTTTGGGAGTTTCTTTCTTTTTCGTACAGCTCTATACATATTCTCATATCATAAATAGAAATCAAACACAAGTTTGGTTAAAGCTTAAATATATATTTTACAGGTTGCAACTCGGTTAACAAAAACATTCTTGGATGGCTACTTTTTTAGAGCTAAAATGTGCTTTTGTTTTCGTTGAGATTTTACTAACGAACAAAAAACATGTATGATGTTCTTAACATGTTCACAATATAATAAATTTATAATCAGAATATTAACTGATTGTTATTAACAAAATCGGTATTTCGGTGTTGATTTCTTTATGGTACCCAATAACGGCTTTTCACGTTCGATAGCTCTTTTTAAGACTTGCTGGGGCTTACTTTGTATTTAGTTAAAAAAGCCTCAAAAAGATTATGGTACATAAAACAGCAAAGACCAAATATTTTTGCAATTTAAATTTTGTAAAAATACCAAAACCTTCTCTTATTTTATTAGCTATTGGTTTTCTCTTTTTCTTCTCCCCCAGTCAAGTAAAGGCGCAAACTGCCTATGATTTGGTGGCAAATGGAGATGGAGTGGAGCAAAGCCTTAGCCTACAGAATACATCGGGTGCACCTCTTAAAGATATTGAAATTGAAATAAAGCTTCCTGCAGGTGTATCTATATTGTCTAGCTCGTTAGATTTATTTAATACAGGTCTTGGCGCTGGTACATCTTACTCATTGTTAAGAAGTACATCAACCGGTATTGTTATAAAGCTAAACGGAACGTTTCCCAATAACGAAACGGCGGTGATTAAGTTTAAGCGTATGGCCAGTTGTGTTACACAGAAGCGAGATGGTCTTAGCGATGAGGCATTTGTCGTGAGTAATACTAGTATTTCTACTTTTAGTAAAGACTATAGTATTTGGGAACCTATAATGCACCCTACTTCAACTTCTTCTTCAGTTCCTTCCGGTTCTGCAATTGTTGGACAAGAAGTTAACTTTCTTTATGACATGTGGAATTCGGGATTAAACTCGTATGTCTCGAATTTTTATATTTACATCAACCATGCTGGTTTTGATATTCCAACAAACGTAGTATTAAAAAGAGGTGATAAGACTGTTAGTATTGCAACATCAGATATTTCTACTGCTGGTACTAATAGTGTAAAGTTCAAAGTTACATCAACCATGCTTACGGCATTGGGTTTAACAGATGGAAGAGCTTACACTAACGATGAAGTTGGTTTAACCTTTACCGCTGTTCCTACAATAGCAAGCTGTGGGTCTTTAGTTTCAATGAAAATTTCAACACAAATTGAAAATTGCTCGAAGATTACCTCAGCCTCAGCCTCAGATGTAAATTTAAACATCACATCTCCGGGAACAATTCTTTCGACATTTACAGTAGAACGAAAACAAACGTCATTTGATTTTCCCGATAGCAATGATAGCAGAACGAGAAATGGCGCATGGGACTGGGATGGTGGAAATGCAAGTCCACTTAAAGATCAGGTACGTAATGGAGATACGCTAGAAATCAAATTGAAAGGATCTGTTTATACATCATCATTATTTCCTCAAATAGGTCAGATTTACGCAGATATTTATGTTAAAAATGCGGCAGCTCTCGATACATACAATGAGTTTACTTGGAGTTCGTTGCTAGCCATTAGAACAAAGGACACTCAAAATAGCTGGACAGAGAGCACTGTTATGGCTGATGTTACAATTAATAACGGTTATGTTCGCTATAAAATAGGGGTTACCTCAAACACAAAGCTTGAGTCTGGCGGAGAAGTTGAACTGGTTATCACGGCTATAATGAAAAACACAGCAACAGATAATACTCTATGTAAGTTTAGTGCCGACATGTATGCCACTAAAAGCCAAGGACTACCAGCAAGCGGGTATCCAACAACGGCTTGTCGTAGTCGGATTACAGATATACCTATTAAACGTGTAGTAATAACAGACAAGTTTAAGGTTGAAACGCTAGGATTTACTGCTAGCTGTACGGCAGCAAAGTCAAGCATTAAGTTTACTTCATCAGAGTCGTCTATGCCATCTGTTAGCGACAACAACTATTTTACACAAGAGTTCAGAGGTAACCACTATATTAAAGAGCTACAAGTATATATTCCTTCAGAAGGAACGCTAAATTCCGGTAGTGTTACGTTTAATGGAGTAGGTACTCCGGTTTCACTTACTGTGCCAAGCCATTCTACCGTATCGTTTACGGCAAATGCAACTGTATATGCAGATGCTAAACTTTATACCTTTGATATAAGTGCATTGTACGGAGATTATGATAATGCTACTTCAAAGTTTGTAGATGAGTATCCCCATGAGCTACTGTTTGATTTTGATGTAGCCTATAGTAATAATGTAGGTGGAAGCGGGCAAGCATCTTCTATTCTATATGTTGCAACTCCGGTTAATCCATCTGCGCCTAGTGCTATTTTGGCTCCAATGTCTGATGTACAAGCCGTATTGCTTCCGGCAATAGCTCCTGTGTTGGCGGTAAATGGCGCTAGCAATGTTGGTATTGTTGGCGGGAAAGCCACTTGGGCATTAAGCTTAAGTAACCCCAATGATGCAGCCGATATTAGCAACGCAAGCTTAAAGATAGAAAACATAACTGGTGGCTCTTTTAAAAACTTAGAAGTAAAGCTTAATGGGAACCCTGTTAGTGTTTCTAGTGACGGCATTGCACAGCTGGGTAACATCAACCGAAACACAATAAATACAATAACCGTAGAGGCTACAATCGATCAGGCATGTAGCAAAACGGAAGAAGTTGTTGCGACATTAAGATATGAGCCATGTGGAGCAGCTCCCGAAAACATTAGCTTTGTACAGCTGTCATTTGAAACACCTAAGTCAACAGTGCAGGTATCTTCAACTCCTTCGGCAACGAAGCTTAAAATGTGCGAAGTATTTACAGTTAAAGTAAAAATAAACGCATCAGAAGGTGTTGTTTACGAGCCTAAAGCTGTGTTGGAGTTTCCTAAGAACAGCGCAGGTGCTATTGGTGTTACTCTAGAAGGTATCCGAATAAAAGGGAAAAGTTACCCTGAAATTGGATCTGGTCTCGGTTCTGGAGTTTTAGGAGGTATTGAAAATATTGAGTTCGACCTGAAAGATATAGTTGGAGGGCCTAAACAGCTAGATGCTTTAGACCTTTCCAATAGGGAGCTTGAGATAGAAGTTGACCTTAAACCTAACTGTGATTTTCCAATAGATGCTAAGCTAACTAGCTATGCTTATGGACGTAACTATTGTAACGATTATAATTCTCTTGGTAGTGGAGTTCCCATCTATACAGATGTACTAACCATAGATGGTTTACAAAGCTCTTATGAAGCAGAAGTTAAGTTTGATAAATCGTTGCTGAAGTTTGATAAAAGATTGAATGAAAAAACAGCAGTTCTCAGCGTTAAAATGTCCTCAGCAGGAGGTACGGTTGGTGCTAATGATAATATAGCCTTAACAATGCCGGCATCTCTTAAGCTGGCAACATATCCTGCCGGATTTATATCAGATAATATAGTTGGATCGGGCACATCTGCTGTTAGAATTGTAACATGGAAGGTTCCAACAACCTTATCTATGAGCACTCCGACAGATTATAGCCTAACGTTTGTAATGGAAAATCCTGCTGCGTACACCGATTTGTTACGGGGTGCAATTTCGGCAGTTGTGGTTAATAAGGTAGCAGGCTTACCTTGTCCCGGTCAACCCAACTGTTTGGATATGGAAGTAAAAGCAGGAGAAAGCTCTATGGCATTTGAGATTGTGGATTTATTCCCTGCTCTGGCTAAAGATGTAAGCTATAAGGCAAACTCTTTATTAAGCTATAGTTTTACCTATACGTTTACGCTAAAGAATTTTGGCACGCTTGTTATCAATAATGTTCGTTTGCAGGACGATTTAAAAGAATTCCATAGTAAAGGTTCCGTAAGTAAGATTAAAGTAGTACCATCATCTACTAGTTTAGTAGCCAATACCGCTTATAACGGAAATACAAATATTGAGCTGCTAACCTTAGCTAGTAAATTACTGGCAAATGAAACACAGACAGTTACGCTTACATTTGATGTTTTGTTTAAGGATGCATGGAAAAATAAAACGTTTACGATAGGTAATACTGCGGTGTTTATAGGAAGTAATGAGAATAACACCGATTATGAAGATAAATCTAATAATGGAACAGATCCGGACTTAACGGACGAAACTCCAACAGAAACAGATCCTATTAATACAAATCCACCGGAAGTAGAGGTGGTTCCCATTGTTACTATTCCGCCTGCCGGGTTTGCTATAACGTCTGATGGCGTGGAATGTTTTGAAGGAGATAGCGGAACAACTACACCTTTGGAATTTGAGTATAGGCTTAAGGATGGCATTCCGTTAGACTATGATCTATGCTTTACCGTATATACGCGCGATAGTATAGCTACCGTGGCGGATAATGACTACAAAAAGGTACCGCCTACAGTAGTGTGTATCAAGGCTGGCAATATTACTGCAGACAAAACGGTTACTGTTGATATTATAGGAGATGATAAGTACGAAAAGGATGAACCGTTTATTCTTGATGCTAAGTCTGGTGCTGATGCTATGACTTGTAAACCTCCTGTTATTACAATACTAAATGATGATGATATTCCTACCATAGTTATTGATGATGTAGATCAACCCACAAAGGAACCTAATCTTAGCATTCCTAATATTGGAAATCTTTATCAATTGGAGGGAACAAGCACTACTGCTAGAACAGAGTTTCAGTATTGTGTAAAGCTAAATGCTGCGGCTCCACAAGATTTGGTTCTTAAAGTTGTTATTGGTAATGATGATGATACAGCTGTAAAGGGTAGAGATTATTATTCGGATGATGTAATTACCAAAGATATTCCGGCTGGCAATGATGAGGTTTGTTTTATGATAGAGGTTGAGCCCGATGACATACCGGAAAATAACGAATACTTTACCATGTCGTTCTCTCTAGAGGTTGATGGAGTTGAGTTCTATCAGGAAGTAAAAAAAGCATATATTATTGATGATGACGAACTTACTACTCGTATGCCAGGTGAAGCACTTGTATATTGCCCTGGAGATGATGCTACAGAACGTTCTAGAAAGTTGAATGCCTATGTTAGCACAGGTGTACCTGCAGGTTATGAGCTTAGGTGGTATGCTAACCAAACAACGGGTACACAAATCGCTGAACCGTTGATGGAATCAGCTCAACCAGGAGATGTTGGTACTTATTACTTAGGTCTTTATAGTTTCGATGAAAACTATGAAACACCTGTTGGTAAGCGAGCAGTTATTGGGATAAGTATTCAAACTGCGCCACAGGTAACAGTGGCAAGTACGCCGGCTTCTCCTATGACACTATTCTCAGGACAAACGGTTTCATTTGCTGTTACCCCTCTCGGTTTACTCAGCTATGACTTTATATTGAACGGAACATCTCTTACATCAGGTCCAACAAGTCAGAATGAGGTAACAGTTCATAGAGATAAGTTTACATATACCAATGTCAATACTTATACAGCTAATACAATGGAAGTTGTTATGGTAGATTCTGAAGGTTGCTCGTGGAATGAAAGCTATATTTTCGATGCGAAACAAGTAGAACTTCCCAACGCATTTATACCGGAAGGACCGAACCCTGATAACCAGCTATTCCTTAAAGGATATGATATTAAAGTATTTAACCGTTGGGGACATCTGCTATATGAGGGAACAGAAGGATGGGATGGACGATATAAAGGCACCTATGTTGCTGCCGGAACATATTATTATGTCGTGTATATTACACAAGAAGATGGCAATGTGGTAGAAGAAAAAGGTTTTGTAATGGTTGTAAGTGCAACTAAAAAATAGTGGGCTTAGCCGGCTAAATAAGAAGGAGGAAGATAGATGAAGAATACAGTAAGGTTAGTACTTGTTTTAGTGTTGATGGCTTTTAGTGTATTGTTAAAAGCCCAGACAATAAAATCGGCAGATAAAGCGTTTGAGCAAGAAGAGTACTATAAAGCAGCAGAAGAATATGAAGCTCTGGTTAATAAAGGGCAGGGAGTTGATAGAGCATTTACCTTATATAGAATAGGAGAGTGCTATCGTAGAATGAATCGCCCTGAAAAAGCTGTTGATTGGTATGCTCAAGCCGAGAAAGAAGGATATAATCGCGCGGAGCTATATTATGCGTATGGAGATATGCTTACTATACTTGGACGATATGATGAGGCCAGCGAGTATTTTAAGAAGTATCGCGAGATGCGACCTGATGATGACAGAGTCGCGCTTAAGCTTGGCTCTATAGAGTTTGCAAAGGCTTATCCTAAGACAAACCCGCATTTTACGCTTAAACCTGTAGAAACGCTCAATACAACAGGAAGTGAGTATGGTCTTGCATACATGAACGGCAAGTTGGTTTACGCATCTACGGGAGATGTTACTTCGTCAAAAGATAAATCGAGAGTATCGATGCGTACAGGTTTAGGCTACTCAAAAATATACGTTGCCGATCCTTCAGATCATGGTAAGTTTCGTAAGGGTATAGAGATGAGCGAATTTAATATGGATCGTGCCAACGATGGTACTTTTTCATACGATCATAATACTGGAATTGCATACTATACACGATGTGAGGCATCTGAAGACCAGTGCTACATCTACTATTCGGAGATAGTAAATGGAAAGTGGAAAGAAAAAGGACGATTGAAGATTGATAGTAAAATACTTCAAATCGCCCATCCATGCGTAACCCCCGATGGAAAGAGAATATACTTTTCTGCAATGATTGATGGTGGTTGTGGTGGAAGTGATATCTGGTACATCGAAAAAGACGGCAAAAATCAGTGGGGAAAAGCAATTAACGCGGGACGCGAAGTAAATACAGCCGGCAACGAAGTTTTTCCGTATGTAATTAAAGACGTGCTATTTTTCTCTTCTGATGGTAGAGATGGTTATGGCGGGCTGGATGTATATGCATCAAAGATTTCTTATGGTAGTCACGGTAAAGCTGTAAACTTACGTCCCCCGTTCAATACATCGTATGATGATTTCAACTTAATTGTAAGCATTGATGGTAAGGAAGGTTTGTTGGTTAGCAATCGCAGAAATGCGGAACGTAGCGATGATATCTATTCTTTCGATAGCTACCCAACGGTTATACTGGCATCCGGCTATGTTTTCGATAAAAATACGGAAGCACCCCTACCGGGTTCAGACGTTATAGTAGTTAATACTGATTCGGGAGAGACAGAGGTGGCTTTAAAAGCAGATGATAACGGTTACTACTATTCTTTCTTAAAGCCTAATGTGGCCTATAGATTCGATGTATCGCATAAGGGGTATAACCCACAGACTAGAACGCTGGAAACATACGAGATAACGTTCCCTATGGAGTTTTGCCTTTCATCTGGGTACGATATGGATTTCTACCTTGAGAAAGAATCAATTATCCGTACTATAAGCGGACGAGTATATGAAAAAGAAACGGGCAAGCCGCTTGTTCAAGAACCTGTTTACTTATATGCCGATGGAAACAAAGCATCTGCCACACATACTAATAAAGATGGGGTATATGTCTTCGAGAATGTTAATCCAAACGTACTCTATAAAGTCGCTGTTGAAAGTAAAGAATATTTCCCTGAGTCGAAAGAGTTAAAGATTATAGCAAAAGAAGGAGATAAATCGCAGGTTTACTCTAAGGCAACAGGGTACGACATGGATTTGATAGTTACTAAAATTGTAATAGGTGAAGAAATAGAAATAGAAGATATTTACTACGATTTGGATAAGGCGAATTTGTTACCTGAGTCGAAAGTTGAGCTTAATAAGCTGATTAAGCTGATTAAGAGCAAACCTGGCATAAAGGTGCAGCTTAGCTCTCACACCGATTCGCGCGGAAGCGATGCATACAACAATAAGCTATCCGATGCTCGTGCTAAATCAGTTGTGGACTATCTGGTTGAAAACGGTATCAGCGCAAGTCAGCTTACTTGGAAGGGCTACGGTAAAACACGCCTACAAATTAAAGATGCGAAGACAGAAGCAGAGCATCGCAAGAATCGCCGTACAACCTTTAAAGTACTGGAGCTGGGAGATGCGCCTACGTTAGATTTCGACAGCTTTATTCAGGCAGAAGCGCAAGCTACAACTAATGTAAGTACAGCTACTCGCACTAGTACCGGTAGCGGTCAATATACAGTACGGGTGCTAACGGCAAGCAGGCTAGATTTAACCGATCCAAAGGTGGGTATAGCCGAAAGCGCGTTAAGAGGCGAGAAAGTTTGGTATCAAAGAACTACAGATGACAAGTATCGTTACTATATCGGTAGGTTTGAAACCAGAGAACAGGCAGCCGATGCTGTTAAGCAACTGAAGGATGCTGGTCTAAGCGATTGCTTTGTTGATGTAGATGCTTTGTCTGGAGCTAGTAGCACATCATCTAGTACAGCTACAACATCAAGTAGCCAGCCTGTACAGCAAGCTACATCAGCAGCAAGTACGCAGTCGAATAATGTGAACTTTACAGTACAAATATCTACAGCTAGCAAGCTGGATATGACTGATCCTAAAATAAAAAGAGCAGAAACAGCATTGAACGAAAAGGCTTGGTACGAAAAAACAACAAGTGGAACATATCGCTACTACATTGGTAAATTCCGTGATAGAGATCAAGCTGCTAGCGCTGTTAGAACGCTTAAAGATGCTGGCCTTTCAGATTGTTTTGTAAAAGATTTAAAGAGGTAAAAACCATTAGCCAAAAGATGAATAAACGTAAAACCAATACCTATAACATGTGCAAGCGAGTAGTAGCATTTCTGCTTACCCTATGTCCATTGATATTGAATGCACAAACCGATATACAGCTAAGCCATCAGCTTTTTAATCGAGTGTACTATAATCCTGCTGCGGCTGGCGCATCTCAGTATATTAACGGTTCTTTAATTGCTCGTCAACAGTGGACTGGCTTTTCCGGTGCTCCTAAGACTATTGTGTTTTCTACAGATGGGTATTTACCTAAAATAAAATCCGGATTGGGGGTGTCTGCCGTTGTAGATAAGCTTGGGATAGAAAATTCTATCAACGTTAACTTTGCATATTCTTACCATATAAGGCTTGCGGCTAAAACTAACCTGTCACTTGGGTTGAGTGTTGGGATTTTGTACCGTTCTGTTGATAAGGATAAAGCAATCTTTGCAGATCCAAGCGATCCTAATGTTGGTCTATATTTACAAGATGACAGTAAAATAGAGCCTGACTTTAACTTCGGGATTGAGCTTAACCACGAGAATTTTACATTTGGAGCGGCGGTAACGCATCTTAGCAATCCGTCTATTACAAAGAAAGACTTGGTTTCCGGAAGGCACTTTTACCTGTATGGTAGGTATAGAATTGAGCTGACAGAAGATTGGGATTTAGTACCTACGTTAGCTGCCCAAAATAATAATAAATCTTTTCAGATGGAGGCTAATGCTATGGCATTTTACAAAAAACGCTACTGGGCAGGCGCTTCGTATCGCGTAAACGATGAACTAAAGGGCGAATCGGTTGTTGCCATGGTAGGGCTATACATTATCGATTTCTTAAAGCTTGGTTATGCTTACGATATAAATGTGGGCGATATTGGGTCGTATAGCTCAGGCTCACACGAAATAATGCTCGGGTTTCGTATAAAACCAAAAACCCGTAGCTACAATAAAACTCCGCGATTATTTTTGGAGTATTAAATGATGGTTTTTTTGATTGGTGGAAAGCCCCTGGAATTTAGGTTTCGGGGGCTTTCGTGTATTGTAAGGGGAAAGATTCCTGATAGGAGAGTAGTGCCAGAATGGTCCGTTTAAAGTTTAAAAATAGGGTTGATTAAAATTGACTCTGCTTTTGTTTAATTGTTTCTTGTCTGATGATCTTTAATACTCCGAATATATTGAAAACCGAATAAGTACATGCATAATCATTAAACAAAAACCATGTTAAGCCGTTTTATAAGGTATCCGCATGTCTTTAGGATGAGATAAAAATGGCAAAAGGCTCGAATATGGTTCGGAGTATGATTAAAAAACCTGTTTTAAATTCGCATCATTATATAACAGTAGTACTGCTACTTGTTTTCTCTTTTCTATTTAGCTCTAACATGCTGTTTGCAAGAGAAAGCTCGCAAAGAGACACTGTTTTTCTCCGAAATGGAGAAATACTGATTGGCGATATAAGAGAGCTGCAGCTGGGCATATTGTCGTTCGACTCGAAAAATATGGACATACTCAGCATTAAAATTTCAAAAATTAAAACAATAAGTTCAGCAAGCGATACGCTACGTATAGAAACTTCCGACAAGGCAATATACTATGGAGCCTTACAACCTTCGGAAAAAGCAGGCTGGGTATATATTGTAACAGCATCAGATCATCATTTGGTAGAAATAGCCGGTATCAACTCGCTGCTATCCTATGAAAAACCTTTTTGGGAAAACCTTTCAGGAAATGTTTCGGCGGGGTTCAGCTACTCACGCTCAAGCGATATAGGGCAGCTAAACTTCAGCGCTTCAGTGGCATATACCGCTAAGCTGTTTGAGGTACAGGTATCTGGCTCGGCAATGGCCTCTATCGATAGCACTGACTTTTCGCGAGACCAAGAAGATCTTTCCCTTACGGCGTATTACAACGTCAAAAAAATGTGGTATGCAGTTGCCGCGGTTGGCTACCAGCGTAATTTACAGCTATCCATCGCAAGGCGTTACCAAGAACTGGCTGCAGCTGGGTATAAAGTTGTTGTTAGCAAAAGTTTTCAGATAATGGGTATAACCGGAGTAGCTGTGAGTCAGGAGCGAAGCACTAGTGGGGATGACCAGAATTTTCTGTTCGAATTACCCATAGGCTTTTACCTCAATTTTTACAGATTTTCTCATCCGGACATACAAATATCATCTAAACATACGCTATACGTAGGACTTACCCAATGGGGACGTATCCGGTACGACTCAAGCACAACCTTTGCTTGGGAGCTGTTTAAAGATTTCTCTTTTTCGCTAAACCTATACCTGAACTATGATAATCAACCACCGGATGTTACTACCGGAAAAATAGACTATGGTACGGTTATAGGGTTAGCTTACAAATTTTGAACAACATCTTTAAACGACGAAAATACAGCAGCTAATGGAAAGTATTTTCATCACAATATCAATGTTTAAATCTTCCGAATCGACACACCACATTTACAAACGGCCCGTTGTAGCCCCAATCGAATTCGGCAACCAACCTTTGCCTATCAATATCTACACGAACATCAAGCCAATTGTAGCCTGCTTCTACTCCCCAATGCTCGGCAAGCTTGAATTGTAAATTCAATGAACCGGATAAAACTCGCCCTGTAAAATCGCTGTACTTCAGGTAAAAATAGCCCAATTCGGTGCCAATAGCCCAACGGCGGGCAAAAGCATAAGTGCCGAAGAAACCCAAGTCGGGTAAAGGGGCTGTAAACTTTACATCGTCATTATAGGACAAGTCTGAAGTTTGGCCATTAAAATCCAATCCCGCGTTAAATGCCATTATGTGAAATCCCAGTAAAGCTCCTATATCAAATTTTGCATTCGACAAGAACGAGTACCCGTATGATAGGCGAAAGATATTCGTGTTTAAGTGTGGTGTAATCTCCGAGTTTGCATGGTATATGTGTTCTCCGAAAGTTATGTCCTTATCTATTATGGTAGTATTCTTCCGATAAATATTGTAGTACGAAAAATCAATGCGGTTATGCTTACCGAGGCGCACATTAAAATTCAACAATGCGCTATAAGTATTGCGATTCATGTCTAAATCGTTCTCGAAGCTGAATGTTGAATAACCCGCTTTCTGAGTACCTAAAGTTGCGCCGAGCGTTGTAGTATTGACGGCCATAAAACCACCAGCACGCATCGAAAACTTGCTTATTGACCAGGGCCTTTCGTAGGACAATGTTTGAGACGTGGCAGTAGACATTTGAAGTACAAAGATCAATACCAATACTGTAAAGCATCTTAACCTCATATTCATAGCCATTAAAATGCTTCGTTAAAGTTGAAATAGATTCCTGATGTTTCTTTCCCTATACCGAAATCAAGACGGACGTTCATACGGGGTTGCACCTCGAGACGGTAACCAATACCACCGTTAGGCAGCCAGTTTTTAAAACCGGCATCAGGGGCAATTGAACCTCCTGCTACCCAGCCAACCACTCCATGCTTACTCGGCTTACCATCTCTTTTATAAAATGTATGACGATACTCGGCAATACCGAAGACCATAGCTTTATCGCGGTACTGTCCCCACAGGTAACCTCTCAAGTCGAACGGAGTTCCTAGCTGCGACATTTCGGCATAAGGCACATCATTCATGGCAAAGCGTCCTCTAAGCTGTATGGCCAACGTATGTCCCGGTTTCACTATTTTTATGTAATGTCGTGCATCGATGTTGTAAACTTGATAGCTATTTTGTCCGCCCAAATAGCCGCCGTAGAATGTAGCATCTACATTAACAAACCACCCTTTCCATGCATTAACTGCTACATCGCGGCTGTCAATTTGCGCCACAATACCCAACCCACTGTTAAACGGATAGCTGTTATACTGCATATAGTAAGGGTCGTTTGCTACTTGCTCACTAGCATCTTTTCCTTTTGTGTAGTTGATATCAAGAATTCCACCAATGAAGTAAGTAGGCTTAAACTGCCACATTACTTGCGGCTTTATCTGAAACCATAGCCGTTTATACTCGGTAGTAGTATCAGATTTAGGTGTATTTTTTCCCGCGTCATAACCAATACCAAAATAGTTATCGGTCATATTTTTAAACCATAAATCAATATTTGCTCTTATTTTATCATGGTTCCAAAATGTAGTTATCTTGCTGGAAACAAAAAACGACCCTGTAGTACCGAATCCTATGTTAATTGGTGCCGACGAACGTTGTAAAGTTGTATCAGCTTTATCGGTTCGCCATGAGGTAAGCACTCCACCGGCAATAGTAAAGCCCAGTTCAGGGGTATAACCGGGTCCGGCTAAGGGACTAATCAAAAATTTTCCATCACGAATTTTTTCCTCATGCTTCAGCTTACGCAGCTCTTTTTTTGATAAAGTATCACTCTCAGGCTGGGTTACTGTCTGGGCTTGCAAAGTAAGTGTAGCAACAACTACAAGAGATAGTAATAGTATTTTTTTCATAGCTCTATTCAGGTATTATTGAAACCGGTAATTAACGCTAAACATAAATTGAGAACGTTGACCAAATGTACCTAGCTCAATACGTCCTTGCCAATGCTTGTTATACTGGTATTGCGCACCGAATATCATGTTCCAGGGTCCGGCAATTTTTTTATCCAGCTGATAATCGACGGTGGTATTCACTAAATTGTTAAGCGCATTGTCAATCTTTGTCTTGGCGGCTTGCGGCAGCTTGCTATTATCCACTCGGGTTTTCAAATCCGCCACTTTATCAGTAGATATAACATCGTCTAAAGCAATGTGTCCCACTGTGTTTGAGCGTATACTTTGCATAAAAGCACCTATCCATACCGTTATACTTTGCTCGGGATGGCGAGCACTCACAAAGCTGTGACCTATTCGCGCATCAAGATTATAGGCGGGTATAGCCTTATCAACCAGCGTTGTTTTTGCCCAGTTCATATTATTATCAAGTGCTACGAATACCGGACCAATGCCTCCGCCAAGGGTTACGCCAAATCCCAACGAGCTAATCCCAAAGCGTTGCGAGGTAGACATATCAACCGGTTCTCCCGCAACGGCTGTAATTGGCACTACTATTTCCGACCAGCCATAGCCCGCCACTGCATATACATTTAAAAAAGGGAGCACCCAGAGGTCGGGACGGAAAGTTATAACACTGCTAGTATTTACTACATCTCCATATTCTATTGCATCACTCAGATTGATAGGTTCGCCACCATTGAAGCCTATTTGCGTATTGGTAATATCAATATTCTGCTTCATGTAAAAGTAGTTCATCCCCACACCATAAGGCAAGGGTATATCGAATCCTTTTTTGTAAGCCTTCTTTCCAAAAATAGGGAATATTGGCTTGTAATCCATTGTTTTTAAGCTGTCTGCGTACCTTTCATGAAACGGGTTAACCTGTTTATATCCGGCAGGCTGAGCTTGTAAGGAATTTATAAGAAGAAGGCTTGCTACTATTATAAGAGAAATTCCTGTTACTGTAATTTTTTTTTGCATGATAAAAGGGTTTAGCTGTTACTATTCTAAACGTATTTCAAGTAAACGCATAAACCCACCAATTGTTTTCTAAATTTCAGTGGTTTGAGTACTAATATCTATTTGGGATTGGTAACTAAATGAGGATTTCCCCTTTTCAGCAATGCTCTTGGCAGTCGTTATCGCTGCTGAATTACCAATCCCAAATTTTGTTGAGTAATAATTTTATGGCGGCAATTTTGACCATTTCTTCAGCAGCCTCAAATGTTGTTTCGTAATTTCGGCACAACCTTCTGTCGTTATCCAGCCAAGCGAACGTTCGCTCTACCACCCAGCGCAGCTTGATTGGTCGAAATCCCTGCTTTTTATACCCGCTGATGATGACCTGTACCATATAGCCAAATGTATGCTTGATATTTCCAGCAAGCTGCCCCCTATAGCCTCCATCTGCAAGTATCGTTTTTACAGAAGCACACAGCTCTTTGAGCACGCGCATTAGCAGCATCGCTGCCTTGCTGTCGTGAATGCTGGCGATTGTGACCATTACCGCAAGGAGAAAGCCGTTTTTATCAACAACAACATGCCGCTTTATGCCCTTTACCTTCTTGTTCCCATCAACTCCGTTAAGGGCATTGTTGGTTCCCCCTGCGCACCGTCTGGCTGTCCATGATACCTACGCTGGCTGCTGCTTTCTGCCTGCGCTTGCGACGGACGGATTCCCGCAGCTGGCTTAACAGCAGGTCAAACTCTTCCAGCGATGACCACTTACGGAAGTAGTAGTAAACCAGCTCCCACCTAGGGTATTCTTTGGGCAACATACGCCACTAGCAGCCTGTTTTAACCAGGTAAAAAATCGCATTCCAAACCGCTTGTAGGCTATGCTTGCGCTTTCTTTTTTTGAGCTTCAAGCTATTTTCTATATATTGCCAGTGGGTATTGGTTAGGTCTGTTGGGTAGTTTCTCTTTATTTACTTTAAGTGTTTGGAATCCTTAAAGTTACGAATAATTACGCACATACACAACTGATACCCAATATTTTAATGCTATAATTTACCACATAATCCCCCATAATATAAATCCCGAACAAAATTTAAACAGGCTCTAAGTCAATGGTACAGCCTTACCAACTTGAAACAGGAAGCATTAGAATGGGGGTATAAGTATGAGGAGGAAGTTGGTAAGCTAATTGGTAATCTTGCAAAACGGGTAGTAAAACCTGTAATCTCTCACAGGATTTTGGGATAAGTTTAATTACTGATTTATGGATGCAGTACCCGAGATAGTATCCGAGAAAATAAAAACGCATTGATTATCAATGCGTTTAGTAGCCCAAACAGGGCTACTCTATATAGTAAAATACATAAAATTAAATTTTATAATTATTGATTTACAATGAAATAATTTACAATATACATAAAAATATGAATCTTTTTCGAGATAAATGTTACGAAATCCGTTACGAAGTATTATCTTTGAAAAAAATTAAAAGATGATCCCTATTCCCTTTTTTTTAGAGTCAAAAAATAAGGAAACCAGCTCCCTTTCATTCATGACTCGTTTTGATGGTAAGCTGATAAAATATGCAATCGGAGTTTCTGTGATAACCAAGTTTTGGGATACGAATAAGTACAGGGTAAGGTTAAGGAAGGAGTATCCTGAAGCAGACTCAATAAATAAACGACTTGATGAATGGGAGAAGCTAATAAGAAAAGTTTTAAATAAGTTTGCTGAAAAGCTAGTTACCCCAAATAAGTTTGCTTTACAAAAAGCTATACAGGATGAAATAGAGGCTCGTCATAAGTTATCCGGAATAAATAAGAAGGAGAAATCAGATCTTTTCGAGCATATAGAACAAGTCATCAAGAACAGAGAACATAATGCTGTTATCAGTAAGGATGGCAAAGATCATACCCTTTATAAATATCGTAAGTTTTATGAGAGATTAGGTGAGTTTGCCCAAGAAATCTATAAGAGACAGCTAACTTTTGAAGATATTAATATTTCTTTCTACAATACATATATTGGTTGGCTTAGAAAATATCCTACAAGGGGAGAGAAACCTAAAGCTGAAATGGCAGACAATACAATAGGACGAGAAATAAAGATTCTAAAGCGTATGCTTAACCTAGCCAATATTGAAAGAAAAACGGATATAAAAATTCATCAAACTAAAGAGTTTAAATCAATTTCCTATCAAAGCAAACCTGTCTATCTTGACGAGGACGAGATTAATACTATTTTTGACTTACCTCTAAGCGGATACCTGGATAGAGCACGAGACCACTTAATAATCGGATGTAGAACAGCTCTAAGAGTATCCGATTACGAGAAAGTAAACTATAGCGTAGATGGAGATTTGATTATTGTATCAGAAACCGATAAGACTAAAGAGCCCGTGTACATTCCCATACATTGGCAGGTAAAGAAAACCTTAGAGAAGTATGAGGGTTCGTTACCTCCAATTATCTCGGAGCAGAAGCTTCGCGATTACATAAAGATTGTATGTGAGAAAGCAGGTATTACAAAAGAGGTTTTTGATAACAGGCAAGGGTATAGGAAGAAAGGAGAAACTTGCCAAAAATATGAGCTAATAACAACCCATACTGGACGAAGAAGTTGCCTTACTAATATGTACTTTGCTGGCTTTGACTTATACTTCCTAATGGCTATATCGGGACATACTAAGATGGATACCTTACTACGCTATATCGGAGTGACCCGAAAGGCAAACGCTTTGAGAATAAAGGACGACCCATACTTTAAAGAACCTGAGTTAGACAAAGGTCGGGCTAGGGGTCAAAAAGGTCTAAGGCTTCTCTAAAAGCATACTTTTTTACTCTAGCTATTCATAAAATAGGGCTAGAGGAAATTTAGTCTGAAACCCTTATAAACACTAAGCGCATTACTTCCTTACCATACCCTAAAAAGGGTACTTTCTAGAAATATACAGAAATAATGGTTGTAATTCTTTCAAAATAGTTCCTCGTTTTTTAAACGATAGAGCGGTATTTTATAAGCGCTACATCTTTTATCGAATCATTGTTTCCACGCTTAACATTGAACCAGCATAAACATTAAGCTATACGACACTTATAGCGAATGTTTAAACCATGTCAAAACACTAACCTCAAAAACCTTTGATAGTATTTACTTGTACTCTACTTTTGTTCCCACAGTACGCCGGGAAAAAGTACGACAAGTAATCAAAGACATATAAAGGAGGTAACACTCCTTACAAGGCTACAACCCAACTGCTCTCGGGCATACTGTAAGGTTGTAGCCTTCTTTTTTACAGTAAAACATAATTACATAATAATGGTAAAACACGTATACGAAATTGATAGAAGCGAGCTGCAGGCTGCTCTTTCAGCTGCCATGGCGAAGTTGGTCAAAGAACAAATCTTGGATAAGTTCTCCATGTGCTACGTTCACTCATCAACAGTATGTGATATCTGGGGAATAACCCTGCAAACCCTCAGCTCCTACATTAAATCGGGCATGGTAACCCCTATTAACAAAGGGAGCAGCAAGCATCTGTTCAACTTGGCCGATATATTGGCCATGCCCAACCCTAAGCGTAAGAGAAGTGTAGCAGTAAAAAACGCTAGTTAGGTTATACTAAAATGGAGAAGCTAAGAACAAGTGCCGTTGGAGGGTACATCGATTTAATCGGTAAAGAGCTGGAGAAAGCAGATCGCTTGAAGCAGAAGGTTAAGCAGGAAACATTGGCTGGCAAGTCTTATCAGCATGTACTGACCGATCTACTAAATCAAATAGAGCCGGTTAACTTTCGTGAGCATGCCAAGCTTGAGGCTGAAGTTAAGCTGTCAAAAAAGCACTATGTGGTTATTGCTATTGATGAAATAGCAAAGGCAGCCGTGAAAAACAGCTGGGGACTATGCACCAAAAACGGCTTTATTTACGTTTACAATGGCAAGTACTGGCAGGTTGTCAATGCAGACGATTTTAAGCCCTTCTTGGCTGATGCTGCTATTAAGATGGGAGTTCCTATTATTGATGCCAAATACCATCAGTTCAAAGATGAGCTGTATAAGCAGTTTCTCTCCGAGTCCAACCTTCCTACTCTTGAGACAAAAGCAAATATATTGATTAACCTGCTAAACGGAACCTTTGAGATAACAGCTATTTCTCAACGGTTGAGAGAGCCAAAACGAGAAGATTTCTTAAAGTACCAGCTACCGTTTGAGTATGACCCTAACGCAAGCTGTAAACTGTTCCATAACTACCTGAACAGGGTACTACCTAACCTCGACTGTCAAAGAGTTTTAGCAGAATACTTAGGGTACCTGTTTATTCAGCACCTAAAGCTGGAGAAAGCCCTTGTCCTCTATGGTAGCGGAGCAAACGGAAAAAGCGTATTCTTTGAGGTCGTAAACGCACTTTTGGGCGAAGAGAATATATGTTCCTATTCCCTCCAAAACCTGACTAAATATGATAGCTACCAGCGGGCAGAGCTATCCAACAAGCTGCTCAACTACGCCTCCGAAATTAACGGAAAGCTGGAGGCCTCTATATTTAAGCAGCTGGTAAGCGGAGAGCCTGTTGAAGCAAGGCAAATCTATGGTAAGCCTTTTATTATGCGCGATTATGGCAGGCTGATGTTTAACTGTAATGAGCTACCCAAAGAAGTAGAGCAGACCAACGCTTTCTTTCGCAGGTTCATCATTATCCCCTTTAACCAAACCATACCCGAAGAAGAGCAAGATCCGGAGCTGGCAAAAAAGATAATCGAGGCTGAGCTAAGCGGAGTCTTTAACTGGATGCTTGACGGGTTACGCCGTTTGCTGGCGCTTAGCGTATCATTGCTTCCCGTAGGGCGATTTAACTCGATGTTGTGTATTTTATGGAAATACAACAACCGCCCCAATACTTCGGGTTTTAATTCCTTAAAGAAGATAATTTCGTCTTCCATGCTCACGG